>NZ_CBDAHM010000007.1:0-314437 GCF_965195605.1 Leclercia sp. M-A074-M | reverse complement strand
CAATAAATCCTGCGGCCATGACAAAGGCCAGTGTCGTGCCCTGGCTGAACCCCAGTGCGAGCAGCATCGCAATCACAATCGGCGTCAGGATCAGCGCGGCGCCGTCATTGGCAAACAACGCAGCAACAGCAGCACCGAGCAAGACTATCCAGGTGAAAAGCAGGCGGCCACGTCCGTTACCCCAGCGGGAGA
This sequence comes from Leclercia sp. M-A074-M, assembly GCF_965195605.1. NCBI lineage: Bacteria > Pseudomonadati > Pseudomonadota > Gammaproteobacteria > Enterobacterales > Enterobacteriaceae > Leclercia > Leclercia sp. M-A074-M. The sequence continues at coordinate 314,245 of NZ_CBDAHM010000007.1, read as the reverse complement.
CGTGCAGTGCGGCCCATTCAAAGAAGCCGGACTCATCGAGCAGCAGGCTGATGATGATGACCGCAATAAATGCCGCTGTCGCGTTCCAGACGATATTCCAGACAACGGGAATATCAGCGATATGGATGACACCGGTTCCCAGCGCCAGCACAGCCCCGATACTCGCGCTCCAGCCAATACTCAGGCCTCTGGGTTGCCAGATCACCAGTACCAGCGTCAGTAAAAACATACTCCCTGCCAAAAGCATCTCAGACTCCGTTATATATGATTATGTAAATGTGTTTTCCTTTCTCAGCAGGTGGTGCAGGCTGATTTATCCAGCCATTCACGCACATCCTCCCGCATACACTGCCAGGTCGTCGTGATTGTCTCTGCTGCCCATGCCGGTATGTGGGGTGACAGACGATAGTGGATCCATTTGCCTTCCCGACGGTCAAGTACCAGCCCGGCCTCGCGCAGAATAGCCATATGTCGCGATATTTTGGGCTGCGATTCGGAGGTGACCGCACAGATATCGCAGACGCACAGTTCTCCGGACTCCCGGAGAAGCATCACGATGGCGAGCCGGGTTTCATCCGACAGGATTTTGAAAAGCTGAACAGGTTGTAGCATTTTTCACTCCGTTCCCATTAGAATACACATATGTTAAATCATATGTATTTATTTTGAAATCACCTGTTCTCTCCGGAGGAGAAAAATGGAACAATTTCCTGCCCTGAATACTGAATACTGAATACTGAATGCTTTGATCAACACATTGCCGAACGCCTGCACCTGCAGGAGCCGCCACGGATTCTGATCCTGTATGGCTCAGTAAGGGAGCGCTCCTACAGCCGTTTTGCCGCGGAGGAAGCCGGTCGCCTGCTGACGGCGATGGGCGCGGATGTGAAACTCTTTAACCCCTCCGATTTACCCCTGCCGGATGATGCGCCGGACACGCACCCTAAAGTTACCGAGCTGCGCGGTCTTGTCAGATGGTGTGACGGGATGGTGTGGAGTTCACCGGAGCGGCATGGCGCAATGAGCGCAGTTATGAAGGCACAAGTCGACTGGATACCCTTAAGTAAAGGCGCAGTGCGTCCTTCACAGGGTAAAACGCTTGCGGTAATGCAGGTTTGCGGCGGTTCGCAGTCCTTCAATGCCGTGAATCAGATGCGCATTCTGGGTCGCTGGATGCGGATGTTTACGATCCCCAACCAGTCCTCCGTAGCCAAGGCATGGCAAGAGTTCGACGAAAACGGCCGAATGAAACCTTCGTCATGGTATGACCGCATCGTCGATGTAGCCGAGGAGCTGTTTAAAATCACACTGCTGCTTAAGGGACAAACCGGTTATCTTGCGGATCGTTACAGCGAGCGAAAAGAGAGCCATCAGGAGCTTTCATCCCGTGTCAATCAGGACAAAATATAACGTCTGTTCTTCGTGAATCCATACTGCATGAGCTTAACAACGTCCGCTTCTGGCACAAAGCGGACATTTCAACAATAGTCCGCCACCTACCCCTGCATATCAAACCCAGCCTTTTGAAAATCCCTATACACCTCCGGATTACTAAACGTCGGGAACTTCGCTTTTTGGGCCGCCAGTTTCACCGCCTCACAATACTCTTTGTTGCCCTTGCTGGTTGATACCTTTAAAGCCGTACCATCCTGCGCAAATTCCATATGCAGCCGGCATTTTTTGCCCTTCCAGCGTTCTGGCTCAGCAATTTTATCTTCTATCGCCGCCTTGATCCCCCGCGCCTGCGCGCCCCACGCATCCTGATCGTCCCAGCGGCCAGAACTGCAACTCCCCATCGCGGTGGTTTTGTGGCATCCAGAAGGCTGTAACGGCGCACAACCCGCCGCAAGGCTGACCACAACGGCAAGCGTAAACATCTTCCCTACTCTTTCATGCGATCTCACGCCTTAAACTCCTGTGCTCATATATCCGTTAAAATTAATTTCGGTTTACCACTTTACGAAAATCAGAACTAATAAAAAACACAGGCACAGGTCCGGTAAGGCGTAAGCCGCCACTGGATATTTCATAGAGGTACACGCAGTCAGCAACCCGGTTTTAATATTGTGCTCGCACTTGCCGGGCGGCGGCTGACGCCTTGCACGGCCTACAAAACCCACGCTATCAATAAACGTAGGCCCGGTAAGGCGCTAGCCGCCACCGGGCATTTCCAGAGAGGTACCTTCGTGATTACGCGCTACAACTCCTCAAACCCCAGCACCCCATCCCGGTCCAGAAGACTTTCATAAACCTTCTCAACCGCCGCCTTCACCTTCTCCGTCATCGGATAATAAAACCCCACAATATCCGGTTGAATCCCCAAAAACACCACCTCCCCCACATCCCCCTTCAGCTGATCCACCAGGTAGTTGAGCGGCATATTGTGGGTGGTCATCATAAACATCTCGGCGATGTCGTCCGGATCGATACGGCGGATCTCACCGGGGTTTAACCCCATATCCGTCGCATCGACAATCAGCAGGCGCGCCGGGCGCAGCTCGCGGATCGCAACCACGTCGTTTTCCGGGGCGCAGCCGCCATCAAACACCACCCAGTCGCCGCGCGGGGCCTCCCGGCACATCTCAGCCAGCAGCGGACCGGCGCCGTCGTCGCCCATCATGCTGTTGCCGACGCAGAGTAATACATCAGTCACGTTGCCTCCTCACCATCAGGTAGATGGCGTTCTCCTGGTGAATGGCGTGGAGCATCACGAGCAGTGCCTCGCTCCACTCCTGCTGCTGCGCCGTCTGGCGCGCTATCGCGGCGTCAAAGGCGCTGGCCAGCATCACAATATGGTTACTGTCGATGACAATCTCCCCGTAGCGCGGCACGCCCTCCATCTTGCGCCGCGCCTCGCTCCCCGCTTCGAGGGTGGCGATCCACGCCAGGTAATCCTCCCACGGGCAGGTGAGCGCCGCCTCCAGGCAGTCGATCACCCCCAGATGATGGCCGATGGCCAGGCCGTAGTAGATCACCTGCTGGGCATCAGCAGGCGTGTTGTCATTCTGGTCAATGAACTTGCGGCTGAGCTGGCTGAATACCACCGTCTCACTCATCACACACGCTCCTGCCCGACCACCTCGAGGAGGTTACCCACGATCTCGTTCAGGCGCGGATCGTTCTCGTTTGCCAGCCAGCGGGCCACGCTCTCATCGCCCTCGATCAGATGACGCATAAAGTCGTCGGCGATCTGGCGGCCATAGCGGTAGCCCGCCAGGCGGCGGGCGGCGCGGTCGATGCGTACCCGCAGGGGCTGGACCATCTCCGGATGCAGCAGTTCGGCGGGCTGGTTGTCCTGGCTGCCCGGCTCGCGGGCGTGGATCTTCTGCTCCAGCAGCCCCAGCGCCATAGCAAAACCGTAGAGCGTGGCGGCAGGCGACGGCGGGCAGCCGGGAATGTAGACATCCACCGGCACGATTTTGTCGGTGCCGCCCCAGACGCAGTACAGGTCATGGAAGATGCCGCCGGAGTTGCCGCAGGCGCCGTAGGAGATGCAGATCTTCGGATCGGGGGCCGACTCCCACGCCCGCAGCGCCGGGGAGCGCATGGCGCGGGTCACCGCCCCGGTGAACAGCAGAATGTCGGCGTGGCGCGGAGACGGCACCACCTTGATGCCAAAGCGCTCGGTGTCGAAGATAGGCGACAGGGTGGCGAAGATCTCAATCTCGCAGCCGTTGCAGCCGCCGCAGTCCACGCGGTAGACGTAGGCGGAGCGTTTGATTTTTTTCAGCAGCGAGGCCTTCATGCTGGCGATGGACTCGTCCACCGTGACCGGGACCGGGATCCCCTGCTCGTTACGTGGCCCTAACAGTTCGCTCATCGTGTCGCTTCCTCCATTTCCCGGGTCAGCTGGATTTTGTCCGCCGGGGTCAGCCCCTGCAGGCGCTTGCAGTCCGGGCAGGTTTCAAAACTCTCGCGATGCGATTCGGCGCGCTGGTCGCCGTTGTGGCGCAGCAGGGCGATCGCGTAATCAATCTCTTTCTGCACCGCATAGGGGCGCTTGCAGACCCGGCAGTGGCAGATGTCAAAGCGCGACTGTTGCAGGAAATCCGCTTTACTCCACACCGCCAGCTCATACTCCTGGGAGAGCTTAATGGCAGTAGTCGGGCAGACCTCTTCGCAACGGCCGCAGAAGATGCAGCGCCCCAGGTTGAACTGCCAGGCCAGCTGGCCGAACTGCAGATCCGTCTCCACCGTCAGGGCATTCGACGGGCAGGCATTCACGCAGGCTGCGCAGCCGATACACTGCTGGGGATCGTGCTCCGGCTTGCCACGCATATTTTTGTCGACCGCAATCGGCTGGAGGGGATAGGACTCCGTCACCGTGCCGGTTTTGATCACTTTTTTGATAAAGGTAAACATGGCAAGTCCTTATTTCAGCGGCGAATTTTTGCGTTCAATGCTGTAGCGCTCCAGCTCTTTGTACGGCACCACCTGGCTTTTCTTCTTGCGCACATCCACCACCGTCATGCGGTCGGTGCAGGAGTAGCAAGGATCGAGGCTGCCGATAATCAGCGGCGCGTCGGAGACGGTGTTGCCGCGCAGCATGTAGCGCAGGGTCGGCCAGTTGGCGTAGGTGGCCGCCCGGCAGCGCCAGCGCCAGAGCTTCTGGTTGTCGCCGGTCATGCTCCAGTGGATATCATCCCCGCGCGGCGCTTCGCTGAAGCCCAGCGCAAAGCGGTTCGGGATGTAGGTGAAGCCTTCCACCATCAGCGCGCCGCCCGGCAGGTTATCCAGGCCGAAGTCGATCATGTTCAGAGCGGTAAAGACCTCGTTGATGCGCACCTTCAGGCGGGAGATGACGTCGCAGCCCTGCTCGCTGTGCACTTCCATCGGCAGCAGGCCGTAACCGACAAACGGGTGATCGGCGCGGGTGTCGCGGGCGTGGCCGCTGGCGCGCACCATCGGGCCGACGTTGCTGAAGTCGCGGGCGATCTGCGGGTCGAGGCGGCCAATGCCCACGGTGCGCTGTTCGATGTTCGGCGTGCTCAGCAGAATATCCACCAGATCCTGCACCTCACGGCGCATCTGCTGGGCCAGCTGGCGGGTGGCGATCATGTCCTCTTTCAGCAGATCGCGACGGATACCGCCGATCAGGTTCAGGCCGTAGGTTTTACGCGCCCCGGTGAGGATCTCCGCCATCTTCATGGAGGTCTCACGCACGCGGAAGAACTGCATAAAGCCGGAGTCAAAACCGACGAAGTGGCAGGCCAGGCCGAGGTTGAGCAGGTGCGAGTGCAGACGCTCCACCTCCAGCAGAATGGCGCGGATCATCTGGGCGCGTTCCGGCACCACGATCCCCATCGCGTTCTCCACCGAGGTGGTGTAGGCGGTGCTGTGGGCAAAGCCGCAGATACCGCAGACGCGATCCGACAGGAAGGTCACTTCGTTGTAGCCCATCCGGGTTTCGGCCAGCTTCTCCATGCCGCGGTGGACGTAGAACAGGCGGTAATCGGCGTCGATAATGTTCTCGCCGTCAACGAACAGGCGGAAGTGGCCCGGCTCGTCGGAGGTGACGTGCAGCGGGCCAATCGGCACCACGTTATTTTTCTTGTCGCCGAGTTCGTTGATGAACGCGTAGGTCTCTTTGTCGGTGGTCGGGGCCGGACGCTGGCGGTAATCCATGCTGTCTTTACGCAGCGGATAGAGTTCGTCCGGCCAGTCATCCGGCAGCACCAGGCGGCGCTCGTCCGGCAGCCCGACCGGGATCAGGCCATACATGTCGCGCACTTCGCGCTCGCCCCAGACGGCGGCAGGCACACGCGGAGTGACGGACGGAAATTCCGGCTTATCGGCATCCACCTCCACGCGCACGGTGAGCCAGCAGCGGGTGCCCTGCTCCATCGACAGCACGTAGTAGACGGCATAGCTGCCGCAGAGCTGGCGCTCATCGTTGCCAAAGAGCACCGACAGCCAGCCGCCCTGTTTGTAATAGAGGAACTCGACCACTTCCGGCAGGTAGTTAATTTTCACCGTGACGGTGATTTGATCTTTGGTCTGCCAGGCTTCATCCAGCACCACGCCAGGAAAGGCCTGGTGCAGTGCGGCGAGATAGTGTTGACCAATTTTTTCTTCAGACATGGGTATTCTCTACAGTCACGCCGCCATCAAGGAGACGAAAGCTAAAAATGCCAGACCAAAACCGGCCCAGGTAATTCGTGAGGTGGCGTTAAAGCGCAGGCGCGCCATGCTGTTCTCAAACAGGGCGATCACCAGTACGCCCACGACCAGCTTGACCACGGCAATGACGACGGCCAACGCCAGGCCGCCTGCGGAGAAGTGGCTCATCTGGCCCCAGGGGATAAACACCCCGACGAACATCTGCAACACCACCAGCTGTTTCAGGCTGATGCCCCACTTGAGCAGGGCAAAGCCCGCGCCGCTGTACTCCGACAATGGCCCTTCCTGCAGCTCCTGCTCCGCTTCGGCTAGGTCAAACGGCAGCTTGCCCATCTCGATAAAGGTGGCGAAGGCGCAGGCGCACAGAGCAAGGAATAGCGTTACGGTGTGCGCCGCCGGCCAGTGGTAGAGGGTCGCGGTCACCGCGCTGATGTGGGTGGTGCCTGCCACCTGAGCGGCAACCCACAGACCGAGCAGCAAGATCGGCTCCACCAGCACGCCGAGCATCGCTTCGCGGCTGGCGCCAATCCCGGTGAACGGGCTGCCGGTATCGAGCCCGGCAATGGCAAAGAAGAAGCGCGCGATGGCGAAGAGGTAGATCAGGGTGATGAGATCCCCCAGCGCGGGCAGCGGCGAGGCGAGCGTGATCACCGGCAGCGCGCTGGCGATGGCGAACATTACCCCCACCATCACCAACGGCATCAGGCGGAAGACCCAGCCGGAGGCGGCCGGGGCCACGCTCTGGCGGCCCAGCAGCTTGATGAGATCGCGGTACTCCTGGAAGATATCCGGCCCGCGACGGGTATGCAGGCGGGCGCGGGCCACGCGGGTGATGCCCGCCAGCAGCGGCGCTGCGGCAAAGAGCACCAGCGCCTGAATCAGTGCGTAGATCAAAGTCATGTTCAGGCTCCTCGGGAGATAACGACAACCACCAGCACCGCCAGCTCAATCAGGGCGATACGGTGGAACAACACGGCGGTGCAGTCGCACTGCCAGCCGGGGATAAAGCGCACCGGGTTGAGCCATTTGCGCAGCTTCAGCACCGGCGCGAAGGACTCCTTAACCGGCATGGCAAAGCCGTGGGCGGTGATGACCATCGACTGCTCGTGGTCGTAGCCGCACACCCAGGCAAAGCCGCGGGCGCGGTTCGCCAGGCGGTTGCCTTTGAAGAGCACCAGAACGATAAAGGGCAGCAGCAGCCCCGCCAGCAGCAGGAGAGTGATCATCGGCTGGGAGACAGTGTTCACCGCCCCGCCGTTCACCGGGAACAGGCGGCCAATCACCGGCAGAAGCCACGGCGCGGCCACGCCGCCCGCCACGCAGCAGAGCGCCGCCAGCACGGTACTGGCGGTCATCAGCCACGGGGCGCAGCAGGCGTTTTCCGCCTCCGGGGTACGCGGTGCGCCGAGGAAGGTGACGCCGTAGACTTTCGCCATACACATCACCGCCAGCGCGCCGGTGATCGCCAGGCCGGTCGCCAGCAGTGGCCCCAGCAGGCGGGCAACAAAGGCATCGTGGGTGCCGAGGTTAAAGAAGGACTGGTAGATCACCCACTCCCCGGCAAACCCGTTCAGCGGCGGCAGGGCCGCCATCGCCATCAGCCCCACCAGCATGGCCAGGGAGATGAGCGGCATTTTTTTGCCGATGCCGCCCAGCTTCTCGATATCGCGATGGCCGGTGCGATACCACACCGCCCCCGCGCCGAGGAAGAGCGTGGTTTTAAACAGGCCGTGGTTCACCAGGTGATAGAGCCCGCCGGTAAAGCCCAGCGCCACCAGCAGCGGGCTTTGCAGCGCGATGCCGCTCACCCCTGCCCCCAGGCCGAGCAGGATAATGCCGATGTTCTCCAGAGTGTGGTACGCCAGCAGGCGCTGGATGTTGTGCTCCATCAGGGCATAGAGCCCGCCGACAAAGGCGGTGAGCATCCCCATCACCAGCAGCAGCACCCCGAGCCACAGCGGCGGCAGCGCCCCGCAAAGCGCGATGGTCAGCATGCCGTAGAGGCCCACCTTCATCACCACCGTGGAGAAGAGCGCCGCGGCAGGCGCGCTGGCGTTTGCATGCGCCTGGGGTGCCCAGCCGTGCAGCGGGATTACCCCCGCCAGCAGGCCAAAGCCCGCCAGACCCGGCAGCCAGATGCTGGCTCCCGGCGCCTGGTCAGAGGCCATCGCCCCCATTACCGCAAAGTCCAGGGTGCCGTAGTAGCGCCACGCCTGCCAGCAGGCGAAGGCCAGCAGCAGCGTCCCCAGACGCCCCAGCACAAACCAGAGCTTGCCGGACTGAGCGCAGCCGGTAAGAAACGCGCCGCACAGGGCCATGATCTCCGCCATCACCACCAGCCAGCCGAGGTTATCAACCATGATCGCGGCGACGGCGGCGGCCATCAGCAGGTTGGTCAGCAGGCCGTTACTTTTAGCCTGCGGGTGGCGATGCCAGGCGACGGTAAAGAGGCTGATGAGCAGCGCCGGCAGACCGATGGCGATAAGCCACACCGCCCGGATACCGGTCATCTGGATGTTGACGTGAAGCCAGGCGATCTCCCCCGGCTGGGAGATGTGCGGCGCGGCCAGCAGCGCAATTCCCCCCGCGGTTACCGCCAGGGCGCTGGCAATCGCCCCGCCAAAGCCGGTGATGGCGCCGCTGAGCGTGCGGTTGGCGCTGAACACCAGCGCCAGCACGGCGCTGACGAGGTACCAGCCCAGCGCCTGGTTAATTAACGAAAAGGCATTCATCAGCGCTCTCCTTGTTGCGACTGGAACAACGACAGATCGCCCAGATCCGTATTGATAGTGAGCTCGCGTTTGCGCTTGCTGGCGCGGGCGATATCCTGGTTATTCACCAGACGCAGGGATTTGGTCGGACAGGTGCGTACGCACGCCGGGCCGTCCGGGTCGAAGTGGCACAGGTCGCACTTCACCGCGATGGCGCGCACGCCCGGCACCCAGTCGAGGAACGGGCTGACGCGGGCCGGGGTCGGGGGCGCCATCGGCGCTTTGCTGGTGTTGCTGTTGGCGGGGATCGCCAGCGGGCGGCTGCCGGCAAACTCGATGGCGCCGAACGGACAGGCGATGCCGCACAGCTTGCAGCTGACGCACAGGCTTTCATTGAGCTGGATAGCGCCGTCAACGCGGGTGATGGCGTTGACCGGGCAGACCTGGGCGCAGGGGGCGTCTTCGCAGTGATGACAGAGCTGCGGCGCGGAGTCTTTACTGTTACGCATCACTTTCAGCCGCGGCTGGCTTTGCAGGCCATGCTGGCGATGGTTTTCTGAACAGGCCGCCTCACAGGTGTGGCAGCCGATACAGAGCGAGGGATCAGCAATTACAAAACGATTCACCTGGTTTCCTCTGGTGATAGTCATTTTTGACGAAAAACGGGCGGAAGTGTCATTTTCGACACCTGTCGACACCCGGCTCAGACCGCAGCGTGGTGCTGCGCGAGGACGGCGAGGGTCAGGGATTCGCCGCGTTGCGTTGCCTGCCAGATCGCGGCGTAAACCCCGCTGATTTTGTTCAGGAAATGGTTCAGCACCGCCTCACGCTGGTCGACGTTGATCTCGCCATCCAGCATGCCATCGTCCCCGAGACGGGCGTGGCCAATCAGCACGCTTTCGGGGTTATCGCGCTCTTCAACGGTGTAACTGAAGATATGGCCGTTGAACGCCTGCTCCGGCGTGACGCGGATAAGGAAGTGGTCGAACAGCCAGAAGCCGAGCCCGCTGTCGGTGTTGCAGCCCACGGTAAGGTGCAGGCTGGCTTTAGAGAGGGTGATGGCCTGAATCAACGAATTGCCGTAGTGGTTCCAGTGGGATCGCAGCACCCGCTGCTGTCCGGCAATGATGGTGGCCTTCTCACTTAATTCGGAAAGTGTCATGTGACGTACCTGATGCGTAATGTGTAAAGAGTTCGCTCCCTTAAGCACGTTTCGTGCCATTTTTTAATTTGTTGAATTTGAAGGTAAATTATTTTTAAAGCCGAAAAGATCACACAAAATGACATGTCATTTCGTCATCTTTGACCGGGCAGCGTGTCCGCTCTCGCCACCCTGCTGCTAAAAGATGGCATCAATATTGCTTAATCCGGCCAGACTTTACCGGGAACAGCACAATGCACGAAATCACCCTCTGCCAGCAGGCGCTGGAATTGATCGAAAAACAGGCTCACCAGCATCAGGCGAAACGCGTGACGGGCGTCTGGTTGCGCGTCGGCGCCTTCTCCTGCGTGGAGAGCAGCGCCCTGCAGTTTTGCTTTGAGCTGGTGTGCCGCGAGACGGTCGCCGAAGGCTGCGCCCTGCATCTCGAAGAACAGCAGGCGGAATGCTGGTGTCAGGATTGCAAAGCCTACGTCGAGCTGGTGACCCACCGCGTACGACGCTGCCCGCAGTGCGGCGGGGCGAACCTGAATATCGTCGCTGACGACGGGCTGCATATCACGCGTCTGGAAATTGAACAGGAGTAAACCATGTGTACCACCTGCGGTTGCGATCAGGGCAACCTCTATATTGAAGGCGATGAGCATAATCCGCACTCCGCTTTTCGCAGCGCCCCCTTTGCGCCGGCACACCGTCCGGCGCTGCGCATCACCCGCGTGGACGCTCAGGCTTTTACCCCGACAGAGCCCCTGGCAGGCCAGCTGGATTACGGCCACGGCGAGGCGGGCACCCATGCGCCCGGCCTCAGCCAGCGCAAAATGGTGGAGATCGAGATGGACGTGCTGGGCAAAAATAATGCGCTCGCCCGGCGCAACCGCGCGCTATTCAGCGCCCGCAACCAGCTGGCGCTGAACCTGGTCTCCAGCCCCGGCTCCGGTAAAACCACCCTGCTGACCGAGACCTTAAAACGTTTGCAGCAGCGCGTACCCTGCGCGGTGATCGAGGGCGATCAGCAGACGGTGAACGACGCCGAGCGGATCCGCGCCACCGGCACCCCCGCCATCCAGGTCAACACCGGCAAGGGCTGCCATCTCGACGCGCAGATGATCGCGGATGCGATGGCGCGCCTGCCGCTGGAGGATGGCGGCATTATGTTTATTGAGAACGTCGGCAACCTGGTCTGCCCGGCGAGCTTCGATCTTGGCGAACGCCATAAGGTGGCGGTGCTCTCCGTTACCGAAGGCGAGGATAAGCCGCTGAAGTACCCGCACATGTTCGCCGCCGCCTCGCTGATGCTGCTGAACAAGGTCGACCTGCTGCCCTACCTCAATTTTGACGTGGAGAAATGCCTCGCCGCCGCCCGGGAAGTGAACCCGGAGATTGCGATTCTGCTGGTCTCCGCCACCCGCGGCGACGGGATGGACGCCTGGCTCGACTGGCTGGAGGCGCAGCGATGTGCATAGGCATTCCTGGAAAGATCAGCGCCATCCATGACGGCATGCAGGCCAGCGTGGAGGTGTGCGGCGTACTGCGCGATGTGGATCTGACCCTTGTTGGCGATCGTGACGAAAAGGGCCAGAGCCGTCTCGGGCAGTGGGTGCTGGTGCATGTCGGCTTTGCCATGAGCGTGATTAACGAAGAGGAGGCGCTGGATACCCTCGCCGCCCTGCAGAACATGTTTGAGGTGGAGCCGGACGTTGGCCCGCTGCTGTTTGGCGAGGAGCCCCGCTGATGCGCTTTGTTGATGAATACCGCGACCCGCAAAAGGTGATGCAGCTGATCGAGGCCCTGAAGGCCCGGGCCGGGCTGCTGGCCTATACCGCTGCCCGTCCGCTGCGCATTATGGAGGTGTGCGGCGGTCACACCCACGCCATCTTTAAGTTCGGGCTGGATCAGCTCCTGCCCGACAACATCGAGTTTATTCACGGCCCCGGCTGTCCGGTCTGCGTCCTGCCGATGGGGCGGATCGATACCTGCATCGAAATCGCCAGCCATCCGGAGGTGATCTTCTGCACCTTCGGCGATGCGATGCGGGTGCCGGGGCAAAACGGCTCGCTGCTCGACGCCCGCATGCGCGGCGCGGATGTGCGGATCATCTACTCCCCCGCCGATGCGCTGAAGCTGGCCCGGCAGAACCCGGATCGCAAGGTGGTCTTCTTCGGGCTGGGGTTTGAAACCACCATGCCCGCCACCGCCCTGACCCTGCGCCAGGCAAAAGCGCTTAACGTGCAGAACTTCTTCTTTTTCTGCCAGCACATCACGCTGATCCCGGTGCTGAAAAGCCTGCTGGCGCAGCCGGAAAACGGCATCGACGCCTTCCTGGCGCCGGGGCACGTCAGCATGGTGATTGGCACCCATGCCTACGACTTTATCGCCGCCGAACATCAGCGCCCGCTGGCGGTGGCCGGTTTTGAACCGGTGGATCTGCTGCAGGGGGTACTGATGCTGGTGGAGCAGAAGATTGCCGGCATAAGCCAGGTCGAAAATCAGTATCGCCGTATCGTTCCGGAAGCGGGCAACGCCGTGGCCCAGGCGGCCATCGCCGAGGTGTTCGGCATTGAAGGCGACAGTGAGTGGCGCGGGCTGGGGGTGATTTCGCACTCCGGCGTGCATCTCACCGAAGCCTATCGTCAGTTTGACGCCGAGCGTCACTTCCGCCCCCGGGCGCAACAGATTTGCGACGATCCCGAGGCGCGCTGCGGCGAGGTACTCACCGGGCGCTGTAAACCGGCGCAGTGTCCGCTGTTTGGCGGCAAATGTACGCCGCAAAGCGCCTTTGGCGCGCTGATGGTCTCATCGGAAGGGGCGTGCAGCGCCTGGTATCAGTACCGTTCTCAGGAGTGTGAAAGTTGAAACAGATAACCCTCGCCCACGGCAGCGGCGGACAGGCGATGCAGCAGCTGATCGGCGAGCTTTTCATGCGCGCCTTCGCCAACCCACTGCTGGACGAACAGGAAGACCAGGCCCGGATCCCGCTGCACGAGCTGACCGCCCACGGCGACCGGCTGGCCTTTTCCACCGACAGCTACGTGATTGACCCGCTCTTCTTCCCCGGGGGCGATATCGGCAAGCTGGCCATCTGCGGCACCGCCAACGATGTCGCCGTGAGCGGGGCGATCCCGCGCTGGCTCTCCTGCGGCTTTATCCTCGAAGAGGGGCTGGAGATGGCGACCCTTGAGCGCATCGTCACCAGCATGGCCGCCACCGCGGCGGCGGCGGGCATTGCCATCGTCACCGGCGATACCAAGGTGGTACCGCGCGGCGCGGCAGATAAAGTGTTTATTAATACCGCCGGTATCGGTTCGGTGCCCGAGGGGGTAAACTGGGGTATGCGCCAGATTGAGGCCGGGGATGTGCTGCTGGTGAGCGGCACGCTCGGCGATCACGGCGCCACCATCCTTAACCTGCGCGAAGGGTTAGGTCTGGAGGGCGATCTGCAGAGCGACTGCGCGGTACTGACGCCGCTGATCCAGGCCCTGCGTGGCGAGCCCGGCATCAAAGCCCTGCGCGACGCCACCCGCGGCGGCGTGAACGCCGTGGCCCATGAGTTTGCCGCCAGCAGCGGCTGCGGGATTGAAATAGAAGAAGCCAGCCTGCCGGTGAAACCTGCCGTGCGCGGCGCGAGCGAACTGCTGGGGCTTGACCCGCTCAACTTCGCCAACGAAGGCAAGCTGGCTATCGTGGTGGAACGCCAGGCGGCCGAACGGGTGCTGGCCCGGCTGCGGGCGCATCCTTTGGGCGTGAACGCCGCTATTATTGGTGAGGTGGTTGAGCACAAAGGGGTACGACTTACCGGACTATACGGCGTAAAACGGTCGCTGAATTTGCCCCACAGCGAGCCACTGCCGCGAATTTGCTGATCCGGGCGGCGCATTCGTCTCTTATTTTTCTGGATACTCTGGATAAAACGCATGTCGTATACACCCACCAACGATCCTGTCGATCACGGATTGTTCGACATTACCCGTACTCTGCTGCAACAGACCGATCTTTGCGCCCTGGCGCAGGCGCTGACCCGGCATGTCCGGCAGATAAACCTCGCCGATAGCGTTCATATTCTGCTCTGGCAGTCGGAATCGCGCCGGGTCTGTCTCTACAGCACCGACGAACAGGGCTGTGATATCCGCTACGAAGATGAGCCCCTGCTGGCGAGCGGCCCTTTTCGCCGCATGCTTTCCCGCCCGGACGTGCTGCACTGCACGGCGGCGACCTTTAACGAGACCTGGCCGCAGCTTGCCGCCCTCGATCGTTATCCCTCATTTGCCCACTACTGCCTGACGCCCATCGCCGCCGATGGCCGCATCTTCGGCGGCTGCGAGTTTTTGCGCACCCAGGATAAACCCTGGAGCGACAGCGATTTTTCCCGCCTGCAAACCCTCACCCAGGCGGCCGGGCTGGCCGTGGAGCAGATCCAGGCGCGGCTGCACAACAGCGACAACTACGACCTGCTCTGGCGGGAGCGTAACGATTTTCGCCTGCTGGTGGCGATCACCAACGCCGTGCTGTCGAAGCTCGACCTTGATGAGCTGGTGTCGGAGGTGGCGCAGGAGATCCAGCGCAACTTCGGCATCGACTCCATCAGCATGGTGCTGCGCAGCGATCGCAAAGGGAAGCTTCTCGTCTACTCCACCCACTATCTCGATAAAGAGGCGCCCCTGCACGACCAGAGCGAAGTGGATGAAAAGGGCACCCTGTCCGAAAAAGTGATGCGCAACAGGCAGATGCTGATGCTTAACCTGCATCATCGGGATCAGCACGCCCCCTATGAACGCATGCTGTTTGATATGTGGGGCGAGCAGGATCAGACCCTCTGCCTGTTCCCGCTGATGTTCCGCGACCGGGTGCTCGGCACCCTGAAGCTGGCGCAGTGCAACGCCCAGGTGTTTACCCCGTCCAATCTGAAGCTGCTGAACCAGATTGCCGAACGTGTCGCCATCGCCGTGGATAACGCCCTCTCCTACCGGGAAATCAGCCATCTCAAGGAGCGGTTGATCGACGAAAACCTCGCCCTGACCGAGCAGATCAACAACGTTGCCACCGATTTTGGCGAAATCATTGGCCGCAGCAGCGCCATGATGACGGTGATGAAGCAGGTGGAGATGGTCGCCCGGAGCAACAGTACCGTGCTGATCCTCGGCGAGACCGGCACGGGTAAGGAGCTGATTGCCCGCGCCATTCACAACCAGAGCGGGCGCAGCGACCGGCGGATGGTGAAGATGAACTGCGCGGCGATGCCTGCCGGGCTACTGGAGAGCGATCTCTTTGGCCACGAACGCGGGGCCTTTACCGGCGCCAGCGCCCAGCGCATTGGCCGCTTTGAGCTGGCGGACAAAAGCACCCTGTTTCTGGATGAAGTGGGCGATATGCCCATTGAGCTCCAGCCCAAGCTGCTGCGCGTGCTCCAGGAGCAGGAGTTTGAGCGCCTCGGCAGCAACCGCATCATCCACACCGACGTGCGGCTGATTGCCGCCACCAACCGCGATCTGACGCAGATGGTGGCCGACCGCGAATTCCGCAGCGATCTCTATTATCGTCTTAACGTCTTCCCGATCTTCCTGCCGCCGCTGCGCGAACGCCCGGAAGATATTCCCCTGCTGGTGAAATCCTTCACCTTTAAGATTGCCCACCGTCTGGGGCGCAACATCGACAGCATTCCGGCGGAGACCCTGCGCCAGCTCAGCAGGATGGAGTGGCCGGGCAACGTGCGCGAGCTGGAAAACGTGATTGAGCGTGCCGTGTTGCTCACCCGCGGCAACGTCCTGCAGCTTTCGATGCCGGATATCGATTTTCATCGCGCCAGCAGTACCGCGCCGGAGACCGTGGTGAGCGAAATTCGCGAAGGCGAGGAGGAGTATCAGCACATTGTGCGGGTGCTGAAAGAGACCAACGGCGTGATCGCCGGACCGCGAGGCGCGGCCCAGCGTCTGGGGCTGAAACGCACCACCCTGCTGTCGCGCATGAAGCGCCTGGGGATCGACAAAAACGCCCTCTTCTGAGCAACCGGGCCGCAAACAGGTTAAGATAGCGCTCCTTTTGTCCACCGCGAGAAGAACATGCAGACCACCCACGCCACATTTCTTCTCGCCGGAGAGACCATTCACCGCGTCACCTTCGATCCCGCCACCTTCACCGAGGCCGATCTGCTCTGGCTGCCGCACCATCACCAGCTCTCTGACGCCGGACGCAAACGCAAAGCCGACCATCTGGCCGGGCGCATTGCCGCCTTTCATGCCCTGAACCGGCAGGTCATTCCCGGCATCGGCAGCAGCGGGGAACCGCTGTGGCCTGCCGGGGTGCGGGGTAGCCTCTCCCACAGCGGCACGCAAGCGGTAGCGATATGTCGCGATAATGGCCTGGTAGGAATCGATTGCGAAGCGATTATCGCGGAAAGCGAAGCGCGTGAGATTCAGGATGGGGTGCTTGATCCTGCGGAAGCCCACGTGCTGGCCGACTGCGGTCTTCCCTTCGCGCTCGCCTTCACCCTGGCCTTTAGCGCCAAAGAGAGCCTGTTCAAAGCGCTCTTCCCTCAGGTACAGGCGTGGATGGGGTTTGAGTGCGCGCGCGTCACCTCCCTGACCGCCGACGCGCTGACCTTAATGCTGACCCGCCCGCTTTCTCCCTTCACACAAAATCAGGTATTTACCGCGCACTGGCTCCATAAAGACGCGACGGTGGTGACGCTGATCTGTGATGAATAATTGCTCAGGATCGTGATCCTTTTCTCCTTTTAAACAAATTAGCTGCCTGAACCGTAGACAGTTTTATCAGGCAGTCTTATCGTTACATTGAATAATAAATCATTATTGAATAAATATTCAATGTGGAGAAAAAGAATGAACACGACCTT
This sequence comes from Leclercia sp. M-A074-M, assembly GCF_965195605.1. Taxonomy (NCBI): domain Bacteria; kingdom Pseudomonadati; phylum Pseudomonadota; class Gammaproteobacteria; order Enterobacterales; family Enterobacteriaceae; genus Leclercia; species Leclercia sp. M-A074-M. Next base: position 297,408 of record NZ_CBDAHM010000007.1, on the reverse strand, counting down.
TGTAAAATCCGCTTTACTGGCCTCAATGATCGCCGCTTCCGGTTCCCTGTTTGCCGCCGATAACGGACTCATTGCGATTATTACCCCCTCACACGACAACCCGTTTTTCAAGGCTGAAGCCGACGGCGCGGCGGCGAAGGCAAAGGAGCTGGGTTACACCACCCTTGTCGCCTCGCACGACGATGACGTGAACAAACAAAACCAGCTGATTGAGACCGCCATCGCCCGTAAGGCGAAAGCGATCATTCTGGATAACGCCGGGGCGGATGCCACCGTCGGTCCGCTGGAGAAGGCCAAAGCGGCAGGCGTCCCTGCCTTCCTGATCGATCGTGAAATCAACAAAACCGGTGTGGCGGTAGCGCAGATTGTCTCGAACAACTATCAGGGGGCGCAGCTCGGTGCGGAGAAATTCGTCAAGCTGCTGGACGGCAAAGGGAAATACGTTGAGCTGCTGGGCCGTCCGTCGGATACCAACGCCCACGTGCGCTCCCAGGGCTATCACGACGTCATCGACGACTACCCGGAGATGAAAATGGTGGCGCAGCAGACCGCCAACTGGAGCCAGACCGAAGCCTTCACCCGTATGGAAGCCATCCTGCAGACCAACCCCGATATCGTGGGCGTGATCTCCGGTAACGACACCATGGCGCTGGGCGCCGAAGCCGCCCTGAAGGCCGCCGGGAAGAACAACGTGATTGTGGTCGGTTTTGACGGCAGCGACTACACCCGCGACTCGATCCTGAAGAACGGCAACATCAAAGCCACGGTGCTGCAGCCAGGCTGGCAGCAGGCGCAGATGGCCGTTGAGCAGGCCGACTACTACCTGAAAAACGGCAAAGCGCAAAAAGATGAGAAGCAACTGATGGACTGCGTGCTCATCGACGAATCCAACGCCAGCAAGCTGAACCTGTTTAACCTCAGCAAATAAGCGGAGGCAGTATGCGATTAACACAATGGGGCGCCGCGCTGACAGGCGCAGCCGCCCTGTTGCTGACGGCCTGCACCGTGGTGGATCTGGATGAGAACGGCAAGCCGATCATGCCTGCCGATCCCAACGCCAAAGCGAGCTTTGACAACCAGACCCCACAGCAGATCGCGCAACAAACCTGGCAGCCGCGGATCCTCGACGCCGCGAAAAATCATGCCCTGGACGCCAGCGCCCTCTCCACCCAGCTGAACACGCCCGCAGCCACACCGCAGAGCGTCTTCGTGCGCCTTACCGGCAAGGTGGAGCGCGTGGATGCCAGCAACGCGCGTGAGCAGAAGCTGGTGATGACGGTGAACGGCCAGCCGGTGGAGATCCAGAGCGGTCCGGTGATGCGCGGTAACGCCATCCGCGACGCCGCCGGGTTCCGCTTCGATGAATTTACCAACCAGGTTCAGTATGCCCAGCTCTCCCGCGCCCTGAACCGCGAGGCGGCGAAGCATCTGCCGAAAATTGACGACAGCTGGAGCGGCAAAAATGCCACCGTGCTGTTCGCCACCACCCTGACGGGCGGCAAGGCGAATGAGGCGGCAGCGCTGGAACTGAAACAGGAGACGCCGTGATGAGCGATACCCCGGCAGACGACATTATCCTCAGCACCCGCGGGATCTCGATGCTCTTTCCCGGCACCGTGGCGCTGGATAAGGTCGATTACCGCGTCTGGCGCGGCAAAGTGAACGTGATTATCGGCGAGAACGGCGCCGGGAAATCGACGCTGATGAAGATCCTCGCTGGCGTCCAGCAGCCCAGCCTCGGCGAGATGTGGCTCAACGGCAAACAGGTCTCGTTCGCCAGTACCCGGGATGCCGCCGCCCACGGCATTGGCATGGTACACCAGGAGCTGAACCTGTTTGAGAACCTCAACGTGGCGGAGAATGTCTTCCTTGGCCGCGAGCTGCAAAAAGGGGTAACGCCGATCAACGAGGCGGAACAGGAGGCCCGCACCACGGAGCTGCTGAAGCGCCTCGATCAGCCTATCTCCCCGCGGGAGCTGGTGGGCAACCTGAAGGTGGGACAGCAGCAGCTGATCGAGATCGCCAAGGCGCTGGCCGAGGATGCCGACATCCTGATCCTCGACGAGCCCACCTCGGCGCTGAGTAAAACCGAGGTGGAGATCCTGTTTCGGGTGATCCGCGAGCTGACCCGTCAGGGGGTCTCCATCATCTATATCTCCCACCGCCTGGAAGAGCTGATGGCGATAGGCGATGTGATCACCATTCTGCGCGACGGCAAATTCCAGGCCGAAGCGAAGGTGCAGGATATCGACGTGCCGTGGATTGTGCGCGAGATGCTCGGCAGCGACCCGGTGAGTAACTTCCTTGAGCCGGGCCGCACCTTCGGCGCGCCGGTGCTGGAAGCGGAGCACATCACCTGCGTCAACGCTGCCGGGAATACGGTGGTCAACGACGTCAGCTTCCAGGTCAAAGCCGGGGAGATCGTCGGCATCTACGGCCTGATGGGGGCCGGACGCACGGAGCTTTTTGAGTGCATGCTCGGCACCGAGCGCAACTATCTGGGCAAGCTGTGGCTCGACAGTAAACCGGTGCCCCAGCGCTTAACCACCGCCGAGCGTATCCGCATGGGGATGAGCCTGGTGCCGGAAGACCGCAAACGCACCGGCATTTTCCCCGGCTCGTCGGTGGCCAGCAACCTGACCATCGCCAGCCTCTGGCGTCGGTTGCAGCGCGGCTTTGCCATCGCGCAAAAGGCGGAGCAGCAGGTCGTCGCCAGCACCATCGGCAACCTGTCGATTAAGGTCTCCACCCCGGAAGTAGAGATCCAGGCGCTCAGCGGCGGCAACCAGCAAAAGGTGGTGATTGGCCGCTCGCTGCTGACCAACCCGAAGGTGCTCTTCCTTGATGAGCCGACCCGCGGCATCGACGTGGGGGCCAAAGCGGACGTATTCCGCATGATGGTGCAGCTCTCTGAGGAGGGGATCGCGGTGGTCTTCTCCACCTCGGATTTGAAAGAGATTATGGCGGTATCTGACCGCATTCTGGTGATGTCCGGCGGCAAACTGACCGCCGATATTGTTCGCGATCGGGCCGAAGAGTCGGCACTGGTAACCGCAAGTGCTCAGGGGTTCTAAGATGAAAACGACACAGTCTGTCGCGCTGGCGCCGCATAAAGGGGCCGCGCTTTCCCGGGAAAATGTTCTGCTGCTGTTGCTGAAAATGCGCACCTTCATTGCGCTGTTTTTGATTGTCGGCTTCTTCACCATGACCGTGCCGGGCTTTCTCTCCACCGGCAGCCTGGTGATCATGATTAAACATATCGCCATCAACGCCTTCCTGGCGCTGGGGATCACCTTTGTGATCATCACCGCCGGGATCGACCTCTCCATCGGCGCTACCCTGGGGCTGTGCGGGATGATCGCCGGGTGGATGATCACCAAAGGAATTGTGCTGCCGATGTTTGGCATCGCCATCTTCCCGAGCGTGTGGGTGATTGTGCCCGTGGTGCTGCTGATCGGCGCACTGATAGGGGCGGTGAACGGCTGGATCATCACCCGCTATAACGTCGCGCCCTTTATCTGCACGCTGGGTACCATGTACGTGCTGCGCGGCGCGTCGATGCTGACCTCCGACGGCCAGACCTTCCCGGGGCTCTCCGGTAACCCGCAGCTGGGGAATACCGGCTTTGATGAGATTGGCGCAGGCACGTTCCTCGGCATTCCGTGGGCCATCTGGATGATGATCGTGCTGGCGCTGGTCATCGCCTACATCGCCCGCCGCCTGCCCTTTGGCCGCCACGTCTACGCCATCGGCGATAACGAGCGCGCCGCAGAACTCTCCGGGGTGCGGGTCAAGCAGGTGAAAGTGCTGGTCTATACCCTGTCGGGGTTCTGCGCTGCCATCGCCGGGATTGTGGTTTCCGCCCAGCTGTTAGCCAGCCATCCGGCCAACGGCACCGCCTTTGAGATGAACGCCATCGCCGCGGTGGTGCTGGGCGGCACCTCGCTTGCTGGCGGCCGCGGCACCATTCTCGGCACCCTGATCGGCGCCTTCGTCATCGGCTTTTTGGCCGACGGCCTGGTGATGATGGGGGTGAGCGAGTTCTGGCAGATGGTGATCAAAGGGATTGTGATTATCGTGGCGGTGATTATCGACCAGATGCAAAACCGGATGCAGCAGAAAGCGGCGGTGGTGGCGCAGAAGGCGGTGATGGAAGGAAAGTAGCGACATTGTGCGGGGTTTATGCCGGGTGGCGCTACGCTTACCCGGCCTACAACGGCACAACATGTAGGCCCGTGCAAGGCGAAGCCGCCGCCGGGCAAAATGCACTGCTTACGATGTCTTCAATAAACTCCGCGCCGTCGGGTAATCGGTGATTAACACGTCGATATACTTCCCTTCCAGCGCCCCGCGAATGGCGTTGCGTTTCTCTTCCCCGCCCGCCAGGGCGATTACCTGCGGGCAGGCGCGGATCTGCGCCAGCTCCATACCAATCACCGGATCTTCTTCGGCACTCAGCACCGGCTCGCCTTTCGCATCGTAGTAATGCAGGCAGATATCCCCTACCGCCCCGCGTTCGGCCAGCAGTTTGAGCATCTCTTCGTTGTAGTAGTTGCCGGAGTTCTTCAGCAGCTGCGACGGCTCCAGCTCGCCGATGCCGACGATCGCCACATCCACTTCGGCAAATTTGCTTACCACCGCCGCCACGTCCGGGCTGCTCACCAGCCGGGCGCGCTCCTCTACCGAGTGCTCAATACTTTGCGACGGCAACAGCCACGCCGGGCAGCCAAGGTGTGCCGCCAGCTGCTGGGTGAGGATGGTCGCCTGCACGTTGCCGTTGGGACCTACGCCGCCAAGGAGCTGGATCACCCCCGCGGCGCGGATATTCTGCGGGTGCATCTCATCCACCATGCAGCGGATGGTGCTGCTCCAGGAGGAGATCCCCACCAGGTCTTCCGGACGCAGGCGGGTTTCGACATAGTGCGCCGCCGCGCTGCCGATGGCGTGCTTGATCTGGGCACTGGACGGGCTCTCGCCCACGTCCACCACGATGGCCTGGCGGATGCCGTACTGCTCCTCCAGCGCCTTTTCCAGCGAGACAAAAATATTGGTAGGCTGAACGACGGTAATTTTGACCAGCCCCTCTTTCTGGCAACGCGTCAGCGCTCGCGACACGAAGGATTGTGAGAGGTGCAGCAGCGAGGCAATCTCGGACTGCTTTTTATTCTCGCTGTAGTAAAGTGTGGCGATCTTCACCAGCAATCGCTGTTCATCCTGTTTCGACATAACGTTCCCCTTAATCGGCTGTCGTTATTTTTATTCATCACTGAATATTTAACAAGCAAGCGCCCACCCGATCCGCCAGGCAAATGTGATCCTTTTCTCCTTTCTTCGAAATTTGCCCGCTCAAACCGTAGACAAACCTCCTGACTGGGCATATCTTACATTACATGAATAATAAATCAGCATTGAATATATATTCAAAGCGGTTATAAATCCCTGCTCTGACAGAGAGAACAGGGAAATAACTTACCCGGCTGGAATAATTATTCACAACAGATTATAAATTCAGGAGGTATGTTATGAATCCGTTTTCGCTCTCCATCGCGGAGCTTGAAACCCGGGCGCGCTCGATTCGTCGCCGGATCATCGTGCTGAATGCCGAAAGCCCGGCGGGAGGCCACACCGGGGCCGATCTGTCGCAGGTCGAACTGCTCACCGCCCTCTACTTCCGCATTCTGAACTGCTCCCCGGCGCTTCAGGATAGCGATGAACGCGATATCTATATCCAGTCGAAGGGCCACGCGGTGGGCGGCTATTACTGCGTGCTGGCCGAGGCCGGGTTTATCCCCGTTGAGTGGCTCGCCACCTATCAGCATGCCGACTCTCACCTGCCGGGCCATCCAGTGAAACATAAAACGCCGGGGATTGAGCTGAATACCGGCGCGCTGGGGCATGGTCTGCCAGTGGCCGTGGGGATCGCCCTGGCGGCAAAACGCAACAACAGCGCGCGCCGGGTGTTTGTGGTGACCGGTGACGGGGAGCTGGCGGAAGGCAGCAACTGGGAGGCCGCGCTGGTCGCTGCCCACTATCAGCTGGATAACCTGTTCATTATCAACGACAAAAACAACCTCCAGCTGGCGGGCTCCACCAAAGAGATCCTCAATACCGATCCGCTGGATGAGAAATGGAAAGCGTTCGGCCTGGAGGTGACCACCTGCAACGGTAACGACATGGCGGACGTGGTCGCCACCCTGGAAGGGCTGAAACCCAACGGCAAACCCCATGTGGTGATCGCCCACACCACCAAGGGCGCGGGAATTTCGTTTATTCAGGGACGGCCTGAATGGCACCACCGGGTGCCGAAAGGGGAAGAGATTGAACTGGCGCTGGAGGAACTGAAAGATGAGTAATAGCGAACACCTCGCCACGGTGATGGTGAATGCCTTTATTGACGCCGTTGAACGCGGCGTGGACCTGGTGCCGGTGGTGGCGGACTCCACCTCCACGGCGAAAATTGCCCCCTTTATGCAGCGTTTTCCGGGCCGCCTGGTCAACGTCGGCATCGCTGAGCAGACGCTGGTGGGCGCCGCTGCCGGTCTGGCAATCGGCGGCAAGATCGCCGTCACCTGCAACGCCGCGCCATTTTTGATCTCGCGGGCTAACGAGCAGATCAAAGTCGACATTTGCTACAACAACACCAACGTCAAGCTGTTCGGCCTGAACGCGGGGGCCAGCTACGGCCCGCTCGCCAGCACCCACCACAGCATCGACGATATCGCCATCATGCGCGGCTTCGGCAATATCGAAATTTACGCCCCGTCGAGCCCGAACGAGTGCCGCCAGATCATCGATTACGCCCTCGATCATGTGGGCCCGGTCTATATCCGTCTCGACGGGAAAAACCTGCCGGAACTGCATGACGACAGCTACCGTTTTACGCCGGGCAAGATTGACGTCCTGCGCGCAGGCCCTGACGTGGCGCTGGTGGCGATGGGCTCGACGGTACATGAAATTGTGGAAGCTGCTGCACAACTCGCGGAAGAAGGTATTGACGCCACTGTTATCAGCATTCCATCTATTCGTCCCTGTGATACCCAACAGCTGCTGGCCGCCCTTGCCCCGTGCAGGGCAGTGGTAAGCGTCGAGGAGCATAACGTCAACGGCGGCGTCGGCAGCCTGGTGGCGGAAGTGCTGGCCGAAGCGGGATGCGCCGTGCCGCTGAAACGGCTGGGGATCCCGGATGGACAATACGCGATTGCTGCCGACAGAGCGTCAACGCGGGCACGCCACGAGATTGATGTCGCCGGGGTGGTGAAGCACGCCCGGGAAATGCTGACGCGACAGGTTTGCTGAAAATAACAACAACATCTTACTGGAGAGAAAAGCAATGTCCCGAATTCCTCAACAACTGACAATGGGCGTGGTCATCGGCAACCGGGGGTTCTTCCCGAGCTATCTGGTAGCGGAAGCGCGCGAGCAGGCGATCGCCCTCTTTGGCCGTCTGGGTATTAACACCATTATGCTCGATCCCAGCCAGACCGAACTCGGCGGCGTGGAGACCCGTCAGGATGCGAAAGCCTGCGCCGAGCTGTTTCGCGCCCACCGCGACAGCATTCACGGCGTGGTGGTGCTGCTGCCTAACTTTGGCGATGAAAAAGCCATCGCCGAGACCCTGCGTCTTTCCGGCCTGAACGTGCCGGTGCTGGTGCAGGCCGAGGAGGACAACCTCGATAAAATGGGGCTGGCAACCCGCCGCGACAGTTTCTGCGGCAAGATCTCCCTGTGCAACAACCTGCGTCAGTACGGCATTCCTTTTACCCTGACCACCCAGCACGTCTGCGCCCTCAACGGTGAGGTGTTTGCGCAGGATCTGCAGCGTTTCGAACAGGTCTGCCGCGTGGTGAGCAGCATGCGCGGCGTGCGCGTGGGGGCAATCGGTGCCCGTCCGGCGGGCTTTAACACCGTGCGCTACAGCGAAAAATTGCTCGAACGCCTCGGCATCGCCGTGGAGACGCTCGACCTGTCAGAAGTCTTTACCCGGATCAAAACCCTGCGCGACGATGACATCCGCGTGGATGAAAAACGGCGGATCCTGATCGATAACGCCGACGCCAGCCGTATTCCGGCCGACAAGCTGGTGACCATGGCGAAGCTGTTTGTGGTGATCAGCGAGTGGGTGGTCGCCAACGACATCGACACTACCGCCATCCAGTGCTGGACCTCGCTGCAGGAGAACCTCGGCATTAACGTCTGCTCGATCATGAGCGTCATGTCCGGGCAATTGATGCCGAGCGCCTGCGAGGTGGACGTGATGGGCGCCCTCTCTATGTACGCCCTGGCCAGCAGCAATATGAACCCGGCCTCCATTGCCGACTGGAACAATAACTTCGGCGACGAGCGCGACAAGTGCGTGCTGTTCCACTGCGGTAACTTCGCCGCCGAAAGCCTTGAATCCCCGCATATGGGCACCGCCGACATCATCGGCACCACGGTCGGGAAAGAGAACACCTGCGGCGCGGTGCATGGTCGTCTGAAAAGCGGGCCGCTGACCTACTTCCGCCTGAGCACCGACGATCTGACCGGGGAAATTAAAGCCTACGTGGGCCAGGGCCAGTCGGTGGACGATCCGCTCGACACGGTGGGCTGCCGGGCGGTGATCCAGGTGCCGCATCTGGAGAACCTGCTGAACTGGATCTGCCGCAACGGTTTTGAGCATCATGTGGCGATGAACCACTCCGCCAGCGCGGAGATCCTGTATGAAGCCTTTACCCGCTACCTTGGCGTCTCAACTTACCTTCATCGTTAAGGCTGGAGGCCGCTATGTCGGTGAACAAGGACATTATCATCGCCCTCGACGAGGGCACCACCAATGCCAAAGCGGTGGCGCTGGATGCCAGCGGGCATGTGGTGGCGAGCTTCTCCCGGGCGCTGGCAATCCAGACGCCCCACGAAGGCTGGGTTGAACAATCCGCCAACCTGCTGGTGGAGGCCTCTCTGGAGGTGGTGGCCCGCGCATTGGCCACCGTCGGGGTAGAGAGAGTGGCGGCGCTGGCGATCAGCAATCAGCGTGAAACCGTGGTGGGCTGGGAGCGGGCAACGGGCAAACCCATTGCCCCGGCGCTGAGCTGGCAATGTTCCCGCACCGCGGCCTTTTGCCACCAGCTGCGTGAGCAGGGCCACGGCCCGGAGATTAGAGCGGCCACGGGCCTGCCCATCGCGCCGCTGTTTTCTGCCTCCAAAATGCGCTGGCTGCTGGATAACATCCCCGACGGCGCAGCGCGTGCCGCCCGGGGTGAGCTCTGCCTCGGCACCGTTGACAGCTGGCTGCTGTGGAACCTGACCCAGGGGCAGGCGTTTAGCTGCGACTACGCCAACGCTGCCCGCACCCAACTGATGAGCCTGCACAGCGCCGACTGGGACCCGCAGATGCTGGCGCTGTTTGGCATCCCCCGCGCGGCCCTGCCGGAGATTAAACCCTCCAGCGGTCTGTTTGGTTACACCCGCGGCGGCCCCTCTATTCCGGACGGACTGCCGGTGATGGCGATGATCGGTGACTCTCACGCCGCGCTCTTTGCCCACGGTCTGGGGGCGGAAGGCTGCGTGAAGGCGACCTACGGCACCGGCTCGTCGGTGATGGCGCCGGTGGCCTCCGCCCGCAGCGAGGTGAGAGCCCTGGCCACCACCGTGGCCTGGCACGACGGCGAGACGCTGGTCTACGGGCTGGAGGGGAATATCCCCCACACCGGCGACGCGGTGGCATGGATGGCGGACAGCACCGGGCTAAGCGAGCTGTCGCAGGCGGAGCTTATCCATGAGCTCAACACCCTCCCCCGCTCGGTAGACTCCACGCTCGGCGTCTATTTTGTGCCGGCGCTGACCGGCCTTGGCGCCCCCTGGTGGGATGAGAATGCCCGCGGGATGATCCACGGCCTGAGCCGCGGCGTGAAGCGGGCGCACCTGATCCGCGCGGCGCTGGAGTCGATCGCCTATCAGATTGCCGACGTGGTGCAGGCGATGCGCGCCCATCCGGGCTTTACCCTGAACGCGCTGATGGTGGACGGCGGGCCGACAAAAAACGACTGGCTGATGCAGTACCAGGCGGACCTTCTCGGCTGCCCGGTGATGCGCAGCGACGTGGCGGAACTTTCAGCGATGGGGGCGGCACTGCTGGCGCGTAAGGCGCTGTTTAACCTGACCACCGCCCAGCTGCGCCAGTATCTGCCGGAGCATGTCACCTTTACGCCGGACATGGCGCGTCACGCCCGGCTACAGACCCGCTGGCAGGCCTGGCAGGAGACGGTTGCCCGGGTGCGGCGGTAAAAATGCCCCGTCTGGTGATACGCCAGACGGGGCACGGTTTTTCGTTACTCGCTTCGCACGTCAGCAAGAATTTTCGCCATCCACACGCGGTCTATTGCCCCCGTATCATAATGGGCGAGGGTAAAAACCTGGGCCTGGTTCATCATTAGCGCCAGTTCAGGAGTGATATTGAAACTTGCCGCCACTTCATGGCGCTCAAGTCCAGGCCGGCGCTTACGACGTTCAACACGAAAGCGCAGCTGGTTATATTTTGCCCAGGCGATCAGCGCCAGATCGATAAGACAGGCCACCAGCAGGTAGATACTCAACGTACTGAGCGTGGTGTAGAACGGCCTGGTCCCCATAAACGGATCATGTTCAATCGCGCTTATCAGACCACTGTAAATCAGCCAGCTAAACCCCAGCCAGGCAACGATCGTTAACAGCAAATCGAGCGCGCGTGGAAACAGCCGTTGTTCAGTAAAAATTAATGGTTGGATCATGGTTTTAATCTCCCAATACCGCGATCGGGACTCACCCAACGCGCTCTGCTGCGTTTACGGCGCAGCATCACTTTCGGGAAAGCCACAAGCGTAGTGAACAGGCTCAACATCCAGTACACCACCGGAAACCAGATAACCCAGAACAGTGACGCCGCAATACCTTTCTCGTAGCGTCGTTCAATAAACAGACTGACCGCGAACTGCAACAGACAGACCACGCCCAGCATCAGGCCAGTAAAAGCCGGTGGGAAAAGGTGCTGAACATATAAAGAATCGGGCATCGGAATAAGCAGCCCGATGAGAAACAGCAGGATGCTGACGGCATAGGCAAAGGCCCATGCGGTTGACATACAAAACTCAAGAAACAGAGGCCACATGCGCCGGTACTCCCAGCTCCACAAGCGACGCATATTGACAATAAACACCTCCGCGCCCCCCTGCGCCCAACGCAGACGCTGTTTCCAGAGCCCCTTCAGCGTCTCGGGCATCAAAATCCAACACAGCGCCCGAGGTTCGAAGAAAATTGACCAATGGCGCAGCTGTAACTTCCAGCTGATATCAATATCTTCCGTGATCATATCCGGGCTCCAGTACCCCACCTCTGCCAGGGCGCGACGGCGAAAAGCGGCAATGACACCGGAAACGGTAAAGACCTGACCATAGACGCGTTGGGTACGCTTGATGAGGCCGATGATAGATGAAAATTCCCCCACCTGGACTCGCCCAATCAGCGTTGAACGGGTACGGATACGCGGATTACCGGTCACGGCCCCCACGCGAGGGTAATTGAGCAGCGGTGCGACCATATACACCGCCGCATCTCTGTCCAGCAGCGCATCACCATCAATACACACCAGAAAGTCACTGCGCGCCGCCGCGGCACCTGCCTGCAGGGCGACCGCTTTGCCCTGATTTTCCGCCAGATGAATCACCCGCAGCCGCGAATATTTACTCGCTAACTGGTCCAGCACGGTCGCGGTGTTGTCTATAGAACCGTCATTGATAGCAATCACTTCTATATTTTCATAACGCTGCGCCAGCGCCGCTTCAATAGTCTCGCGTGCATTCAGCCCTTCGTTAAAGCAGGGCACAAGAATGGAAATCAGCGGATTGCCTGCGAGTGTAGGGGGCGGTGTGCCCGGCCCCCACGGCCAGTGGCGCTCGCGGTGAAGCCAGAAATAAAGCCCACCGCTTATCCAGAGGGCCGACATAAACAGCGGCCAGAAAAAGACGAAATTAAGGATCACTTCACCGGTAAAAATCACCGCCACGCCGAGCGGAAAACTGAACATCAGGCAAAGGATCAGGAAGGCGATGAGGCGATCGGTCATTTTTGCGGATACCAGTAAGAGGAAAAAGCAGAACGGATCTCTGCCATCCGGGGTTGATCGTTAATGAAATCGTCCGGGTAGTAGCCATAGTTTCCGGCACCGCTCATCTTGAGCTGTCGCATCCACCCGTTAAGCATTTCACCGCTAATAGCGTCCTGCCCTGCCCCCTTACGCCAGTCCCGCGCCTGAAGTTCAAAGACCGTTTTATCCAGCGCGCCAGGGAAACGGGCGACCTGCCCGACGAGTCTGTCCAGCCAGGCATTGGCCTCGTTGACCGGGACATTTTCCATCAGCGGCATCGCCATCGGCGCTGTCCAGTCGTAGGTGCTGAGAAAATCATTCAGATTCTGCGCAAACCAGGTTTCGCTCTGCGGATCCAGTACCGGCATGGCGTAAATGTTGCGGGCAGTTTTGATCTGCGGGCCGCGCACGGCACGCACGGTTTGCGTGAGCTGTCGGGTAAAATCAATCAGGGCGCGACTTTTAAAGCGCGTCCAGCGCGCCAGCAGTTGCGGATTGGCGCGTATCTCCGCGAGGTTATCCGGGAAGCCTGCTGCACGATAGGCTTTGAGCGCATCCGGGGAGGCATCCTCAAAGTCGGTTAAAAAAGCGTCATCATGGAACAGGATGCCGTTGAAGTTGGCATGGCGCGCCAGGTCTTCGTAGATGTCGTTGATTCTCTGCCGGGCAACCGCATTCCAGGGTGATAAGCGCAAATAATGCTGGTTATCTGGCGCAATGCGTCCGTTGTCTGGCGACCATGCCGCCACGCGAGGCACCGAGGGGTCTAACCCAAACGCCAGTACCGGCATCCATGCGTAAACCTTCACCCCGGCACGGGTCTGTAACTGCCAGGAGACGAAGTTAAACAGATCCGCCCGCATCGGTAGCCAGCGACTGCGAAAATAGAGCGCATTGACGTTGCCGTCCCCTTTCGGATCGGCATAGGCCTGTAAGAAGACATGGGTGATCTTCATATCGAAAACACGCTGGATGAGCAGATCGATATTTTTACGCTGTTGAGCCTGGTTTTTGTCGTAGACATAGTCGAGATCGACATGCATAACCCGCATGTTTTCAGGTTCTCTGACCTGAGCTATCTGGCTGGCGAAGCTACGCAGCGAAGGGTTGTTGGAAATCAGCACCCGGGGAACGTCTTCCAGCCTGGCGGCATTCGCCAGCCCCTGGTTTAGGGTGAAAGCCATCTGGTAGCCCTGCTGATGCGCAAGCTTCAGCGTTGTTCCGCTCGCCGCACCGTAGGGCCAGACCCAGGCGCGCGGCGCTTTCCCGGTGACCTCTTTGATTTTGCCCGTAATACGCGCCAGGTCGGCATTTATACGCTTTTCAAACTGCGCATCCGTTTCGTACTGCCCGCGGGTTTTATCGTAGAAACGGTTAGCGACTGCGGGCTCCTGACTGCCTTGCGGATTGGCCTGATGACCGTAATGGGATGCCCAGGTGTGCGCACCCACTTCCACGAGCCCCGACTCGCTCGCCTCGCGTACCATCTTCCAGGTGGCAAATTTTTCCCGCGGCGTCTTGAGTCCGCCAAAATCCACCAGCGAATGTTCCGGTGCATCCACCCAACTGCCGACTGGCGCCCACAAAGCAGGCCATCTGAACAACCGAAGCAGCGGCAGAACGCGCGTCGAGAAGCTACTGTATCCATCATCAAAGGTCAGCATCACCGCCTTTTCCGGCAAGGTGCTTTTTCCTGCATGGGCATCCAGCACCTGCTGCACGCTAATCGGGTGGTAGCCGTTATCATGCAGCCAGGCAAACTGATCGTTCAGGGCGCTGGTGCGCACGGAGAGATAGCGCTGATCGGCGGCGCCGTCCTCCACGTCGTGCCAGGCCAGCACAAGAAAGCTGTTTTTGGGCCAGGGCTGGTCCGCATAGAGCGCCGGCCGTTCGGCGGGAGGAAGATAACGTGGTGCCGCGGCCAGTGCACACATGCTCATCATCATCCACCCGACGATTACCCTCGCGGCGAGAAGCCATCGTTTCATCATGATGCGCCCTTAAAACCTGACATTCAGATCAAATGCGAGGGCAATATTGCGCTCCCGCTTCCCGTCGTAAGGACGCTTATCCCAGGTCAGTTTCACCCCGGCATCCACTACGTTATTCCATTGAATACGTTGCCCGTAACCAAACTGATTGATGGCCCCAGCGCTGTACCCTTTTTGCCAGTAACTGCCCGCCCCCGCTTCAAACTGCTGCTTCCAGACCGTGTCGTAATGGCGGTACAGCACCTGTTCGGCACGCAGCCCTGCCACTGCCGAAAGATCGCGTTTGGGGTTGTAATAAGGCACATCTTCTTTGCTGTTGTGGCTGCCGCCGATGCCAGGGATAAAATCCAGCGTAAAACGTGGCGACGTCCAGAGGCGTTCTTTACCGCTGATGCCATACTCCAGGCGATCGTTGCCGTCGGTGAAATGGGCACCGAAAAGGGAAAGTTGATATTCCCGTCGTTCGTTCTGATACCAGCGTAACCACAGATCGCCACCGTTGGCGTTTACCCCATTGCGCAGGGCACGCAGCGGCGTGTTACGGGATAACCGCTCCGCCGAGCCTCCGACCCGCCAGCTGTCGCTGAAATCGTACCAGCCGGAGAGGCGTCCGCCGATTTTCTGATCGGTGTTATCGTTGCGCCCGGAGATCTCCATTTCGGCCCAGCTATTCCTTGAGGTCCATTCCACGCCCGCCAGCAGGTCCCGGCTTATTCCCTTCCCCTCCTCAAACTCGCCGCGGGCAAAGTTGTAGCCGGTAAACAGCCGCCAGTTCTGGTTAACAGGCGGGCTATAAAGCGCAGTGTTGAGGGTAAAATCATCTTTGCCACTGACCGGATTGTCGGATGAGATGCCCTGAGATCCGGCTATCCGCAGTTCCGCTTTGTTATGCACCGCCATCAGTCGTTCAAGCTGCAACGTGGCGGCATCATCCGGGCTACGGCTGACCACATCTTTTGTGAGTTCCTCGGCCTGTTGCCACTCCTGTAGCTCCATGGCCGTCCATGCCTGCTGCCTTTCCAGCGCCAGGTTGCTGGGTTCAATGACTTCAGCAAGCTTAAGTTCGCCCTCTGCGGCACGCGGTAATCCTCTCGCCAGCAGCACTGAGGCATAGGCAATACGCAGTGCCTGGTTACCCGATCCTGTGCGCGCCAACCGCTCCGCATGCTTCTCGGCTGCGGGCAAATCATTAACGGCCACCAGATATTCGGTTTGTAAGGTTCTGGCCAGCAGCCAGTTGTCATTGGGCTGCGGCGTAGGAGAGCCATAGATCTTTCGCAGGTAAGGGCTCTCTTTGCTGTAGTCATCCAGTTGCTGCTTCGCTTCGTCGAAATGGTTGTTATCGAGACGGGCATAGAGCAGTTCCTGCTGATCGTCCATAGTCAGCGGCGTGGATGCCAGGGTCGAGCCACGCGGAAAATAGATGCTTTCAAGCAGCGACTCGGCTTTGTCCGGCTGCTTCTGCGCAAGATAGGCAGAAGCGACCCATCTTCTGGCGTAGTCAGGCACGGGCGTTCCGTTCGCCTCAAGCGATTCAAATTCGGCGATCGCTTCCGCCATGCGTTTACGAATAACCAGCGCCCCCAGCCGGTCAATTCTGGCGCGTCGCACATCAGCTTGCGCCTCGGGAAGGTGTTCCCATGCGGCAATCAGCGCGTCATAGCGAGCCAGGGCTTTATCTGCCACCAGAAATCGTTCATCTTCATTGCGGGTGGGCGTGAACGCAGCGCGGACCGTTTGCGCCGCCGCATCCAGTTCAAGTTGACGTTTAATGGCATCAGGCTGCGGAAAGCGCTCTGAAAGGGTCAGCGCAGGGCCCGCAATGCGGCTGGCCGACATCGCAGCCAACAGCGTGGGCACCACGTTTTTGTTGCGGTCTGAATCGGTATCGAGGTGGCTGGCCGCCAGTACAGAATCCCAGTTTTTCCCCTGAGCATGATAAACATAAGCCAGCAGGGCCTCTCTCTCTGGCCCCGGCTCCTCGTCTGCCCAGCGCCGGGCTTCGGTGACGGCCTGCTCGTTGCGATGGGCATCTGCGAGCGTCATTATCCAGCCGGTGCGGGCGTCGCTATTGCCGGGTTCATCTTGCAGAACGCTTTCCCAGACGGCCAGCGAGGCATTCCACTGCTTTTGGTTACGCAGCGCGCGGGCGGCAGCGACCTGCCCTCTGGCAGGGATGGCCATGTGTTGGCGATAACGCTCCCATACCGCCAGCGTCTCCGCATCATTATTAGCCCATGAGGAAACCTGAAGCCAGTCAGCAATCTCTCCCGCTGTTAACTGCGTCTCCTTTTCCCGAACGGCCAGGTATTGCAATAAAGGCTGGCGGTCACCATCCCGCGCCTGAATAATAAGCTCGTCGTAGGTCGACATCTCAGCGTATACCCATGTCGGGAATAACATGCTCACCATTAATAAATATCGTCCCGAACGCAAGGGATTAATAACGCAAGAGGGGCAGGAAACTCTGAGCATAGCTATCCCTTTATCTCTGTTTTAACATGAGCCTTTCATTTTTTCATGGCTAAAAGATGACGAAAATGCAATAGCTAAACAAGAAACTAAAAAGCACCGGTAAATTTAAAATCTCATACTTTCTTCGTATTTATCATTATTCAATAAAAGACTATTTGCTTTAAAAAAAGGACCTGAACGCCGCTCAAAAAAGTTAGCAGCCACGCTGAAGTTTTACCAATCCATAAAATAAAAAACACGCCGAAGCGTGCTTTTCATCTTAATTTCACCCTTTCGTAGCAGACGTGTTCTGCACACTCAGTAAAATGGCCTGGTAAGCGTCTGTTAAAAATTCTTATCCAGCGATAGCAGGACATTCCTCTGTCGATAATCATAGAAATCGATATTGCTGTCGACCTGCTTCCAGGTGAAATTCAGTTTCGGCATCACCCCAAAGAAATAGAGGTCGCGATGCCAGAGCGAGAGATTATAGATCTGTTCGGTATCTTTCCGTCGCGTCGAGAAGATATCACTGTCAGCCTGGTAATTGCGTCTGGCAATGGCCGTGGTGGCGGCAAAAGAGAGTTGCCAGGGCATATCCACCTGCACCCCGCTGCGTAAACCTACCCGATGGTTAGATTCACTGCGAGTGAAGGTCTGCTGATCGAGCAGATCGAAGCCGGCAAACCCTGACACCCGGTTACTGAAGGCATGGGACAGGGTTGTGGAGGAGTAACGATTTTGCCCGCGCAGGAATCGATAATCTTCATTATCATAATCCAGTTTCTGATATTCCAGCGCCTGACTCACCTGCCAGGTGGGCGTAAGTAAATAACTGTATTCGGCGCGGACGCCAGGGCCAGAAGAATAGGCCTCGGTGCCATACCATCTTTTTTCATAGAAAGGTAACAGGGCGAATTGTTGCCGGAAATTACGCCATTGATAGCCAGCATAAGCGCGGGTGGTAATATCATCAAAATCATGGTTATTCCAGTAACTCTTACCGTTTACCGTACCAATAAATCGCAAGCCATGCTGATCGTAGAGTTGAACATCTTTTTGTAATGCGCCATTGAACCAGAAACCTTCCCCGCGCTGAGGGAAACTCTCTTTATTACGAATAAAAAGACGATCGCCAACCCGAATGGTTTTACCCGATGACGCATTATTCACATTGCTGTCATTCAGATAGCTCACGCTGAAGGAACCCGTTAATGCGCTGCCTTGCTGAATGCGCTCAAGATATTGCGCAATGACCTGCTGAATATTCTCAGGCGGATTGCTTTGTAATACCCGACGAAACTGATAATCAGCCGCGTCAAACTGACGATTTTCAAACATGGCCCGCGCTAAATCCAGACGCACCGCAGCAAAGTCAGGATGCCTGCTCAGAATAGCGCGATAGTGTTCGATCGCCTCTGCATAATGCCCCTGACTACGCGCCAGACCGGCTTTTGCAAAATGAATCAGGGTTGAATCCGGATTGGGTGAGGCCGCATAGACAGGTAAAATGGCACGAACCATCGGCCACTTCTCTTCACGAATGGCCTGATCGAGTAGCGCCATTGCCAGCTCTGGCTGTTCCGCCAGTTGCGCATTGGTAACATGCAGCGTCTTATCGCCAGGCCCAGTGCGTTTGTCCGGCGTGGTCAGTCGTTCAAAGTGGGGAGCTGCAGGAATTGAGTCGGTTTCCGGCGGCGCAGCAAACGCAACGCTGAGCGGGCAGAGCAAACTCAGTGCGCCAGTACGCAAAATATTCATAGAAAGGCTTACCATCTGAAGGTCCGGTCAGCCTGGCTGACCGGAAAACGTTTTATTGACGTGTCGCGCCAAAGGATGCGTTTTTAGTCGTGTCTGCAAACTGCGCCAGACCGCCTAACTCTTCAGCTGTTGGACCATTGAAATGTCCGGTGAAGGTCCCCGCCTGCCCGCCGGATTGCGCATTACCGGTGAATCCACCGTTGGCAATGTTGCCCTGCATCGCAATTTCGCTACCAAAGGTATCATTGCCGGCAATGGTGCCGTTGATGGTTTTCGCGGCGAAATCAATGTTAAAGCTGGCATCGCTCAGGATATTTTCACGCATACCGTGACCTACATAGGTCGCAGTGCCCTGGGTTGGCACGTTAGCCGCGAGCGTGGCATCCCCGGTGTAGAAGACCTCATGCTGACCTTTTTCATACTGTGTCCAGGTACCGAATGTGGTGTAACTCATCCGGCCACAGCACCAGGACGTTGAGGAGACCGGGGAACGGTCGTCACGGGTGAGCCGCTGGGTTTGCACCAGGCCCGCAGAGATCCCGGTGCCGCGCATAACATATTCACGGCCCTCAGGGGTGGTGTAGGTCCAACCAGAAAGGGTACCGCCGGTGGTCAGGCTGACCGGTGCCGTGGCAGGGGTTTCCGGGGTGGTACCCGTATTGCCGTTATCCGTTTGCACAGGCGCAGTGGTTACCGGAGGCGTGCTGTCGCCACCACCACCCCCGCCGCCGCTACCACCACCACATGCAGTCAACACAAAAGCGGTCAGTAATAAACCAGGTTTTAAAATCCCCATACGCTAAACGTCCTTGGTTGTGAATAAATTCGCAGGATTTGTAACATAATTTTTGCGAATGAATTTACGCCAAAACATTTAGCATCTCTAATGATTAGTCCTTATCGCCGTTCATTCTAAGATTAATCTTAACAACCACTTACACAATGTCTCGCCTGGGGCTCTGTTAATCGGCGTTAATTTAACTTAAGGGGATGAATTAGCGTTTCTTCACGCACGCTTCATTATGTGCCCTTATTCATCCTCTCTTCTGCCTATTACAAATAATGCAACTCAGGTTTTTACGTTTTTTAATGGAACAATCCTGAACGTCTTTTAAACCCGATATCAGAGGAATCAGTCTGCTCTGTTACGGCCATGCAAAAGAGGGCGATGCGTTCAGCGGTGCTGATATAGCCCTAAGACTGAAGAGTTCTATAGGTTGCATTGCAGGTGGAAAGCCTGAAAAAGTCGCGATTACCGCCTGCATCAGAAAATTTATAATGGTCCGCTTTGTGCCAATAGCGGAAGTTGGTGCTTGTCAGCCAGTTTAAAAAGTGACTGACGAAGCCGTGGCGACTCAATATTCCGGCATGGACATTCTTCAGGCTATAGCCATACAGGATCAATCACCACCTCCCAGGAGGTGGTTTCAGGGGGGCTATTGTCACCTTCCGCTTACTACTTAGCAATTCCATTTGCGTTTCAGCGTTTGTGCTTTTCCAGCCAGGCATCCACGTCCTGAGCAAGCGGGATGGCATCAATTGCGCCAAATTTGGTGCAGGTCAGCGCACCGCAGATGTTGGCCCAGCGCACGGCCTCCAGGCACTGCTGCCAATTGTTTAACGTACAGCCGGATTGTACAATTTGCGCTAACAGTGCGCCGATAAACGCATCGCCTGCGCCGGTCGAATCGATTGCATCCACCGGCACCGAGGGGATCAGTTCCTGCATCCCGTCGCGATGGCTGACCCACGTTCCTCGCCGACCGCAGGTGACGGCGACGTAGCTGACTCCCGCGTCGTGTAACCGACGGCATCCTTCGGTGCTGGTCTTCGCGCCGGTAATGAAGCTCAGTTCCTCTTCACTGACTTTGACGATATCTGCCTGCAGGAACCACGATGTGCAACGGGCGATAAATTCTTGTGGATCCTGTCCCCACAAGCCGTCGCGATAGTTGGGATCAAATGCGATCAACAGCCCACGCTGTTTTGCTTCATGCAACAGGCGCTGATAGGTGACGTACAGCTCGCCGTCCAGCAGTCCCGTGGCGGCACCAAAATGAACGATGCCGACATCCTCCAGAAAATCAGCGGGAATATCCTGCCAGCAAAGCTCGCCATCGGCGCCACGGCAGAAGGTGAAATCACGCTCACCGTTGTCCTGCAAACCGACAAAGGCCAGCGTGGTGGGCGTCGCGCAGCGCGTCACGCCCGCGCACTCGATGCCCTCGGCTTCCAGCGTATGAAGCAGAAATTCGCCGAAAGGATCGTGCCCGACCTTCGCCGCAAGCCTGGCGCGGCCACCGCTGCGAGTGATGGCTGCCGCCACGTTGGCCGGAGCGCCTCCGGCTTTTTTCAGGAAGCGCGCCCCCTGTTTCAGGCCCAGCCCAATGTCGGTGCAGACAAAATCAATTAACAGTTCGCCAATGCAGGCGATGTGATGACCACGCATTAGCGCTGTCCCTCCACCGCTCCGCCGGGCGTGGGCGTCGCTCTGAAAGCGTTTACGGACTTATCGAGAATCACCTGGTCGTCGGTACCGGAATCCAGCACCGTATTTTGCTGCGAGGCCGATTCCACCTGCACAGCGGTTACGATTAACGTTTCAAGATCCTGGGTCGACAACAGCGCGCTGACCTGGGTGGAAAAACAGGCGCTGGCGTCAGCCGTTACCTGTCCATCAGACGGTTCGGTGGTCGCCACAATATGGTTATTCGAAATCGTATTCCCTTTGCCGGAAACAATCCTGATAATCACTGGGGTTGCGCCAGGCGGCGTAATATATTTTGTGTCAATGGTCTCAGAAATATGGTTGGCAACGAGGGTGTTATTATCGCCGCTGATATAGATCAAACCATATAAATCATCCAGATCATTATTGTAGGCCTGCATTGGCGCCCAGGGCTCACGCTCGCGGAATAAGTGGTTGGATGACACTAGGTTCTCCGCGCTGCCGTTATCCAGAATCAACATGCCCGGGTAAAACGCATGGAACCGATTGCTGCTGATCGAGGAACGTACCACATTCGAGAAATGAACGATACTTTTTCCGCGTGGGAAAATATTATTGGCGGTAATTAACAGGCCACCGAAGTTTTCAGCGCAGATTGAATAACCCCGGTAGCCTGCGCCGATCAGGTTATCGGTTATTTTGGACGCCTGGCCGGACCCGCGTAACTCAATACAGTTACCGCATTCAGCGATAAAGTTGTTATGGATAGCTAGGGCATCCGCATTATAAATCGTTACGCCGTGCTCAAGGTAGACCAGCCCCATCCGGCTGATGCGGAATGAGTCTTGCGCGCTGGCAATGTAAATCCCCGTCTTACCGTTGAGGTAGGTGTTCTCCGGGTCATCGCTGCCAGAACCATCGTCGACAAAGTGCAAACCGTCAATGCAGAAGTCGGCAAACTCGACCGAACTGATGCGCGGGTCGCCGCTGCGTGCGATATAGAATGCCGCTCCGGCGGATTCTGGCGCGCCTACTTCTGGTGACATATCGACCAGAATACGACTGCCTCCCGGCCACAATTCGTGCCAGTTCGGCCAGTCACTCTCTGGCGTATTAAAGCGAATACTGGATGACGTAAAGCCGTGGCCGGAGCCCGTAATTTTCAGATAGCTAATATCAATGACCACTTGAGTGAGAAGATGATAATCGCCAGGCGGAATATAAATAACCGCTCCGGGTTTACCCCCTTCATTCACATCGGTACTGGTTTGTCGGCTTTTAATATCAGCGATAATGTTGTTAATGACATCACCAATGTCATTATATGGATTACCTGTGCCCCACTCCGTGACATCGTAATAATTATTACTCGACATGTGTTTAATCCTTCTGTGGCATTAAATTTAAAAAAGGTGTTACTTTTTATAAGCAGCACGATAGTGGGTGATCATTGCCGGGGCGCCGGTGAGCTTTATTTGGGTCAGTGCGCTGCATGAATAATAACGTCGCGTACCGCAGACGCTACCGTCGTTAGCAAAGACTTCGACGATCCCGGTATCGAAGCTCAGTGTGACATCTTGCACGCTCGCCAATGGCACATGGTAACGCCCGTCATCCTGACCTTTTTCCCGCAGCGTCAGCACCTTGTCGTCGTAATCCAGAACAATTTGCTGACCACTGTCGCCACTCAGCGTCAGACAAAAATCGGCTGACGGGCGAAACGCGATGACGCAGGCCTTACTGCCCTCCACGCTCGACCAAAGCACACTCTCAGCCACGTTCTCCTCGCTGTTCACCAGCGACGCTGGCGGTAAGATGGGGGTCATGCAGAGCTGTTGCTGGGCGTTGAGGTGGAAGCGGCGCGGTAAAGACATTTCACCACACCAGGCGGAGTCGACGCTTTTTGGCGTGCCCCAGTTGTATAGCCAGGCAAAACCGGTGCGCGAATCGTCCTCACCCCAGGTTTGCAGGGCGTAAAAATCGGTACCGAAATCGAGCATCTGCAGCGGCTGTGCCGACGGAGTGAAGTTACCGTTGCGGAAATCCCCGGTTTGCGCGAACAGCAGGTTATGGCGGCCGGTGACGGGCTCGGTATAACCCACAACGCCAATGATCAATACCCACACGCCGTCGAGGCAGAAAAAGTCTGGGCATTCGACGCAGCGGCCGCCGTTTTCACGAAAGTATTTGGGGGCCGTGTACAACACATGATGGAATGTCCAGCGCTCGCTGTCTTCGGAGTGAAACAGCAGCATTGCCGGGTCGCCGTGGACGGCGGCGCCGAGGATCATGTAGAAGGTCGCATCCGCCTCCTCATACCAAACTTTTGGATCGCGAAAATCACAGTCCACGCCGGGCGGCAGCTCGGTTAAGACCGTTTTCACTGATTCGGGCTTATCGTAACCCGGCAGTGGCACCGCCATTTTCTGAATCTCACGATAGCCGCGATAGAGATCGTAAGCGGGCAGCCGTTCGGTATACCAGAAGCGGGTTTGCCCCTGCGCATCGGTAAACGCGCTGCCGGAAAAGGCCCCCCCCGTTGCGCCCAGTGCCACCAGATTTTGCTCAGGTTGTAAAAAGACCGGATAGTGTCGCCAGTGATAAAGGTCTTTGCTCACCGCGTGATTCCAGTGCATCGGGCCCCATTCGGTGCTGTGCGGGTGGTACTGGTAAAACAGATGCCACTCGTCGCCTTGGCGATGCAGGCCATTCGGATCGTTCATCCAGCCGGTGCGCGGAGAGAAATGCAGCGCCGGGCGTAATGGATCCTGCAAATAGACGTTGGCAACGTCCTGCGCACTCAATAATCGAAGTGTATTGCCTTCGGTGGCGATAAAACTGACGCCGTGTTCGGGCAGCGTATCCGGGTGCCAGGTGTAGCACAGTGAGATGTCGCTATGCTCCGCCAGCCAGTCCAGACAGGCGATACCGTCATGCCACGCGGTCCAGCTAAAATAGTGGTAGTAGCGTGGGGCGGTGGTGATTTTAAATGCCAACTCATTTCTAATACGGACGGAAAACAGCGGTTGGTTGACTGGCTTCGTTTCTCTTAGCCATACATCAATCCGCTGGCCTTGCTTAACGTTAAACGACAGGGACATCTTTATACTCCTGAGTCTGGTCAGCGCCAGTTTGCAGCTCGCGCTTGGCGAGGTCGACTTTGATGGTTTCGAGCAAGGCATTGTTCAGTTTGAAGTAGCGCACTATCCAGGCGCTGATGAAATAGCTCACCATCGGTAATAATGAGAACATGATGATAATGCCTTGCAGGGTCTGTTCATTTTGTTGCGGCTTATTGGCGATATAGCCGGTATAAGCCAGGATCCAGGCAACGATCGCCCCGGCGACCGCTAATCCCATTTTCAGCATGAACAGGTTTCCCGCAAAAGAAATACCGGTCAGGCGTTTGCCTAATTTCCAGTCGCCATAATCATCGACGTCCGACATCATCGCCCATAAAATAGGGCCGGACTGAATCAGATGCAGAATATTAATCACGATAAACAGAGCCAACAGCGGTGTCAGCGAATGCGGATCGACAAACCACAGGGCGAAAGAAAGAATACCAAGAATGATATTAATAATGCGGAATAGCTTAATTTTATCAAAGCGGTCGGTCAGTGGTTTAGCAATAACACTGCCCAACATATTACAGCCCACACCGAGCGCCATAAAGAAGGTGATAAATCCAACCGAGGCTTGCATCACGTAGGTGGCATAATAGATGGTTACAGCTCCGCGAATAAAGGCCGGAAAAACGTTCAGGAAGGTAATTGTAATCATCAACAACCATTGGTCGTTTTTAATAATATCTTTCAGATCCTTCCGCAAGCTGTCATTGGCTTTAATCGACACCACCCGCTCTTTAATACTTGAGAAGCAGAACAGGAACATTAAGGTCGCCGCACCGCCCATGATCATCATCGTCATCTGGAAACCGAATGCCCGGTTGCCTCGACCCAGCCAGTCGGTTAACGGCAGAATAGAGGAGGAGACGATAAGTGTCGCGAGGCCATTGAGGAAGAAGCGCCACGACAGGCAGCCCAAACGTTCTTTCTGGTTGAGCGTAATGACGCCTGCAACTGAGCAATAAGGGATATTGATGGCGGTATAAATCAGGGACATCACCAGATAAGTAACCCAGGCATAAATAATTTTTCCATTCATGCTCAGGTCAGGCGTGGTGAACATCAATACCGCGCCGAGGCCAAACGGCACGGCCATCCACAGCAGCCAGGGGCGGAACTTACCCCAGCGCGTCCGGGTGCGGTCGCAAATTGCGCCCATCACCGGATCGCTGAAGGCGTCAAAAATGCGGATCACCAGAAACAGGGTGCCCACGATCCCGGCATCGAGACCATACACATCGGTATAAAACCAGGTCAGATAGAGTGCCAGTACGCTCCAGATCATGCAGGAGCCGGCGTCACCCATACCGTAGCCGACTTTTTCTTTCAGGCTTAATCTTTCATAAGCACTGTGTTTTTCTGCGGCGATAGCAGACATAAATATCCCTCAATATTGTTCTGTCATAAATACAAAGCAGGGTGTATCACAATCCATGCAGTCGTAAAAAAAGGGAGTATTCACTCTCTTTCAAATTTTATGTCATTCAAAAATGCAACGCTTACAGCACAGTAATATTAAGATTGATACTGCTCTCTCGTATAATCAGGCGAGAAACGATCTCATACATTTCAATACTCTCCTGCTTATTTTTATTACTGACCATTTGGAACGCCAGATGTGCAATTTCGCTGATCGGTTGTGCGACGCTGGTGATTTTCTTGGTTTGCGCCAATAGCGTATTATCGAAGCTCACAATGGCAATATCCTTTGGAACGGAGAGGCCCTTATTGTTTAACCCGTCAATAATATAATTGGCGGCGACGTCGTTATAGACCATCAGGCCGGTGCATACCGTTTCCCGGCTGGCTAATTTTTCGATAATCTCATCGAGAATACTGATATGCCCCGATATTTTTTCACCTTCACCTTTCGCTATCCAGAATTGATTCTGCGGGTCAATGTTTAATCCCTGACCGGAGATTTTTTTACTCCAGGCGAACACTTTGCGATTGTCCACGCCCTCTTGTGCAATAAAACCCAACGCGGTGTGCCCGGTCTGGATAAAATGCTCGGCAATGCTTTCCGCACCTTTACTCTGATTAATGGAAACCGAGTTAAAAAAGCGGGAAACCTGCGTGACCACCGCTACCGGGATCTGGGTCGCCGCCAGCCACTCCGCCAGTTCCGCCTCCGCTTCCGTGGGCACCCACAATAGACTGTCAATGCCCATCCCGATCAACGTGTGAATGATCTGTTTATCCTGCTGCGGTTGGTTCTGGTGCGTTTTGACGATCACCGTCTTGCCGATGTAGCGGGCTTCTTCCTCAAAGGTGGCCAGCAGTTCGCAAAAGTGCGGATTGACAAGGTTCGGTAGCACAACGGCTATCAGGCCGGAGCGTTTGCCGCTCAACTGAAACGCACTTTTGCTCGGCACGTAGCACAGAAAATCCATCGCATCACGTACTGCCTGACGCGTTTCAGGCACCACGCTCGGATGGTTGTTCAGCACTCGCGAAACCGTAGCCGTCGATACACCTGCTTTTTTTGCGACATCTTTGATGGAAGCCATGTATTGAAATGCACCCTCTAAACCGTGGAGTCACTATAAAGTGTGATAGAGGTCAAAAATGTAAGCCAGTTCACATGTTGTTGCGTTACATGAAACCCGGTTCATGCTCTCACTTTCACCGGTGCCAGGACGCAAAAAGGCCAGTCACTTGCATGACTGACCTTTAACATTCAGGGTCAAGAGCGGACATTACTAACGTGCTATCTGCATCAACCAGTTGGGAGCAGGACCCTGCTTCATTATCCTACGTCAACCTATGAACTTTTGAGGGACTGACCTACTCCCCGTTGATTCATACAGAATACTGTTGGCAATGTCAGCTGTTCGCTCATAGCGGACGTGACATCAGATTATTTGGCATAACGCCTTATTAAGCGCCGCATTAAAGGACTGAAGGCATTCATGAATTATCCCCCAAAACCTCAACAAACCGTCCGAAAATAGAGACTTGCCTTAAGATGGATGCTACAACTCTGTTCAAATAAAAATGCCCCGCCTGGCGATACGCCAGACGGGGCAAAAAAACGGGTGCCTGTACCAAACCGACAACCGGATAAGCGGGGATTGCTCCCCGCATACCGCTACTTCTTCGTTTCGTAAGCGAGAACAGCTTTCACTTCCACATCACGCTCCTTAAAGCTCAGCTCGCATAACGTTTCGCGAACCAGAAACGTGACGCCCAGCACCAGGATCGCCCAAAAGGCGTACTTGTTAAGCATGTCATTGCCTCCTTGCTAAGAAGAGGCTACCATCCAAATTGTCTGGGTTTGGAGTGGTAGCCCCGGTTGATGGAAACATCTCCGGGGCTTTTGCTTTCTGCATCTCCAGACCTGCCTGAGCTCAGAAAGCATCAGGCACCCGCTGCAATACTACGCTCGTACCGGTGAAAAAACCGCCTTTCCACTGGTTATTTATCCAGTTAAATTACTTTTTCAGAAAACGTTTAGATGCTGGCATGAAGTGGGTTACATCGACGTCATCATCGGGCAAGGTGCAATCATGCCAGAAGCGTAGAAACCTCATTCTGTACAACCTTTTTCGTTTGACGAACCTGTACGCTGAGGCGTGCTTCAGTTACCAGGGTTAAGCTGATAGTGCTGGCGATGAAGCATCAGGGCTTCTGCGATGATGTCCTGTTTGCTTTTACGCGTTTCGTAAGCGGTGGCCTGCACGTATTCACAAAGCTCATCATCGATACGTGCGCTCAGCATGGTTAACCGGGCATTTTTACTTTCACCTCGCGGTCTGCGCTTTGATGGATAACTTCTGATTTTCTCCACACTCCCTCCGTCTTAAGCATGCAGTTATTTCATGTCCTGAAATATGAAAGTCTGCTTAAAACATGTCAATATTCAAAATCTGAGACATATCTTGTTGAAGATGTGTTAAATCAGAAAGACTTTATCGATAGATTATTTTCAAATGAAAGAAAATGATATGTCTTACAATAGACAGGCAGCGCAGAACATTATGTTTGCGATTAGACTTCATGAAGAAGACTTCAATGATTGTCAAAGTGGTCATCTTTACCGGGATTGCGCAAATGTCAGGCGCACCAGAGCGTTATGTGCCTGACGAGAGTGATACTCAGAGAGAATGACCCGATACCCTATGCGTTTGAGCTGAACTCTTCAGATAACCCCGTCAAACTCAACCAGAGCAAAAGACTAGTTAAAGACTATTTTATCTAGTAACAACTTTTTAAAAACCGTCACTAAATAACATTATTAAGACAATTAAATAAGTCAATAAAGTTTGACTTTAGTCAAATGAGTCAAGGCTCATAAAGTGCGGTAACCGGACGATATCATGCCCACCAAAGAGGTGGGTTGACCTGTTTAACGGTGGTGATGATGGTTGTAGCGCGCCTTACGATCGTGCTCGCGTTCCCGCGCCGGTTTCTGCCCTGCCCTCAGGCGGTAACATCCGATCTGTTCTCCTGGCGCACGCCCGCAAACAGCCAGCGCCAGAAAAAGACCTTCACACCCGAACCCAGGAACATCGCCAGCCAGAGCCATGGGCTGTATTTGAGGCTGGTATGGATGACCTCCACCAGGTCAACGTGCAGATGATCGGCGATGGCATACTCAACAATTACCCGCGCGATCAGCATGGTTACCATCATGAGCGTAATCGCGACTGGTTTCCCGATATGTGGCAGGTGGCCGGACGCCCAGCGCCACAGGAAAGTGGTACTCAGGATAAATACTGTCAGCAACTGCAAGCCAATATCGAGGCCATATTCGTGAGCCTGTCTGGAGATATTCAGCACACCAGCAATGATGACAATAGCCAGAAGAATTTTTTTAATTATGCCCATTTCAAATTTCTCTTTTCAATTAAGTAAAGGATTTAATAATTGATTCACATCACCATAAATCATGACGACTTTCGACAAAGAAACGCCTGGCCTCACCGCGCAGCACAAGGTTGCGCCAGCCGAAAAGGCTGCGCTCCACAGACGTTTTACAGACAGGCTGGTTATTTCCGCTGAGTGCTATCATCCGCGCAATTAATACCAACGGGGTGATAATAAGGCGTATTAATTCGGGCTGCTAAAGATAATAAATGTATACTTTTAATTGCGGAGTAATCTGAATAAATAATATTGTTAATGGCAAAAGAAAATAAACGGCACAGGGGCCCCTTTTCAGAGGGGCCCCTGCTATAAACTCACTGTTATGCCGTTTCGGGGCGAGCGTGAAACGCCTCAAGGCGTTTGATCTGCCGTCCATCGTTATCAAAATTATCTGCGGCCAGCCAGCCACGCAGAGCCGCGTCCCGCTCCGGCCATTCGCTATCGATGATGGAGAGCATATCGCTGTCGCGGTTACGGCCTTTACGCACCAGCTTCTGGCGCAACCGCCCTTCCCAGGTAAAGCCCAGCCGCTCTGCGGCCCGGCGCGAGGGGATGTTCATCGAATCGCACTTCCACTCCAGACGGCGATAGCCTCGCTCAAAACCATATTTCAGCAGCAGCCAGATCGCCTCTGTGCCGAGCGGGCTGTTTTTCATTTTGCGCGACCAGGTGACATGCCCTATCTCCACCGAACCCAGCTGTTGCTCAATGGCCATATAACAGACCAGCCCGACGGCGCGCTCGCTCTGGCGATCGATCACTGCAAAAGGCACCAGCGCCATATCCTGCACTTTGCCCTGCACCCAGCAGGCGGTCTCTTCCACGCTGGCAGGTTGATTGCTGGCAAGCCAGGTCCAGTCGCTGTCGTCGCCCAGCGCGTAGGCCTCGAACAGATCGCTCGCATGCTGGTGCGCATTCAGCGGCTCAAGGCGGCAAAGACGCCCTTCCAGCACCCCACGCTCCAGTACACTGGCCCCTTGCCAGCCGGGAACAGGATCGTTAACCATCTGTCCCCAGATATTCATCTCCGGCACGCTGCTACCCCCTTCTTTGTTAACGGTTTGTTATTTCACAATACAGGATTGTCTGCATAACAGTACTGCCGGGCGCGTTAATCGCGTAAATAATTCTTTATACTGGCGATGTATCAGGAGAGAAGGTCGATGAGAGGACGGCGCTGCGCTTGCACGGGTCTGCGTTTCGCGCCGCTTTGGTTTGCAGGCCGGGTAAGGCGCAGCCGCTACCCGGCAGGATGCAGATTACTTCAGGTTCTTGAGCATTTTCACCGTGGCGTCCAGGTCAATCTCATCTTCGGAGAAGATAAAGGTTTTGCCCTGGAAGGTGGTGATAGCCAGTTTTCTTACCGTGCGCATTTCGCCCGCTTTGGCCGTTGATTTCGGCGCGATATTGCCCATCAGGCTCTTCACCGACAGCACGCCGTTCTCTTTATCAATCCGGGTTTCGGCGGGCTCTTCTTCGCTGTAGACCAGGTAAGATTTGATGGAGGTGATCTTATGACGCTCGCCATCGAGGTAAATATATTTGCTCTCGGGGATCACCTTCACCGCATACGCCGACAACCCCTTGTTGTTGGTGGTCGGTTCAAACGTTACCGCGGCATCTTTCTTAATCAGATCGGGATTGGCGACCTTAATCACATGAAAATAGCGGTTATCGCCGTTTTCATCTTTGATAAATCCAAAGCCCTTATCTGCAAACCAGGTTGTGATTGTTCCGTTCATCGCCATTGCCGTTACCGCCTAATTAATCGTTACTAACTCAGTTTTTGCCGCGCGCAGTGTAAAGCACAACGCCTGCGCAGACTATGTCTTTCATGCAGGAACTACTCATTGCCCCACTGGTTCAGAAAATTGGCGATATCGTCAATGCGCTGGGTGTTGATGCCGGCTTCCACCGCCATCTCGGTCTGCGCCGCTTCGCTGATCTCTTCGTTATTCATTAAACGAGTGATCAGCAACTGGAAATAGAGCGCCAGCGAATCACGCTCTGACTCGTTGACCGGTTCGGCGGCTTCCGTCGTGTACTCATCCACGATGTCATAGTATTTAATCGGTACGTCGTTGCTCATGCGTTATCCTCAGGGTGTCAGTTGTTGCGAGGATTTTAGCATCCTCACAATATTTTTTCCGCGGGCGCCACAATAGACTTGCTCATGTTGACTCCGGTAATGCCAAAACCGCTGGTCTCGTAAAGATGCCGGGCACGGGCATTATCCCCTGCCACCCGCAGTCTGATCTCTTTAAAGCCCCTTTCGCGCAGATGCGCTTCAAAAACGCGAAGAGTCTGTTTACCCAGCCCCTCCCCCTGACAAGAGGTGAAAATATGAAAATCGTAGATAAACACTGAACGCATCATCGTATCGGGTTTGTACCAGAGATAACCGACAGGCCTGTTGGTCTGATCTATCGGCGCAACAAGAGAGAGTAAAACGTGTCCATGCGTATTCACGCCTTCAGGAAGCATTTCAGCAATTTCCTGCTTCGCTCTGGCAAGAGAATCGTGTTGAGAGAGTCCGTAGTTTGAGGCGATCTCCCCGGCATAATCATCAATAAAATAGTCCAGATAAGCAGGATACTCATCCTCTGTCAGGGGTCGAAATGAGACCATTACTTGCACCTTAATATTAATAATCAGGCCAATATTAATAGCGATAACGACTCTGGAGCGTCAAGGTAGACTGGGCCTGTTCCATAGGGAAAGGGAGAACTTCACCCATTGTCTATACTCAACTCATCACAGACAACGGAGTGCGCCATGCCTTTACCCGATTTTAAATCCTCTGAACCCTACACCCTCGGCATTGAGCTTGAACTCCAGGTCGTCAACCCGCCGGGCTACGATCTGAGCCAGGACTCATCCGCCCTGATCGCCGCCGTGAAAGATGACATCAAAAGCGGTGAAGTGAAGCACGATATCACCGAAAGCATGCTGGAGATCGCCACCGGCGTCTGCCAGAACATCGACCAGGCGGCGACGCAATTCTCCGCCATGCAGCAGAGTATCCTGCGCGCGGCGGCGGAGCACCATATCCAGATCTGCGGCGGCGGCACGCATCCGTTTCAGAAGTGGCAGCGTCAGGAGGTATGCGAAGACGAGCGTTATAACGCCACCCTGGAGCGCTTTGGCTATCTGATTTTGCAGGCCACGGTCTTCGGCCAGCACGTTCATGTGGGCTGTCGCACTGGCGATGACACCATCTACCTGCTGCACGGCCTGTCGCGCTTCGTGCCACACTTTATCGCCCTGGCGGCAAGCTCGCCCTATATGCAGGGCACCGACACCAAATTCTCCTCTTCGCGCCTCAATATCTTCTCCGGCTTTCCGGATAACGGCCTGATGCCGTGGGTCAACAGCTGGCAGGAGTTCGAAGGGCTGTTCCGCCGCCTGAGCCATACCAGCATGATCGACAGCATTAAAGATCTGCACTGGGACATTCGCCCCAGCCCCCATTTTGGCACCGTAGAGGTACGGGTGATGGACACGCCGCTGACCCTCGCCCATGCCATCAATATCGCCGGGCTGATCCAGGCCACCTCCCACTGGCTGCTCACCACCCGGCCTTACAAGCATCAGGAGCGGGATTTTCTGCTCTACCGCTTTAACCGTTTTCAGGCCTGCCGCTACGGGCTGGAGGGGATCCTGACGGACGTCCATACCGGGGAGCAGAAAACCATTGCAGAAGATCTCGCCTGGCTGCTGGAGCGCGTCGCGCCTTCTGCCGCAAAGCTCGGGGCGTCGAGTGCGATTGAAGAGATTGCCCAGAGCCTGAAACAGGAGAAGAGCGAGGCGCAGCGCATGCGGGACTTTATCGCCGACGGCGGCTCGCTCATTTCTCTGGTGCAAAAACATGCCGAGCTGTGGGCGACGAGTCCGTAATCGCTCTCTTTCCCCCTCTCCCAAAGGAGAGGGGCAAACGTTATGCCGCCTTACGGAACCTGCGGGTGAGTCGCTTCTCGATTTCGACAATGAAGAACATCGCGCCCGCGGTCACCAGGGTTACACCCCAGTAGCGCAGCGGCAGCGCTTCGGTGCCGAACAGCATCTGCATAAACGGCAGGTAGATAATCGCCAGCTGCAGCAGCAACAGCACGCCCGTCACCAGCCAGATGCCTTTGTTCGCCAGCAAACCGCGGTTCAGGGAGAAGCCTTCGGTGTTGCGGCAGTTAATCATGTAGACCCACTGGGCACAGACCAGCATCTGCAGCAGCACGGTGCGGATGAACTCCGCGCTGTGGCCGCGCGGAGCCAGCCAGGCTTCCAGCGCAAAGGCGGCGACGGCAATCAGGGTGCCGACGAAGGCCACGCGCCAGACGGCATAACCATCCATCACGTGCTGCCCGGTCTGACGCGGCGGGCGACGCATGATGTTGCGCTCGGCGGCCTCAAATGCCAACCCGAAGGAGAGCGTGGCGGAGGTCGCCATGTTCATCCACAAAATCAGCACCGGCGTCAGGGGAATGATGTTCCCCGCCAGCAGGGCAATCACAATCAGCAGCCCCTGCGCGAGGTTGGTCGGCATGATAAACAGAATGGTCTTCTTCAGGTTGTCGTAGACGCGACGCCCCTCTTTCACCGCGCTGGCGATGGTGGCGAAGTTGTCGTCCGTCAGGACCATATCCGCCGCCTCTTTGGTCACTTCCGTGCCCTTAATGCCCATCGCGATGCCCACGTCCGCCTGGCGCAGCGCCGGGGCATCGTTTACGCCGTCGCCGGTCATGCCGACGATTTCACCTTTCTCCTGCAAGGCTTTCACCAGACGCAGCTTATGCTCCGGGCTGGTGCGGGCGAAGATATCGTACTCCACCGCCGCTTGTGCCAGCTCGCTATCATCCATCTGTTCCAGCCGGGAGCCGGTCACCGCCTGGCCGCTGTTGGCGATCCCCAGCATCTGGCCGATGCTCATGGCCGTCTGCGGGTGATCCCCGGTGATCATCTTGACGCGGATCCCCGCCTGCTGGCAGGCATGAATGGCGTCGATCGCTTCCGGACGCGGCGGATCCATCATCCCGGCGATACCGAGGAAGATCAGGCCGTGGCTGAGGTCGTCGTGGGTTAAGGTCTGCTCACCGTTCGCCGGTTTGTACGCCGCCGCCACCATACGCAACCCCTGGCGCGCATAACGCTCCATCTCGGCTTCCCAGTAGCTGCGGTTAAAGGCTTCGGCACCGTTACGGGTCTGCTGCCGGGCGCAGAGAGCGAAAATAACGTCCGGCGCGCCGGTGATGAGGATCTGCTCCTCATCCCCTATCCGATAGTGGGTGCTCATGTACTTATACTGGGAGTCGAACGGGATCTTGTTAATCAGCGTGGTGGTGACCGGCGCCAGCTGCGCTTTTGCCGCCAGCACCTTCAGCGCGCCTTCGGTCGGCCCGCCGGTGATACGCCACAGGCCGCGCTCGTCCTGAATCATCTGGCTGTCGTTACACAGGTCGATGGTACGCAGATAGTGCTCCAGCACCGTACCGGGCTGGATCTTCACCGGCTCGTCGCTGCCCTCCAGAGAGATGTTGCCTTCCGGGGCATAGCTGTCGCCCTCAACGCGGTAGCAGCTGTCGGCGGTGATGATCGCCTTAACGGTCATCTCGTTCATGGTCAGGGTGCCGGTTTTATCCGAGCAGACCACGGTCATCGCTCCTAACGTTTCGACTGTGGGCAGTTTACGGATGATGGCGCGCTTGCGGGCCATCGCCTGCACGCCCAGCGACAGGATAATCGAGATAATGGCAGGCAGACCTTCCGGCACCGCCGCCACGGCCAGGCTAATCAAAGAGAGCAGCAGCTCGCCGATCGGCATGTCGCGCAGCAGCAGGCTAAAGACGAACAGCGCGGCCATCATCGCCATGATGATCCCGAAGATGGCCTTGCCGAGTTTGTCCATCTGCACCAGCAGCGGGGTGCGATGCTTTTCAATCCCGGCCATCATCTGGTTAATGTGGCCCAGTTCGGTCTCCTGGCCGGTGGCAATGACCACCCCAACGCCGCCGCCTGCGCTCACCGTGGTACCGGAGAAGACCAGGTTGGTGCGGTCGCCGAGCGGTAATTCCCCGTTCAGCGGCTGGGTGTGTTTATCCACCACCGTCGATTCGCCGGTGAGAATAGCCTCTTCAACGCGTAAATTATGTGCCTCAATTAAACGCATATCGGCCGGAATACGATCCCCGGCACGCAGGAAAATAATATCCCCGGGAACTATTTCAGTTGTGGGTATTGTTTCATGATCGCCGTCACGAATAACACGGGCATCGCTGGCGAGCATATTCCGGATGCTGTTCAGTGATTTTTCGGCGTTACTTTCCTGAATATGACCAATCAACGCGTTAATGACCGCCACACCCAGAATAACCAGGGTATCGATCCAGTGGCCCATTATTGCCGTTAATAGTGCAGCGGCCAGCAATACATAAATCAGCACATCGTTAAAATGGGCCAGAAAACGCAGCCAGGCCGGTCTGGCTTTTTTCTCCGGCAGCGCGTTGGGACCATGTTTGTCCAGCCGCGCCTGTGCTTGTGCGCGGCTCAGACCCGCCGCGGTGCTCTGCTGCGCGGCAAGCGTCTGCTCTACGGTCTGCTGATAGGCCATGTCTGGCGTGGTAGGAGGCGGCGTCTGGGTGTGGTGCATTTTGGTCATATTTCAGCTCCTTCAGTTTGCGGTGAGCAAAAGCCTGAATTCCATCTCTGCTTTTATAAATCTGTCGACAATATTGAGTTGTCAGGAAAATTAATTTATCGCACTATTATTGTTGTCGGCGGCATTAAACCGGTAACGTCTCATTTCACCAGAGCGATTTTTACAAATTATTTCTAAACCGAAACTAAACGAGAGGGAACCATGTTTGGGATTTATCGAGGACGACGTCTGGCGTTATATATTTTCGTTGCCATTGTTATTGCGACGTTAATTGGAATGAGCACCTATACCTTTGTAAAAGTCTTTGCCGGAGGGTGACAATAATTGACATTAATGCAGGTTAATTGAATAGAGATCTTTCTGGCGGGGGAAATAACAGCGAATTAGCGGACAATTATTTATCGCGCCTGCGTCTGACGGTTGATATTGCTTTACGAAGCCCTATCCGTGACAATGTTATTTTTAACTGACGATTAACATAATCATGAGACACCCGTTAGAATCGCTGTTAACGGCAGGCGGCATTTTGTTGATGGCCTTTCTCTCCGTTCTGTTACTGCCTGCGCCGTCGCTGGGGCTGGTGGTGGCGCAAAAGCTGATGACCCTCTTCCATCTGATGGATCTGAATCAGCTTTACACCATCATCTTTTGCCTGTGGTTTTTACTGCTCGGCGCCATTGAATTCTTTATTCTGCGGTTCATCTGGCGCCGCTGGTTTGCGCATTAAGCCTGCCGTTAATGCGCGCGACTGTGGTTATCCTTGCGATACGCCCCAGGCGGCTGGTTAAAGGTGCGGGTAAAGACGCGGGTAAAGGTCTGCTGGGAGTCAAAGCCGTAACGCAGGCAGATATCGTAGACCTTTTCATCCGATTCACGCAGATCCCGCGCCGCCAGCCGCAGCTTACGTTCCCGAATATAGCGCCCCAGACTCTCGCCTTTGTACTGCATAAACAGCCGCTGTAAGTGCCACTTGGAGTAGCCCGCATGTCGGGCGATATCCTCGATACGCAACGGCTGATGAAGGTTGTCGTCGATCCACTCGACAATGGTGTCGATAACCTGAGCGGAAATAGTCATGCTGCTCTCCCCCTCTGCTCTTCGATTTAACATTATTCCCACCACGCACGAAATTGTTGCGTGGCATCATCTACCCTGACCGGCTCACCGAGCTCCGGGGTCAGCAGGCGATATTTTTTATCCTTGCTGGCCTGCGTAAGCTGGATCAGTGGGTCGTTCCAGGTGTGTTTTGCCAGCACAAAGCGCCCGGAGTGGCCCGGTACGACCGCGCTGGCATTAAGATCCGCCGCCGCCTGCGCCGTTTCGGCAGGCTGCATGTGGATGTACTTCCAGTCCTGGTCATACTGGCCGTTCTCCATGATCGCCAGATCGACGGCGCCGAAGCGCTCGCCAATGGCGCTAAAGTGCGGGCCATAGCCAGAATCACCGCTGTAGAACACTTTCGTCTCTGGGGTGACAAACATAAAGCTGCCCCACAGCGTCTGGTTGCGCTTGAGCCCGCGCCCGGAGAAGTGGCGCGCCGGCAGGACATGTACGGTGAGATCGTCGCTGATCCGCACCGACTGCTCCCAGTCCCGCTCCTCAATGATCGAGGGCTCCATGCCCCAGTAGCGCAGGTGCGATCCCACCCCGAGCGGCGTGACCACGCGCTTCACTTTGGGCAACAGGGCTTTGATGGTGGCGTAGTCGAGATGATCGTAGTGATCGTGCGAGATAATCAGCAGATCGATATCGGGCATCTCTTCGGCACACCACGGGTACTCCCCGGCAAAGGCTT
This sequence comes from Leclercia sp. M-A074-M, assembly GCF_965195605.1. Taxonomy (NCBI): domain Bacteria; kingdom Pseudomonadati; phylum Pseudomonadota; class Gammaproteobacteria; order Enterobacterales; family Enterobacteriaceae; genus Leclercia; species Leclercia sp. M-A074-M. Next base: position 260,215 of record NZ_CBDAHM010000007.1, on the reverse strand, counting down.
TATTGAGAAAAGAGAAAGGTGCGGCATAGTTGCTGAATACCGGATCGATCAGAATGCGTTTGCCTGCCAGCTGCAGATACCACGAGGAGTGGCCAAGCCAGACCAGCGTCTCTTGATCCAGGGGCAGCTGCGCCAGATCGGTTTTCACCAGCGGCAGCGGCTGGGCCGGACGCGCGTTCTCACGCTTCGTCACCAGAAAATCCCACCACGCCGCCAGCATGTTCTTATTGCCGGTAAAGCCGGGCGTCGGCAAGGTGTTATGGAACTGGCCGTCGCGATATTGCGGCGAGGCGGCAAACTCATTCAGCTGCGCGCCCTGTGGCGGCTGGCCGAACCCGGCATTGAGTACAAACGGCAAACTCGCCGCGGATGCAATCATCATCACTACCACCACGCTAACAAAAAAACGCTTTTTCATATCCCGACCCGAATTCGCGCCCCATCCGATGGCCTGCGCGGGCAAAACTTGATTATGAGTGAGTAAGCACTCATTATAGAAGTGATGTGAAAGTCGTCAAGACGTTTTAAGATCTTTGACATTCCACGTTGCAGCCCCACAAAGGGCATGATTCAATCGGGGTTTTTGCACATTACCTGGAGGAAATGCAGTGGCTCGTCCGAAAAGTGAAGATAAAAAACTGGCGTTGCTGGACGCGGCAACCAGCGCGTTTGCCCAGTCCGGCATTGCGGCTTCTACCGCGTTAATCGCCCGCAGTGCGGGCGTGGCAGAAGGCACCCTGTTTCGCTATTTCGCTACCAAAGACGACCTGCTTAACGCCCTCTACCTGCACCTGAAGCAGGATCTGTGCCAGACTATGCTGGCGAATATGGATCGCGCCCTGACCCAGCCAAAAGAGCATACCCGCAATATCTGGAACAGCTACGTTGACTGGGGGATCCGCAATCCGGTGGCCCACGGCGCCATCCGCCAGCTTGGGGTGAGCGAGAAGATCAACGCCGAAACCGAGCAGGCGGTACACGAGATGTTCCCGGAGCTGCACGAGCTGTGCCGTCGCCATATCCGCCCGGTGTTTATGTCGGAAGAGTTCCGGCTGTTTGGCGACGCGCTCTTTTTATCCCTGGCGGAGACCACCATGTCCTTCGCTACTCGCGAACCGGCCCGCGCAGCCGAATTTAAGGCATTGGGTTTTGAAGCGATGTGGCGGGCGCTGGCCGAAGAGGATAGCGATGGACAGTAAAACCCTCGCCGCCTGCGCAAAACAGGTGGCCCTGGAGCTGCCCTTTACCGAACAGTGCTGGCCGTTTGGCCCGGACTACGATGTGTTTAAGGTTGGCGGCAAGATTTTTATGCTGATTGGCGTCGCACACGGGCGCCTGCATGTCAGCCTGAAGTCCGACCCGCAAAAATCGCTGCTCAACCAGCAGATCTACCGGAGCATTGAGCCTGGCTACCATCTGAATAAAAAGCACTGGATCTCGGTTTATGCAGCGGAGGATATCACTCCTGAGCTGATAGCCGATCTGGTCAATGATTCGTGGCATCTGGTGGTGGATAAGCTGCCAAAAAAAGAGCAAAAACGTCTGCGTCCGGGCCCTTAAGCGCTCGGAATGCCCTTACCTTTGTTCCTTTCCCTTTGTATCATTTTCCCTTTTGCATTAAACCCCAGGAGTCGTTATGGATATCATCTCTGTTGCCTTAAAGCGTCACTCAACGAAGGCCTTTGATCCGAGCAAAAAATTGACTGCCGACCAGGCAGAAAAAATGAAAACCCTGCTGCAGTACAGCCCGTCGAGCACCAACTCGCAGCCGTGGCACTTTATCGTCGCCAGCACCGAAGAAGGCAAAGCGCGCGTGGCGAAATCCGCAGCCGGTGGCTTTGTCTTCAACGAACGCAAAATGCTGGATGCCTCTCACGTGGTGGTGTTCTGCGCCAAAACCGCGATGGACGATGCCTGGCTGAACCGCGTGGTGGATCAGGAAGAGGCCGATGGCCGTTTCGCCACCCCGGAAGCGAAAGCCGCTAACCACAAGGGCCGCACCTTCTTCGCCGATATGCACCGTGTCGATCTGAAAGATGACCACCAGTGGATGGCAAAACAGGTTTACCTGAACGTCGGCAACTTCCTGCTGGGCGTGGCCGCAATGGGTCTGGACGCGGTGCCAATTGAAGGTTTCGACGCCGCCATCCTCGACGAAGAGTTTGGTCTGAAAGAGAAAGGCTTCACCAGCCTGGTGGTGGTGCCGGTCGGGCATCACAGCGTGGAAGATTTCAACGCCACGCTGCCGAAATCGCGTCTGCCGCTGAGCACGATTGTGACTGAGTGCTAATGACTACTGGCACGCTGGGTTCCGGCGTGCCTGTTTTCAATAGAGCGTAATCTGCGGATGCTTAACGCCGCACACCAACGCATAACGCGTTAAGGTATCCAGACTCGCCCGGGTAATATTGGCTTCCATTCGGGAGACGGTTGGCGCGCTGACCCCCATGCGCTCCGCCACCTGAGCACGCGTCAGTCCCGCCTGTTTGCGCCACTGTGCCAGCATCTCCTGCAGCCGCGCCTTACGCTCTTCGGCGTCAAAGGCAGCCTGCACATCTGAATCGCTTAACAGCTCCGCTCTTAACGTATCCCAGTCAATGATCTTCTTGCTCATCCAACATCTCCTGTTGTCTTTTCAGTGCCAGACGGATTTCAGCAGAAGGCGTTTTCTTCATCTTCTTGATAAATACACGCAGCAGATAAATTGTTTTTTCCCGCTGATACACATAGATCCCGCGACTATGAATCAGACCGACGGTTCTTATTTCAAACAAACCATGGGGTAATGGCTTGCTGTCGGGCTCCCGAAGTGCCGTTGGGTTAGCACGCAATTTATCAAGCTGACGAATCAGCTTCGCCTGTACGCCTGCAGGCAACGAGAGGATCTCTTCTCTGACTGCCTGATGAACGATAAGTCTGAACACGATTTTTCATCCCTGAAGATATTAGCATGTAAGGCAATTTGCATTAAAGGCTAATTTTGCCTTTCGTGATTTACCTTACCCCCTTTATCCAGGTCAGACCGGAGTGACTTCTATTCCCTGAAAGCCCCTCGCAGAAATTATTTCTGTGCAGCCAGCCACGCCATTGCCCTCTCTCCCGCCTCATCCACCGGCAGATAGACCAGCAGCCGCGAGCCGTTGCGCGGAGCAGAGTACCAGTACATCTGCTGGAGATGAAAATCGCCCAGTTCGGGATGGGTAAAGAGCTTGAGCTGGTTTTCCACGCCGCGCACGTCGTTGCGCTGGTGCCACAGGGTTTCAAACTCTTCAGATACTGCAAAGAAGCGTGCCAGTTTGGCCTCCCACTGCGGGTCGCCCCGGTGCTCGGCCATCGCCGCGCGAAAATAGGAGACAAAAATGGGCAACACGTCATCACGCTTGCCCAGCCGGGCGCGCCACGCGGGATGGGTGAGGAAGAGATAGATACAGTTGCGATCTTCCGGCGGAATGGCGTTAAAGTCGACGCCCATCAGGTGGCCGAAGCTGTCATTCCACGCCACGATATCGAAATTCGGTTTCTGGATGCTGGCGGGTTTTGGCATCAGGGTATCGAGCAGACGGCGGGTGCCTTCGCTGATCCCCTCACAGCAGACCGCCTGCGGCGCTTCGCCCGGCGGCAGGCCGGCCAGCAGAAAGAGGTGGCGGGCTTCGGTCGGGGTACATTGCAGCGCTTTCGCTACCGCCGCCATCACCGCGCTGGACGGATTCACATTCCTGCCCTGCTCGAGCCAGGTGTACCAGGTGACGCCCACATCCGCCAGCATGGCCACCTCTTCACGCCGCAGGCCCGGCGTGCGGCGGCGACCGCTGCGCGGCAGGCCAAGACGCTGCGGATCGAGGCTTTCGCGTCGGGCGCGTAGAAAAGCCCCCAGCTGTTTTCGGGTGTCATCCTGCAGTGCGGTGACCGGTTCAGACATCAGCGCCATAGTGCCCCCTGCATGGTAGTGCCAGTACCAGTATAAGCAAGAACTGGTACCCGTTTATCAGATGGTTGATGCTACGACGCTACGCTGTTTGACGCAATGGAGTCACCATGAATAGGTCAGTTGTTTCACCGGGCCGTGCAGGCCTGATATTGCTGTTAACCGGCCAGATGCTGCCGCTGATCGATACCTCGATCACCAACGTGGCGCTGGATTCCATCACCCACTCGCTGCATGCCACCGCCACCGAGCTGGAGCTGATTGTGGCGCTCTACGGGGTGGCCTTCGCCGTCTGTCTGGCGCTCGGGAGCAAGCTGGGGGATAACCTCGGGCGCCGCCGTCTGTTTATGTGGGGCGTGGCGAGCTTCGGCCTGGCCTCATTGCTGTGCGGGATGGCGGGCAATATCGAGCAACTGCTGGCCGCGCGCATCGTGCAGGGCGCGGGCGCAGCGCTGATCGTGCCGCAAATTCTTGCCACCCTTCACGTGACCCTGAAAGGCACCGCCCACGCCAGAGCCATCAGCCTGTTTGGCGGCATCGGCGGGATCGCCTTTATTGTCGGGCAGATGGGCGGCGGCTGGCTGGTGTCGGCGGATATCGCCGGGCTGGGCTGGCGCAACGCCTTCTTTATCAACGTGCCGATCTGCCTGTTGGTGCTGGCCCTGAGCCGCCGTTTTGTTCCGCAAACCCGTCGCGATACGCCGTCGCGCATCGACTGGCCGGGTACTGCGCTGCTGGCCGCGATCCTCTGCTGTCTGCTGTTCCCGATGGCGCTGGGGCCCCAGTGGCACTGGTCGTGGCCGCTGAAGGCGATGCTGGTCGCTATTGTCCCTCTGGCCTGGTTGATGGCGCTGAACGCGCGTAAAAAAGAGCGCGAAGGGCCCCACCCGCTGATCCCGCCACGCTTAATGCAGCTCGGCAGCATCCGCTTTGGCGTGCTGATTGCGCTGCTCTTTTTCAGCGTCTGGTCCGGGTTTATGTTCTGCATGGCGCTGACCATGCAGACCGGTCTGGGGATGGCGCCGTGGCAGTCCGGCAACAGCTTTATCGCCCTGGGCGTGACCTATTTTGTCTCGGCGTGGTTTGCCCCGCGCCTGATTGCCCGCTACAGCACCAGCACCCTTCTGCTTACCGGCCTGGCAATCCAGATAACCGGCCTGCTGGCGCTGATCGCCACCTTCCGCATCTGGGGACTGGAGAACACCGCCCTGACCCTCGCCCCGGCCACCGGGCTGGTGGGCTACGGCCAGGCACTGATTGTGAACAGTTTCTACCGCATCGGCATGCGCGATATTCAGCCCGATGACGCCGGGGCCGCCAGCGCCATTCTCAGCACCCTGCAACAGGCGGCGCTCGGCCTGGGGCCTGCGATATTTGGCGCGATTTTGCTCCACGCCCTGCAAAACCATCACGGGGATTACGCGGAGGCGATTAACCTCTTCCTGGCGGTAGAAACGGGCATGATGGTGGTGCTGGCGCTGGCGACCCTGCGGCTGCGCCATCGCCTTAGCCTGCCGGTCACGAAAGCCTGCCACGCGTCCCGATAAACCCCTGGGTTTGCATAATCGATCCGCAGCCGCCATTATGGCGGCTGCTTTAATACAGGAGATGTTATGCAGGAGTTTATTTCCCTGGTCGAAGAGTCAGGAATTGAAATTAATCACACCACTTCCCTCGTGATTATCTTTGGAATTATTTTTCTTACTTCGCTGATTATTCACTTTATTCTGCACAAAGTGGTATTGCGGGCCTTCGAGAAACGGGCCCGGGCCAGCAGCCATTTATGGCTGCAAATCATTACCGAGAATAAGTTATTTCACCGCCTGGCCTTTACCCTGCAGGGGATCATCGTCAACGTTCAGGCGGTATTGTGGCTGCAAAAAGGCAGCGACGCGGCAGAGATATTAACCACCTGCGCGAAGCTGTGGGTGATGGTATATGCCCTGCTGGCGTTCTTCTCGCTGCTGGACGTGATATTCAACCTGTCGCAAAAAATGGCGACCGCCTCCCAGCTGCCGCTGAAAGGCATCTTCCAGGGGATCAAGCTGGTGAGCGCCATTCTGGTGGGGATCCTGATTATCTCTCTGCTGATCGGTCAGTCTCCCGCCATTCTGATTAGCGGCCTGGGCGCGATGGCAGCCGTATTAATGCTGGTGTTTAAAGATCCCATTCTCGGGCTGGTGGCGGGTATTCAGCTCTCGGCCAACGATATGCTCAAGCTCGGCGACTGGCTGGAGATGCCGAAATATGGCGCGAACGGCACGGTGACCGATATCGGCCTGACCACCGTCAAGGTGCGCAATTTTGATAACACGATTACGACCATCCCGACCTGGGCGCTGGTCTCCGACGCTTTTATCAACTGGAGCGGCATGTCAGCCTCCGGCGGACGACGGATTAAGCGCAGCCTGAATATTGATACCACCAGCATTCATTTTCTCGACGAACAGGAACAGCAGCGGCTGATTCAGGCGAAGCTGCTCAAGCCCTATATGGCCACGCGCCATGAGGAAATCACCCTGTGGAATCAGCAAAACGGGGAAGGCGAATCGGTGCTGAACCTGCGTAAGATGACCAATATTGGTACCTTCCGCGCCTATCTGAATGAATATCTGCGCAACCATCCGCGTATTCGCCAGGATATGACCCTGATGGTGCGCCAGTTAGCCCCCGACGCCAACGGCCTGCCGATTGAAATCTATGCCTTCACCAACACCGTCATCTGGGCGGAATATGAGGCGATTCAGGCCGATATTTTCGACCATATTTTTGCGGTGATCGATGAATTTGGCCTGCGTATTCACCAGTCGCCCACCGGGAACGATATTCGCTCCCTGGCCGGCGTGCTGGCGAAATAATCAGGTACTGGCGCGGGAAATAAAGCGCCAGTTCATCATCACCCGCTCCGTGGGCGCATCGGGGTTGTCGATTTTGTTCAGCAGCAGATCGACCGCCTTGCGCCCGATATCCCGCGATGGCTGTTCAATGGTGGTCAGCGAGACCATCTCCGACAGCTCGGTGCCATCGAAACCCACCACCGCGATATCTTCCGGCACGCGCAGCCCGGCCTTTTCGATAGCGCGTAACGCTCCCGCGGCCAGGGTATCGGAGACCGCAAATACCGCATCCGGGCGCGGCTCTGTTGCCAGCAGTTTGCTCATCGCCGTCATCCCGGCCGCCGCGCTCAGATCGCTCGCATACTCTACCGCCTGATACGCCAGATCGCGCAGATGCAGCACGCTTTTATAGCCCCGCTCGCGCAGGCGGGCATATTTGTAGCTCAGATCGTGGTTGATAAGCGCAATCCGCTGTCGCCCGCCGTCGGCCAGACGGCTGACCACATGCTGGGAGGCGTCGACATCGTTGATCCCCACACAGGAGACCGCACCCGCATCGGCGTATTCGGCGCACTGTACCCAGGGGGCATCGCCGATGAGTGCCGCCAGTTCGGGGAGGCGGGTGAAGGCATCCATCGTGATAATGCCGTCGACCATTTTGCCGGAGAGCAGGCTGAGCCCCGAGCGGGAGCGTTCAATATCGGAGCCGGAGTTGCACAGCAGAATGCGGTAGCCGTTTTTCTCCGCCTGCTCCTCAATGCCCTTCACCACCTCGGCGCAGAACGGGTTGGCAATGTTGGAAACCATCACCAGCACCATATAGCTGCGCGCCGTGCGCAGCTGGCGGGCCAGAAGATTGGGCTGATAGTTCGCCTCTTTAATCGCCTGCAAGACGCGATCGCGGTTTTTGGCTTTGACGGTATCGCTGTTATTCAGCACGCGCGATACCGTCGCCACCGAGACGCCCGCCAGTTGGGCGATTTTCTGAATTGACATAGCGACGAGTGATCCTGCGGTTTGCGTTTGCAGCAGGCTACCATAAATGGGCTGCCCGGCGCACCGGGCAACGTGTTACTGCGCGACTGCGACCCAGCGCTGCTGCTGATGGCTTTTGACTATCGCATCAATGATATACATGACGCTCGCTCCGTCATGGAAGGTGGCGAACACCGGCTTCTCCGGCATCCTGCCCGTCTGTACTGCCTGATAAAAGTGCGCCATCATATTTTTAAAGGCGTCCGGCCAGCCTTCGATATGGCCGCCCGGGAAGTGGGCGCTGTCGGCCACGTCGCGGTTCATCAGGCCCGGATCGTCCGTCAGCGTCTGATTGGCCTGCGCCCGATGGCCCACCCAGAGCTGCTGCGGTACCTCCTGATCCCAGGCCACGGAACAATCGCTGCCGTTCACCTCCAGGCTGAGGCGGTTTTTACGTCCGGCACTCACCTGCGAGACGGTAAAGCTGCCCTTACTGCCATCGTCGAAGCGGAACAGCACCGAGCCGAAATCCTCGGTGGTGACGGGTTTGTCTTCATATACCGCCTCGCCCGCCTGGCTGAAGGTCTGATTCCCGGCCAGATTCGCCTTGCGGGTCGGCCAGACGATGGAGAGGTCGGCCATCACGTCGGTGATGCGCCGCCCGGTCAGAAACTGAATGGTGTCGCACCAGTGGGAGCCGATATCGGCCACCGCCCGCGATGCGCCCCCGAGCGCCGCATCAACTCGCCAGTTGTAGTCGGTTTCCAGCAGCATCCAGTCCTGCAGGTAGCTGCCGTGGGCGGCAAAGAGCCGTCCGAGGGAGCCCTGCGCCACCATGCTCGCCGCCTGGCGCACCATCGCAAACTGACGGTAGACAAAGCTCACGCCGTGTAGCACCCCCGCCTGTTCCGCCAGCGTGACCAGCTCCCGCGCCTCGTCTGGGGTCATGCACAGCGGCTTTTCGGAGAAAACATGTTTACCGGCACGCAGGATCTGGCGGTTGATCGCCGCATGCAGATGGTTAGGGGTGCAGTTGTGCACCACGTGCAGCTCCGGGTGCGCCAGCAGTGCATCCACGCTGCCGTAGGCGTGAGGAATGTTCAGCGCCCGGGCTTTCTCTTGCGCCTGTTCCAGCGAGCCATCGCAGAGGGCGACCACCTGCACATACCCCAGGCGGCGCAGGGCTTCGATATGCGCTGGGCCGATAAAGCCGCTGCCGATAATGCCGACGTTAATCATGAAGTTCTCCTGCGGCAAAATCATCAAATGCCCGATCGGACACCGGGATAATGTGGCGGGAGATAAACTCGCGCCCTTCCCGCGCCCCGGTTTCGCCCTCCTTCAGGCAGCACTCCCACTCCAGCACCGCCCAGCCGTCGTAGTCGTACTGGGTCAGCTTGCTGAAGATGCCCTTAAAGTCGATCTGCCCGTCCCCCGGCGAACGGAAGCGTCCGGCGCGGTTGATCCAGCTCTGATAGCCGCCATACACCCCGCTGCGCCCGTTGGGACGGAATTCGGCATCCTTAACGTGAAACGCCTTGATGCGGGTGTGGTAGTGATCGATCCAGGTCAGATAATCGATCTGCTGCAACAGCAGGTGGCTTGGATCGTAAAGCATGTTGCAGCGCGGATGGTTGTCTACCAGCGCCAGAAAACGGTCGAAGGTGACGCCGTCGTGCAGATCTTCTCCGGGATGAATTTCATAGCAGACGTTAACCCCCTGCTCATCGAACGCATCCAGAATGGGTCGCCAGCGGCGGGCCAGCTCGCTGAACGCCTCCGCAAAACGCGTCTCGTTATGTGGCGGCCAGGGATAGATAAACGGCCAGGCCAGCGATCCTGAGAAGGTGGCGTGGGCGGTTAAACCGAGCCGTGCCGAGGCGACCGCCGCCTTTTTCACGATATCGGTCGCCCAGGCCTGGCGGGCGCTGGCGTTACCGCGCACCGCCGGAGGAGCGAAGTTATCGAACGCCTCGTCGTAGACCGGATTGACCGCAATAAGCTGCCCCTCCAGATGAGTGGAGAGCTCGCTGATGACCAGCCCCTTCTCCGCCAGCCTGCCGCCTATCTCGTCGCAGTAGGTCTGGCTCTCTGCCGCCTGCTCGACGTCAAAAATCGCTTTATGGTTGCAGGGCATTTGCAGCGCTTTGTAGCCCTTTTCCGCCGCCCAACCGGCCAGCCCGTCGAGGGTGTTGAACGGGGGTTGTGCCCCGATAAACTGCGACAGAAAAATACCCGGGCCTTTAATCGTCCTCATACCACCTCCAGAAATTACGCCTTGTCATCGTCATATTTGAACGAGACAAGGAAAACGAGTGCAATCACAGCAGCAGCCACCGCCGGGATCCACCAGAATGTTACCCACGCCTGTGGCACGGCCTGCCCCGCCACCAGGCGGTTGTAGAGCGCGCCGGAAATCTGCGAGCCTAGCAGCATGCCGATACCGTAAGTGAACATCACGATCATGCTCTGCGCCTGGCCTTTGACCTTTTCGCCCGCCACGCGGTCGGTATAGATAAAGCCCACCACAAAGAAGAAGTCATAGCAGACGCCATGCAGCAGGATGCCGAGATAGAGCAGGATGCGCCCCTCTTCATTTACCCCCAGAGCAAACATCGCGTAGCGGACAAACCACGCCAGCATGCCGATCAGCAGCATGTATTTAACGCCCAGACGGCGGAACAGCAGCGGGATCACCAGCATAAAGAAGATTTCGGACATCTGGCCGAAGGACATGGCGGTACTGACATCCGCGATCCCGGCATCCGCCAGGTAAGAGGCGGTATAAGCGTAGTAGGTGCCGAGCGGGACGGAGATCAGCATCGCGCACAGGCAGAAGATAAAGAAGTGACGGGTTTTCAGCAGGGCGAAGGCGTCGGCGCAGAAGAGATCGCGCACCTTCACCGGCATCCCTTTGGCCGGGGCAGGCGTGTGCGGCAGCGTCAGGCTGTAGAGCGCCAGCAGGACGGAGCTGGCCGCCGCCACGTGGAAGATGGTGATGCTTGCGGCCACGCCGGTAACGCCGATAAAGATCCCCGCGACAATCCAGCCGATGGTGCCAAATACGCGGACCACCGGGAAGGTTTTGTCGACGTTCGCCAGGCTGTGGAAAGCGATATTATTGGTCAGCGCCAGGGTCGGCATATAGCAAAGCGTGTAGCCAAACAGCAAGCCGATCAGCAGCGCGCCGTTCTCCGCGATCAGCGCCCCCGGCACGAACCACAGGATCGCCGCCCCGGCCAGGTGCATCACCGCCATCACCTTCTGCGAGGCGAAGAAGCGGTCCACCAGCATTCCGAGCACAAACGGCGATAAAATAGAGGCGATCGGCCCGGCGGAGAAAGCGTCGCCAATCAGCAATGACATGTTGTGCTGGGTCATCACCAGACCGAGCGTTACCGACCAGCTACCCCAGATAAAAAATTGCAGGAACATCATCAGGGAGAGGCGCGGTACCAGCAGCCGGTACTCCCCTGTCACCTTTCCACTACTTTCAGTTGTCGACACCATGATAAGCCCCACCCGTAAAAAGTAATCGATTACAAATCGCATCAAGTGAAAAGTAATCGATTACAAAACAAAGATCCTGGGGATCGGTTAAGAAGTGCGAGAGGGGTCACGATAAAGGTGAAGTGGGGTGTGCGGGGGTGCCGGGTGGCGGCTTCGCCTTACCCGGCCTACGGTTTTTATGGAGGCTGGGCAGTTGCAGGTATAGCCTTTTGGCTATATTATTTTATAGCCAGAAGGCTATAAGGAAATCACTATGTGGGAAGTCGAAACAACGGATATGTTTGACGAATGGTTTCACCATCAGAAACAAGACCTGAAAGAAGATGTCCTGGCAGCGTTGCATATTCTTTCTGAGTATGGCCCTCAACTGGGGCGACCATGGGTTGATACCGTTAAGGCATCGCAATACACCAATATGAAAGAGCTACGCATTCAGCATGCAGGCGATCCGATTCGCGCTTTTTTTGCCTTTGATCCCGGGCGTCAGGCCATTATTTTATGCGCTGGCAACAAGACAGGCGCGGGTGATAAGCGTTTCTATAAACGTATGATTAACATAGCTGACGCTGAGTTCAGCAAATATCTGGCGAGTAAGGAGGCCAAATGGCAACGTTAAAAGAACTGATGGCCCAGCAGAGTGAAGAAAGCCAGGAGCGGATAGCCGCTAAGGTTGAAGAATTACGCATTATTGTTGCGCTCAACCAACTGCGTGAAGAGCTCAATATGTCGCAAACAGAGCTTGCCGCCGCGATGGGCGTTAAACAACCTACTGTTGCGAAAATAGAGCAGCCGGATAATGATCCACGCCTTTCAACCCTGAAACGCTACGTTACAGCTTTAGGTGGCGAAGTGAGTATTGATGTCATATTGCCTACCGGCAAGCGGGTCGCATTCCACATTTGATTATTTCTGCCCGGCAAGCGCAGCGCCGCCGGGCAGAAACCGCACTACTTTTTGCGGGAGAGTTTAAACGCCGCAAACAGGAAGACAATCCACACCGGGAGCAGGATCGCCGAGGTGCGCATGCCATCCATGGTGCACATCAGCACCAGGATCATCGCCAGGAAGGCGATACAGAGGTAGTTACCCGCCGGGTAGAGCAGCGCTTTGAACTGCGTCTCGCGCCCTTTGCGGCGCATCGCCGCGCGAAAACGCAGGTGGGCAAGACAGATCATGATCCAGTTCAGCAGCAGCGTTGCCACCACCAGCGCCATCAGCAGGCCAAAGGCTTCGTGCGGCAGCAGATAGTTGATCAGCACCACCAGGGAGGTAATGCCCCCGGAGAGCAGCAGCGAGTTAACCGGCACGCCGCGACGGCTGACGCGGGTTAAAAATTTCGGGGCGTTGCCCTGCACGGAGAGGCCAAACAGCATCCGGCTGTTGGAGTAAACGCCGCTGTTATAGACCGACAGCGAGGCCACCAGAATCACGAAGTTAAGTGCCGATGCCACCAGGTTGCTGTTCAGATCGTGGAAAATCATCACGAACGGGCTGCTGTCCGACTTCACCTCCACCCACGGGTAGAGCGCCAGCAGGACGACCAGCGAGCCAATATAGAACAGCAAAATACGGTAGACCACCTGGTTGACCGCTTTCGGGATGCTCTTGTGCGGATCGCGGGCTTCGGCGGCGGTAATGCCGATAAGCTCCAGTCCGCCAAAGGAGAACATGATCACCGCCAGGGACAGTATCAGTCCTTTCCAGCCGGTGGCGAGGAAGCCGCCGTGCTGCCACAGGTTGTCGATAGTCGCCCGCTCGCCGCCGTGCCCGGACAAGAGCATCCACAGACCAAAGCCGATCATGCCGATAATCGCCAGCACCTTGATCAGGGCAAACCAGAACTCCGTCTCACCGTACAGGCGCACATTCACGAGGTTGACGGCGTTAATGATGATGAAGAACGCCGCGGCCCAGACCCAGGTGGGTATGTCCGGGAGCCAGTACTGCATATAGATGCCCGCGGCGGTCAGCTCCGCCATGCCCACCAGCACGAACATCACCCAGTAGTTCCAGCCCGACAGGAAGCCCGCAAAAGGGCCCCAGTATTTGTAGGCGAAATGGGCAAAGGAGCCGGAGACCGGCTCTTCAACCACCATCTCACCGAGCTGGCGCATGATCAGAAAGGCGATCATGCCTGCAATGGCATAGCCCAGCAGCACGGCGGGGCCGGCCATCTGAATCGCGGGCCCGATACCGAGGAACAGTCCGGTGCCGATAGCGCCACCGAGAGCGATAAGTTGAATATGTCGATTTTGTAAACCACGATGGAGCGTCGGTGTCTGTTCCGACGCGGCTTCAGCAGCACTTTTGTCTGAAGCGGATGAGGCGTTTCTCACGGCCTGGCCCTGTCTCTTTTTGAGGAAGGGGCACCTTTTAACACTTCAGGCAGACGGGAGCAAGTTAAACGCCGGGCAACGGCTGCTGCCCGGCGGGAGGGGATCACGAACCGATCAGGCCGCCGTCCGCTTTGGTGATGACGACCGTTGACGCCCGGGGACGTCCGTTCGGGTTGTTGTCCGGCCAGTTGGAGACGGCGCGCGGGTTTGCCGGGTCGGTAATGTCGTCCCCGCCCTCACCCGGATGCTGAATATTGATAAACAGCGTGCGGTTATCCGGCGTGAAGGCGATGCCGGTAATTTCGCAGCCGCGCGGGCCCGTCAGGAAGCGGCGATACTCGTTGGTGCCCGGAATGGTCGCCACCATCTGGTTATTGCCCATCCCCTCGTAGGCTTTCTTGTTAATGGTGCTGGAGGAGACGTCAGTCTGGATCCAGAGCACGCCCTGATGGTCAAACGACAGGCCGTCCGGGCTGCCGAATTCGGCCCCCTTCATGCTGCCCTTCGCCTTTTCATCCGTCGTCTCCGTGCGTCCGGCCAGCACCAGAATATCCCATTTGAAACGCAGGGCCGCGGGATCGCTCCCCTCTTCGAGCCAGTGCATGATGTGACCGAAGGTGTTATTGGCCCGCGGGTTGGCCGCGTCCACCGGCGCTTTGCCCTCTTTACCGCGATCGCTGTTATTGGTCAGGGTGCAGTAGACGCTGCCGCTGCTGTGGGGATCGACCGCGATCCACTCCGGCCTGTCCATTTTGGTCGCGCCCACCGCGTCGGCCGCCAGACGGGTTTTGATCAGCAGATCGCCCTGGCTTTCGAAGCCTTTGCTCTTATCCAGCCCGTTCTGGCCGAAAACCAGCGGCAGCCATTCGCCGGAGCCGTCGTCGTTGAAGCGGGCGACGTAGAGCGTGCCGGTGGTCAGTAGCTGCATGTTGGCGTCGCGATCCGCCGGGTTATATTTATTGTCGGAGACAAATTTGTAGATGTACTCAAACTTCTGGTCGTCGCCCATGTAGGTGACCACGCGCTTATCGGCGGCCAGGGTGACAGCGGCGCCTTCATGTTTGAAGCGCCCCAGCGCGGTGTGCTTGCGCGGCGTCGAGTCCGGGTTGTAGGGGTCGATCTCGACTACCCAGCCAAAGCGGTTCGGCTCGTTAGGGGTTTTATCCACGTTGAAGCGGTCGTCCACTTCGCTCCAGCGGTAGGACTCATCGCTGTCGCTGATGCCGTAGCGCTTCTCCAGCGCGTTCCGCTCGCCTTTCTTAACAAAAATATCTGACCAGTTCTCTTCGCAGGTGAGATAAGTTCCCCACGGCGTGTGGCCGTTGGCGCAGTTCTGCATGGTACCGAGCACCCGCTCGCCCTGCGGATCGGCGGCGGTTTTCATTAACTCCTGCTGACGCGCCGGGCCGGTGATCTGCATCGGGGTGTTGACCGTGATGCGGCGGGCGAAGCTGGAAGGGCGCACCACTTCCCAGTCACTGCCGTTCTTTTTCACTTCGATAACCGACACGCCCATCGCGTTCTGGCCTTTACGCGCTTTGTCCAGGCTCCAGTTGGCGGTGCCGTCGGTAAAGAGCATGCCGTTGTCGATATACTCATGGTTCATCGCCAGCAGGCCGTGGCCGGGGTTCTCCTCCCCCTGCGGCAGGCTAAACCACGCCATACCGTCATGGTGCATGCCCGCCTGGGCCGCCTGCTCGTCGGTGGTGTTACTGGCGTCAAATTTGAACGCCGGCATGGCACCCTTGATGCCGGTGGCGTCGCCCCAGCGGTAGAAAGGCCGGGCGATGTAGCCCTCCGGCACCCTCACCGTGTCGTCGGTGGAGACCGGAATGCTGGTAAAGCCGAGCGAAACCGCCTTGCTCAGAGCGGAAGGCTGTGAAACCGCCGCAAGGGCGCTTTCAGGCTTGAGCAGGAACGGGAAAGAGGCGGCGGCACCGGCTACGGCGCCCATCTGCAAGAAGCGACGGCGGGAGAGGAACATCTCCGCCACGCTGGAAAATACCGGGTTAGCGCTGGGATTGCTGACATCGTCACGATGTTCTTTTTTGAATACGGACTTAAGAGGTTTACCCACGATGGCTTCCTTTCTTTTGGCTAAGAAACGATAAAGTGGGAACACTATAAGAACAATTGATTACATTTTTATAACAGTCGGACAGTGGGGCATCCCTGCCCCACTAATAAAGAACGAACTCAGAATTCGTAGCCGACAGAGACCTTAAAGGTGCGCGGCTCACCCTGGAAGAGGTAGGTGCCGCTGTCATCCACGCTTGCCCAGTAGTTCTCATCGGTGACGTTTTCGATCCCGGCGCGAACGGTCATCTGGTTCTGGTCATTGTTCACCGCGAAGCGGTAACGCACACCCAGATCCAGCGTGGTGTAGCTATCCAGCTTCTTGCTGTTGGCGAGATCCGCATACTGTGAGCCAGAGTGGTTCACCCGGGCGGTGGCGGTCAGGCCATCGACGGGTTTGATGTCATACTCGGCCCCCAGCACGCCGTAGAAGTTCGGCACGCCAATCGCGTCGTTGCCCTGGTTTACGCCGTTGTTGGTTTTGGTCAGCTCCGCCTGCAGCCAGGTGGCGCTGGCGTTCAGACGCAGGCCCAGCATCGGCTCGCCAAAGATGTTCAGCTCCACACCGCGGTTACGCTGTTCGGCATCCAGACCGTAGTATTTGGTCTGGCTGTCGAGAATGGCGGACGGCATTTTGATCTCAAACAACGCCAGCGAGCCGCCAACGCGACCGAAATCGGCCTTCACACCCACTTCGTTCTGTTTCGAGTGGACGATACCGGTGCTCTGACCGTAGTTGATGGCGGTGTTTGGCGCGGTTTTACCCGGCTGCAGCGCCTCGGTGTGGTTGGCATAGAGCGAGACCGTCTCCCACGGCTTATAGACCACGCCGTAGGTAGGCATCCAGCGGTCGCCATCGAAGCTGTCAGCCGCATTTTCCATCCCGGTGATTTTGTTATAGCCGCGGATCACCACCTTCTGATGACGGGCCCCGACGGTAAACAGCAGTTTATCGTCCAGCACGCCGAGGGTGTCGCTCAGCAGCCAGCCCTGAGTGCGGGTGCGGCCGCTGGTCAGCGGATCGCTGTAGTTGCCGCCTGAGCCGTTGAAGTTGGTGCTCGGCGGCGCATCCACGCCGGTGTTGTGGTAGATGTTGGTGACCGGGTTATCTTTCGCGGCGGACATCTTCCAGGCGATTTTTTCGTTTTTGGTCATCGCCGAGTAGCCGACGTTCACCTTGTGCGACACAAAGCCGGTATCGAAGTTACCGCGAATGCCCGCCATGCCGCTTACGCTGTCGCTGATACGGTTGGTATCCAGGCGGGTTGCGGTGGCTTTGCCGCTCCTGTCCACCAGCTTCGCACCGCTGTAAAGCCCCTCTTCATGGGCGTGCTGTGCCCCCAGACCGGTATAGGCGGTCCAGTTATCGGTGATGTCATACTCGCTGCGCCACATGCCGAATTCGTTTTCGATATTGCTGTAGGCCCACTTCTGGGAGTAGTTACGATCGTTTTTCGGCGGCTCCGGCACGAAATCCACGCCGGAGACGTTGACCCCGGTCTCCGAGCCGTGGAAGGTTTTTTTCTGATAACCCAGATCCACGGAACTGCGGAAGTTATCGCCCGCATAGTCGAGGCCGGTGGAGAGCAGCGTGGTGCGGCGGCGGTCGTTGGCGACCGGGGCTTCCCCTTCCCGGTGGACCACGTTGACGCGGGCACCAAACTGGTCGTTGTCACCGAAGCGACGTCCGGCATCCAGGGTAGTACCAATCTGAGAATCGGAGGTGTAGTCCACGCCCACTTTCGCCTGCGGCGTGGCGCCTGCATGTTTCGGCTCAAGGTTGATCATCCCGCCCACGCCGGAGCTGGCCGCACCGTTCATCAGGGAGTTGGCCCCTTTAAAGATCTCAATCCGCTCTACCATCTGCGCGTCCACCACCTGACGCGGCAGCACGCCGGAGAGTCCGCCGAAGGTCATATCATCCCCGTCGAACTTCAGGCCGCGAATGCGGTAGCTCTCCGCGCTGTTGCCGTAGCCCTGCACGGACTGGACGCCCGCATCGTTAGCCACCACGTCGGCTATGGTGCGCGCCTGCTGATCTTCCACCAGCTTCGAGGTGTAGCTGATGATGTTAAACGGTACGTCCATGGCATTTTGCTGCCCGAGCATCCCCATGCGCCCGCCGTTTGCCACCTGCCCGTCAAGGAAGGCCGGCACCAGCTGGTCGCCGCCGGGTTTAAAATCGCTGGGTGCGGCCTGCACCACGAGGGTCTCTTCTTTTTTGCTCTCCGCCGCGACGGCGGAATGGGCGATGGCGCCGATGGCGAGAGCCAGCAGCGTTTTGTTCATTTTTCTGGTGTTGTTCATGATTAACTCTTTCAACGTGCGCGCAAAATGACCCGTCGCCGGGCCTTCGTTGTTATAAAAAGACTATTTCAGAGCGATACGGGCCACGCTGTCGGGCTCGTTAGCCAGACAGCGTTTGACGACGCTGGTCTGCGTGGGGGCTAAAGCAGGTGTTGGGGCGGACAATTTTTGGCTCATCAGGAACATCCTTTACCGTGCAAAAGTATGAAGAGGACGCCTGCATCGCATCGGTTTGCGATTTGGATTTTGGTGTCAGGCCGTCAGGCCAGGGCAGCGTCTCCCGTTAACGCTCAGTGTTCCGTGTGAGAGCTGCCTCACTGTTGCTGCGGGAAGGTCCATACGTGCCCACAAACACTAAAGAGAATGAGAACTATACTCATTATCTTTATATGATCAAGTGTAAACAGGAGCAACAAAGTAAAAAGGGAGATGAGCGCGGGTTACTCTTTGCGGGCTTGCAACACAAAGGGGGAGTCAACCGGCATGCTTTTCAACACCGCAGGCTGGGCACCAGACAGCTCCGCCATCCCCAGCGCCGAAAAGACGCCGCTGTTGATGACCTCATCCGAAAACGGCACATTGCCGTTTTCCTGACGAATAATCGCCTTACTGAGGGCGCGTAATATCTCAGGCGAGGTTACATCCAGCCGGGTGGTGGGCGAGACGCCGAGCGCCTGGCTGACATTCTGGATATAGGCGGTGGTATCGTTATTATCCTGCGGTGGCGCCCAGCGGGAGATAATTTTGCTGATGGTATCCAGCCCGCGTCGCTGGTAGGAGAGCAGGTTGACCCCCAGCGCGCGTATCCCGTGTTCGGGGGTGGCAAAGGTGGCGAAACGCCCGTCAGTGCCATTCTGCCCCAGCCAGCTAAATGCCCAGCTGGCTTCCAGATTGCCGGGGTTGTTATTGCGAATCCCGCGAACACCTGCGCCTGGCGCCCGCCAGGCGGGACCGGAGCGGCTGTTTTTGTACGCTGACAGGCGATTCATCAACGCGATTTGCTTCTCACTCCAGCCCTGGATACGGGCGTACTGATCCAGCTGACCAAACGAGGCGGGCGTCGCGGCAACGGCGGTCTGGCGGGTATCAGCGGAATTGAGCGTCGGGATAGCGGGCTGCGAAACGATCGGTTGCGATGCGTGGGATACCTGCTGAAAAGAGGCCGGGACGCTGGTCTGCGACGCCCCTGAAGAGGCGGTCTGAGCCGATAGCGTCGCCACTTGCTGCGTGTTCATGCTCTGCTGCTGGACATAGTAATGCGCAATACCGGACATCATTCCCTCTGAAGACTCACCCGTTATCTGTTCGGGCGTTGCCGGGGCCGCGTCGCTTGCCCGGCCTGGAAAACTCAATGATTATTTTTTGTTGAGCATCGATTTCAGATCGGCAAAGGGGTTGTAGGTGGCTGCCCCCACATCCTTTTGCGCATCCTCGCCCGCCACCACGGTAGTTCCGTACATGTCGGCTTCGGTGTACTTCGAATGCTCGTGGTCATGGCAGAACAGGCACAGCAGCTCCCAGTTACTGCCATCCTCCGGGTTATTGGTGTGGTCATGATCGATATGGTGAACCGTCAGTTCACGCAGGTTTGAATAGACAAACTCCCGCGAGCAGCGTCCGCATACCCAGGGATAGATTTTGAGGGCTTTCTCACGGTAGCCGCTTTCCAGCCGCGCGTAGTTTTTGGGGATCAGAGCCATTGCCGGTGTTACCTGTCAGAAGGTGAGACGAGAATGCCCCTACTATATCGCAGAATGGAACCGAAGGTTAAACGAGGTTTCGCGCGATTTTGTAAACCGTTTTCTGGTCATTCGCCGCGGTTTCTTCAGCCAGCCCCTCGCGTATGCGTACAGCAGCCCCCCGAAAGATTGGGTCACTTTTAGGAAAGCAGATTTAAGAGGGGAGTGGATACAGAATATTAGCTATTCGTGAGTAGGTTAAATATTGTGCGTGAAGGTGATGCTTAGTGGCGGGATTTTAGGGGCAGGAAACATACACGGCAATTTACCCGGCGTGATTTATTGGTGAGGTGGGAGATTTGTCGTAACTTATTGATTTTGAATGGCACGCCCTAAAGGATTCGAACCTTTGACCTACGGCTTAGAAGGCCGTTGCTCTATCCAACTGAGCTAAGGGCGCACAGAGAAGAAACTTCGCAGTGGTGAAGCGCGTGGAATTATACGGTCAACGCCGGTTGAGTCAATTGATTTTAGTACAATCCTCTTTCAGTTCATACCCCTGCCCCTCCTCAGCGCCGCTTAACAGGAAAATCCGCAAAGTGTGACTGACAGCAGCGCGCGCTTCTGACAAAATATGCTCATCCCCCCTTTCACTCCTTACAGACGGAATCTTCTCTCTGATGGCAGCAAAGATTATTGACGGTAAAACGATTGCGCAGCAGGTGCGCTCTGAGGTTGCGGAAAAAGTGGCAGCACGTCTGGCCGCGGGAAAACGCGCCCCCGGGTTGGCGGTTGTGCTGGTCGGCAGCAACCCGGCTTCACAAATTTATGTCGGCAGCAAACGTAAAGCGTGCGAGGAGGTTGGCTTTCTCTCCCGCTCTTATGATCTGCCGGAAACCACCACGGAAGCAGAGCTGCTTGAGCTGATCGATACCCTGAACGCCGATAAAGCGATCGACGGCATTCTGGTTCAGCTGCCGCTGCCTGCGGGCATCGACAATGTGAAAGTGCTGGAACGTATCGCGCCAGACAAAGATGTGGACGGCTTCCACCCGTACAACGTGGGCCGCCTGTGCCAGCGCGCGCCTCGCCTGCGTCCCTGTACGCCGCGCGGCATTGTGACCCTGCTGGAGCGCTATAACATCGACACCTACGGCCTGAACGCCGTGGTGATTGGTGCGTCCAATATCGTCGGTCGCCCGATGAGCATGGAGCTGCTGCTGGCCGGCTGCACCACCACCGTCACCCACCGCTTTACTAAAAATCTGCGCCAGCACGTCGAAAATGCTGACCTGCTGATCGTGGCGGTCGGCAAGCCGGGCTTTATCCCGGGCGAGTGGATCAAGGAAGGCGCCATTGTGGTGGACGTGGGGATTAACCGTCTGGAGAGCGGCAAAGTGGTCGGCGATGTGGTGTTTGACGATGCCGCCGCCCGTGCCTCTTATATCACCCCGGTTCCGGGCGGCGTAGGCCCGATGACCGTTGCAACACTGATTCAGAATACTTTACAAGCATGCGTTGAGTATCACGACGTAGAGGAAGCGTAAGATGGCGACATTTTCATTAGGTAAACACCCGCATGTTGAGCTGTGCGATCTGCTGAAACTCGAAGGCTGGAGCGAGAGCGGCGCCCAGGCGAAGATCGTTATTGCTGACGGTCTGGTCAAAGTTGATGGCGTGGTGGAAACCCGCAAGCGCTGCAAGATCGTCGCCGGACAGACTGTGAGTTTTGAAGGCCAGAGCGTCACCGTAACGGCCTGAGCCGTCTGATGCCCGGCGGCGCTGCGCTTGCCGGGCCTACGTACGGGCTCTGTCTGTAGGCCGGGTAAGGCGCCAGCCGCCACCCGGCAATTCTCTTCACGATTCCCCCACGACCATCACGGTTAATTATCGATCAACTTCAAATAATCACTATTTCATCTGTTAAAAGGTGAGAATTCAGTTGCGCGGATTTCAGCCTTTCATCACGATAAGTAGAACGTTCTACTAAAACGTTCTACTCACTATAACAGCGCTCACAGAGCGCACTCGGGGGAAATCAGCATGAGTCTGATATCAGGGTTTGTTAAATCGCTGTCAAAATTGTCGATGATTGGTCGCGCATTAATGCTGCCGATCTCGCTGCTTCCCGCTGCGGGCCTGCTGCTGGCTTTCGGCGATAAATTCCACCTGCCGTTGATGATGAACGCGGGTGGCGTTATTTTTGATAACCTGCCGATGCTGTTTGCCATCGGCTCTGCCGTCGGCCTGGCGTCAGAATCGGGTATCGCCGCGCTGTCGGCAGCGGTGGCGGTATTTGTCACCAACATCACCATTGGCACCGTGCTCGGCATTACGCCGGAGATGGCCTCCCAGGGCGGGAAATACGCCATGGTGGTGGGCATCCCGACCCTGCAGATGGGCGTCTTTGGCGGCCTGCTGTGCGGGATCCTCGCCGCGTGGTGTTATAATCGCTTTCACACCATGCAGCTGCCGGAGTTCCTCGGCTTCTTCTCCGGAAAGCGTTTTGTGGCGATCGCCACGGCGTTCCTCTCATTCGTGATGGGGCTGCTGCTGCCGTACGTCTGGCAGCATATCCAGGCCGGTATCGACGCGCTGTCGGTGATCGTTAACGGTGATAACCAGGCGGCCTCGACCTTTATCTTTGGTCTGGTGGAGCGTGCGCTGATCCCGCTGGGTCTGCACCATATCTGGTATCCATCGTTCTGGTACTCGTTCGGGGATTACACTACCCAGGCGGGCCAGGTGATCCACGGCGACCAGACCATCTGGTTCAAGATGCTGGAAGAAGGGGTGAAATCCTTCAGCAGCGATACCTACCAGAACGCCGGTAAATTCATGCAGGGCGAGTTCCCGCTGATGCTGTTCGCGCTGCCTGCGGCCTGTCTGGCGATGTACCACGAAGCGCACACCAAAAACAAAAAGATTGCCGCCGGTATTCTCTTCTCCGCGGCGCTGACCTGCTTCCTGACCGGGATCACCGAGCCGGTGGAGTTCACCTTTATCTTTGTGGCGCCGATCCTCTACGTCTTTAACGCCATCATGGCGGGCCTGGCCTACATGACCATGTACCTGCTGCATGCGCATATCGCCAAGTCCTTCTCCGCGGGCTTTATCGACTACCTGTCGTTCGGGATCCTGCCGTCGTTCAACGGGTACCAGACCAACTTCCTCAACGCCATTATCATCGGTGTCCCGATGGCGCTGATTTACTACTTCACCTTCCGCTTCGTGATCCGTCGTTTCGACGTGAAAACGCCGGGCCGCACTGAAGTGACAGCCAATGCGGACGATAAAACCGATACCGAAATCGCCAACGAAATCATCGGCCTGCTCGGTGGCGCGCAGAACATCAACTCTGTCGGCTCCTGCATCACCCGCCTGCGTCTGGAAGTGGCGAAGAGCGATGTGGTGGACAAAGACGGTCTGAACGGCCTCGGTGCACGCGGCGTGGTCTTCGTCGGTGATTCCGGCATTCAGGTTATTTTTGGCGCCCGGGCGCAGTTTATCGCCCAGACGATGTCCACCCTAATCGGTAAATAATAAGCTGCCTGTCCGACACGTCTCCTGTACTCTTACGGGAGGCGTTGTCTTATCAGGCATTTCAGGGAGAAGATGTGAAGAAGGTCAGCATCATTGATGTCGCCAGAGAGGCAGGGGTTTCGGTCTCTACCGTCTCGCTGGTTCTGCGTCAGAAAGGAAAGATCTCAGAGGCGACGATCGAAAAAGTCCACGCCGCCATCACCGCCCTGGGCTACGTGCATAACGTGGCCGCCGCCAATCTTCGCGCCAACACCTCCAACCTTATCGGCCTGATCCTGCGTGATTTCAGCGACAGCTTTTCCATTAAGGTAATGGCAAGCATCGTCCAGGAGCTGGAAAAGCAGGGGTATATGGTCTTTCTCGGCCAGCCACTGAACGACGGTGAGCATCTTGAGCGCTGCCTGCTCTCCTTTAAGCAGCAGGGCGTGGCCGGGGTGATCTATCTGGCTTCCGATACGCGCCATGCTACCTTACCTGACATGATCCGTGAGTGTCCGCTGCCGCTGGTGGCGGTCTCCCAGTCGCTGCTCAACGAAACCTGTAATCTGGTGATGCGCGATAACCGCCAGGCGGCGCATCTGGCGACCCGCTATCTGATTGAGCGGGGCCATCGCAATATCGCCTATATCGGCGGTCAGGAGGGTGACCTCATCCGCGAGCAGCGCCTGCTCGGTTTTCGCAGCGCGATGACACAAAACGGGCTGGTGTTCCGCGACGAATCCGCCCCCGCCTGCAGCGACGATACCCAGGCGGTTAGCTTCGCCACCCGTCAGCTGCTGGAGAAGAACAACACTATCACCGCCCTGCTCTGCCACTCCCCGGATGCGATGATCGGCTCTATCTCCGGGATCCATCACGTTGGCCGCACCGTGGGGAAAGATGTCTTCCTCACCCAGCAGGTGGCGCTGGTGGGGTTTGAAGATATGCTGCACGTCAACCTCACCTCCCCGTCGTTTACCTATGTCTCCTCCGCCAGCGAAGAGACGGGGCGTCAGGCGGCGGGGTTAATGATCCGCCAGCTAAAAGAGCCTGAGCTGCAAACCCAGCGCATTACTCTCTCCGGGCAACTCGTCGCCCGGGAATCGGCATAATTCAGATTTACGCCCGGCTCTGCGTTAAGCCGCGCTCTGCTATATTTCCATGATTTGCCATGGATAATCCTTATGCCAACCATTATTACCCACGCTGCTGTGCCGGTTTGCCTCGGCTTAGGGCTGGGCAGCCGGGTGATCCCCCCTCCCCTGCTGTTCGCCGGAATCGTTCTCGCCATGCTGCCGGATGCCGACGTACTCGCGTTTAAGTTTGGCGTCGCCTACGGCAATATTTTTGGTCATCGCGGGTTTACCCACTCGCTGCTGTTTGCCTTTGTGGTGCCGTTACTCTGCGTGCTGGTCGGGCGACGAGGGTTCCGGGCGGGGCTGGTGCGCTGCTGGCTGTTTTTAACCGTGTCGCTGCTGTCGCACAGCCTGCTGGACTCGGTGACGACGGGCGGGAAAGGGGTCGGCTGGCTGTGGCCGTGGTCGGATGAACGTTTCTTTGCGCCGTGGCAGGTGATTAAGGTCGCGCCTTTTGCGCTCTCTCGCTACACCACGCCGTACGGGCATCAGGTGATTATCTCGGAACTGCTGTGGGTGTGGCTGCCGGGGGTTATCGTGATGGGTTTGTTGTGGTGGAAGCGGCGTTAAAAAAGCCGGGTGGCGGCTGCGCCTTACCCGGCCTACATAATCCCATGCCCGGCAAGCGATGCGCCGCCGGGCCTGATGGACTTACTTACGGCGCCAGGTGGTGCCCTGCGGACCATCTTCCAGGATGATGCCCATCTCGGTGAGACGGTTACGCGCGGCATCGGCCGCGGCCCAGTCTTTCGCCTGACGCGCTTCCAGACGCGCCTTGATTAACGCTTCAATCTCCGCCACTTCGCCGTCATCCGTCTGCGCACCGCTCTGCAGGAACGCTTCCGGCGCCTGCTCCAGCAGACCCAGTACGCCAGACAGTTTACGCAGATGAGAGGCCAGCGCATTAGCCGCATGCACATCTTCACCTTTCAGACGGTTCACTTCACGGGCCATATCGAACAGCACAGAGTAGGCTTCCGGGGTGTTGAAGTCGTCGTTCATCGCCTCAACAAAACGGGCTTCAAACGCCTCGCCGCCCGCAGCCGCCACGGAGGTGTCGGTCCCGCGCAGGGCGGTGTAGAGACGCTCGAGAGCAGAACGCGCCTGCTTGAGGTTCTCTTCGCTGTAGTTAAGCTGGCTGCGATAGTGGCCGGACATCAGGAAGTAACGGATGGTTTCAGCATCGTAATACTTCAGCACGTCACGCACGGTAAAGAAGTTGCCCAGCGATTTGGACATCTTCTCCCGGTCAATCATCACCATCCCGGAGTGCATCCAGTAGTTCACATATTCGCCGTCATGGGCGCAGGTTGACTGGGCAATTTCGTTTTCATGGTGCGGGAACATCAGGTCTGAACCGCCGCCGTGAATATCGAAATGGTTACCCAGCTGTTTGCAGTTCATGGCCGAACACTCAATGTGCCAGCCCGGACGGCCCGCGCCCCACGGGGATGGCCAGCTTGGCTCACCCTCTTTCGACATCTTCCACAGCACGAAGTCCATCGGGTTGCGTTTAACCTCAACCACATCCACACGCGCCCCGGCCTGGAGCTGATCCAGATCCTGGCGGGAGAGCTGACCGTAATGCGGATCGGTCGGCACGTCGAACATCACGTCGCCATTGTCCGCCACGTAGGCGTGACCTTTGGCAATCAGCTGTTCGGTGATCTCAATGATCTCAGGAATATGGTGCGTCGCACGCGGCTCCATGTCCGGGCGCAGAATATTCAGGGCGTCGAAATCCTTGTGCATTTCGCCAATCATACGATCGACTAAATCGACAAAGTTTTCCCCATTTTCGTTCGCGCGTTTGATAATTTTGTCGTCGATATCGGTGATATTGCGTACATACTTAAGGTTGTACCCAAGGAAGCGCAGATAGCGCGACACCACGTCGAAGGCAACAAAAGTACGGCCATGGCCGATATGACAGAGATCGTAAACAGTAATACCACACACGTACATGCCGACTTCCCCGGCATGAATAGGTTTGAATTCCTCTTTTTGGCGCGTCAGTGTGTTGAAGATTTTTAACATCGAAGATTCCATGTGAGACGTGTGTGGGTGAAAACAGCATATTCTAATGGTAATTCAAACCCGAAGCAGCACGCAATGCAAGGTGATCGCGTCGTGAGGTTATGCTATAACAAGCGCTTATTGTGGCCCCTGGCGGGGTCGAAGCACCACTATAACGGAACAGGATGCAAAAATGGTTACTTTCCACACTAATCATGGCGATATCGTAATCAAAACCTTTGATGACAAAGCGCCTGAAACAGTTAAAAACTTCCTGGACTACTGCCGCGAAGGTTTCTACAACAACACCATTTTCCACCGTGTCATTAACGGCTTTATGATCCAGGGCGGCGGTTTTGAACCTGGCATGAAACAGAAAGAGACCAAAGAGGCTATCAAAAACGAAGCTAATAACGGTCTGAAAAACACCCGCGGTACCCTGGCAATGGCCCGTACTCAGGCGCCACACTCTGCCACCGCGCAGTTCTTCATTAACGTAGTAGACAACGACTTCCTGAACTTCTCTGGCGAAAGCCTGCAGGGTTGGGGCTACTGCGTGTTTGCAGAAGTGGTTGAAGGTATGGACGTGGTTGACAAGATCAAAGCCGTTTCTACTGGCCGCAGCGGCATGCACCAGGACGTTCCAAAAGAAGACGTTGTAATCACAAGCGTGACCGTCAGCGAATAATTCGTGGCGACACTCTTTATTGCAGATCTGCATCTGCAAACAGAAGAACCGGCGATCACCGCCGGTTTTCTGCGTTTTTTACAGGGTGAAGCCCGCCACGCCGATGCGCTTTACATCCTGGGGGATCTGTTCGAAGCCTGGATTGGCGACGACGATCCGAACCCGCTGCACCGCGAGATAGCGAGTGCGCTTAAAGCGCTGGTCGGCTCTGGCGTCCCCTGCTTCTTTATCCACGGCAACCGCGACTTTTTGCTGGGCAAACGCTTCGCCCGTGAAAGCGGCATGATCCTGCTGGCGGAAGAGACCGTCCTCGACTTGTATGGCCGCCGCGTGCTGATAATGCATGGCGACACGCTCTGCACCGACGATACCGGCTATCTGGCGTTTCGCGCCAAAGTGCATACCCCCTGGATCCAGACGCTCTTTCTCGCCCTGCCGCTGTTTATTCGCAGCCGCATCGCCGCGAAAATGCGCGCCGGCAGTAAAGCCGCCAACAGCAGCAAATCGATGACCATCATGGACGTGAACCCGCAGGCGGTGGTCAGCGTGATGGAAAAACACCAGGTCCAGTGGCTGATCCACGGCCATACCCATCGCCCGGCCATGCATGACCTGACCGCCAACGGAGAGCAAGCCCACCGCGTGGTGTTAGGCGCCTGGCATAGCGAAGGATCGATGATTAAGGTCACGCCCGAAGGCGTGGAGCTGATCGCTTTCCCTTTCTGAAATCCCCCGACTGAAAATCATTCAATTTTTTTGAATTATTCCCGCAAATTGTTTTGATTTTAATCACACTCTGGTCGGCCTATGATTACTCACATCAGGGCAACAACGCCCTACTCCAGACAAATCAGCTTAAGGAATACGACCATGAAATCCATCAAAACTTTCGTTGCAGTTGCCGCACTTTCTCTGATCTCTTTCGGTTCTTTTGCCCAGAGCGTGAGCGCCACCGCCTCTACCATTGACCGCGCCGAAGCCAAAATCGCCGCGCAGGCCGCTAAAGAGGGTGCAGCCTACAAAATCACCAGCGCCCAGTTCGACAACCGCGTGTATATGACCGCTGAACTGACTAAATAATTTAACGCATTGCCGTGCCGCCAGATAAGAGACAAGCGACAGCGACAACAGGATGAAGAAGGAAAAAAGAATGAAAAATATCACTATCGTCAGCGCCCTGCTGCTGGCCGCTTCCCTCACCTCTGGCGCGATGGCCGCCGAGAACGCCTTCTCCACCCCGGAGGCGGGTTCGAATATCGACACAGCAGTACATCAAAATCATATTGATGTGAGCCATGCCTTTGATAAAGAGAGCCTGACCGCAGGTAATCTCCTGTAAAATGTCAAAGCAGCCTGTGAAAAGACCGCCTTTCGGCGGTTTTTTTGTGGCAGAAAGCGCGGGATTTTGCCGGAAGTTTTAGCCGCGCAACCGTTTTCCTTGCCTCTCTATCGTGCTATTCTCTGTGGCCTCAAAAGCCGAGAGTTGTGCACCACAGGAGTTTTAAGACGCATGTCTTCCAGCAATAATCCGGCGCGTGTCGCCATCGTGATGGGGTCCAAAAGCGACTGGGCTACCATGCAGTTCGCCGCCGAAATCTTTGACATCCTGAACATTCCTCACCACGTTGAAGTGGTCTCCGCGCACCGCACTCCCGATAAGCTGTTCAGCTTCGCCGAAGGCGCGGAAGAGAATGGCTATCAGGTGATTATTGCCGGTGCAGGTGGCGCCGCGCATCTGCCCGGTATGATTGCCGCCAAAACCCTGGTGCCGGTGCTCGGCGTCCCGGTTCAGAGCGCAGCCCTGAGCGGTGTCGACAGCCTCTACTCCATCGTGCAGATGCCGCGCGGCATTCCGGTAGGGACGCTGGCGATTGGCAAAGCAGGCGCAGCTAACGCCGCGCTGCTGGCCGCTCAGATCCTGGCCACTCATGATAAAGAACTGCATCAGCGCCTGGTCGCGTGGCGTACCGCCCAGACCGACGAGGTCCTGGAGAACCCGGACCCGCGAGGTGCGGCATGAAGCAGGTTTGCGTCCTTGGTAACGGCCAGTTAGGCCGTATGCTGCGCCAGGCTGGTGAACCGCTGGGGATCGCCGTCTGGCCGGTCGGGCTGGACGATGAGCCTGAAGCCGTGCCGTTTCAGCAGAGCGTCATCACCGCAGAAATCGAACGCTGGCCAGAAACGCCGTTAACCCGCGAGCTGGCTCGTCACAACGCCTTCGTTAACCGCGACGTCTTCCCGATTATTGCTGACCGTCTTACGCAAAAGCAGCTGTTCGACGATCTGCATCTCGCTACCGCGCCGTGGCAGCTGCTGAGTGAAAAAAGCCAGTGGCCGGGTGTGTTTGACGCGCTGGGTGAACTGGCGATCGTCAAGCGTCGCGTGGGCGGCTACGATGGCCGCGGCCAGTGGCGTCTGCGCGCCGGGGAAACTGACCAGCTGCCGGACGAGTGCTACGGCGAGTGCATCGTTGAGCAGGGCATTAATTTCAGCGGTGAAGTGTCGCTGGTGGGTGCCCGCGCCCACGACGGCAGCACGGTCTTTTATCCCCTGACCCACAACCTGCATCAGGACGGGATCCTGCGCACCAGCGTGGTCTTCCCGCAGGCCAACGCAGCGCAACAAGCGCAGGCAGAAAGCATGCTCTCTGCCATCATGCAGGCGCTGGGCTACGTTGGCGTGATGGCGATGGAGTGCTTCGTCACGCCGGAAGGTCTGCTGATCAACGAGCTGGCGCCCCGCGTCCACAACAGCGGCCACTGGACGCAAAACGGCGCCTCCATTAGCCAGTTTGAGCTGCATCTGCGCGCTATTACCCGGTTGCCGATGCCGCAGCCGGTGGTCAATAGCCCGTCGGTGATGATCAACCTGATCGGTACCGATCTGAACGATGACTGGCTGAAGCTGCCGCTGGTGCATCTGCACTGGTACGACAAAGAGGTGCGCCCGGGTCGTAAGGTCGGCCATCTCAACCTGAATGACAGCGATATCCCTCGCCTTTGCGCAACGCTTGAAGCAATTGTCCCTCTGCTGCCGCCGGAGTACGCCAGCGGGATTGCCTGGGCGCAGTCAACGCTCAGCTAAGCCTCACCGCCGGGGAGTTGACCTTCCCCTTCCCCGGCGTAAAATCCTGCCCATTGTTGTTTTGAGGGATCCTTATGAACGATGGGACGGACTACCGCGCCATACTTGCTACCGACACGCCATTAATTGACGTGCGTGCCCCCGTGGAATTTGCTCAGGGTGCCATGCCTGCGGCACACAACCTGCCTCTAATGAACGACGACGAACGCGCCGCCGTGGGCACCTGCTATAAACGCCAGGGTCCGGAGGCGGCACTGGCGCTCGGCCACCGTCTGGTAAGCGGTGAGACGCGTGAAGAGCGACTGGAGGCCTGGCGCGCCGCCTGCCTTGCTCACCCGCAGGGCTATCTCTGCTGCGCCCGGGGCGGACAGCGCTCGCATATCGCGCAGGCGTGGCTGAAAGAAGCCGGGGTGGATTACCCGCTGATCGTCGGCGGCTACAAGGCGCTACGCCAGGCGGCTATCCAGGCGACCGTTGAGCAGGCGCAAAAACCCAGCGTGCTGATTGGCGGCTGCACCGGGAGCGGCAAAACGCTGCTGGTGAAGGCGCATCCTGAGGGCGTCGATCTCGAAGGACTGGCGCACCACCGCGGCTCCTCCTTTGGCCGCACGCTGGCCCCGCAGCTTTCCCAGGCCAGTTTTGAAAACCATCTCGCCGTCGAGTTGCTGAAAAAAAACGCTGCGCGCTGGGTGCTGGAAGATGAAGGGCGGATGATTGGCTCCAACCACCTGCCAGAGTGCCTGCGCGACCGCATGGCGCAATCGCCCATTGTGGTGGTTGAGGACCCGTTTGAGGTGCGTCTTGAGCGCCTGCGCGAAGAGTATTTCGAGCAGATGTGGCAGGCCTTTCACGAAGCGCGGGGGGAAGAGGCGGGCTGGCTGGAGTATCGCGATTACCTGTACCACGGCCTGTTTGCCATTCGCCGCCGCCTTGGGTTACAGCGTTATGCCGAATTGACCGCCCTGCTGGACAGCGCTCTGGATGAACAGCAGCGTACCGGCAGTACCGGGGCGCATCTCAGCTGGCTGGCGCCGCTGCTCAATGACTATTACGACCCGATGTATCGCTATCAGCTGGAGAAGAAGGCGGAGAAGATTGTCTATCGCGGGACGTATGGGGACGTGGCGGAGTGGCTGAGCCGCTGACAGAACGCCGGGTGGCGCTGCGCTTACCCGGCCTACACCGTTCCAGTACGCGCAGTGCCACCGGAAACAAACCGCACCACACGTAGCCCCGGTAAGCGCAGCGCCACCGGAAACAAACCGCACCACACGTAGCCCCGGTAAGCGCAGCGCTACCGGGGAACAAACCGCACCGCACGTAGCCCCGGATCGCTGCGCGCTACCGGGGAACAGACGACTCAGAAGTCGTAACGCAAACGTACCAGGTTCATATCGCCCAGATCGTCGGTGCTGGAGGTGAATACGTGCTCGTAATCGACGCGGAAGCCGTAGTCCAGTTGGAAGCTGACACCCACGCCGTTGTCGATGCGCTGGTAGTTGCGGCCATTCATGGTCTCAATACGGTCACCCATGAAGTAAGGCTGGATCGATTTCACCGCATACTGACCAATCGGGAATTTATAGCCGGCGAAGTACTCAATACCCCACGCATCACCCGCGAAGTAGTCATTTACCGACACTTTTTTGCTGGTCATAAAGTTCTGATACCAGCCGCCGCCTGCGGAGAAGGTCCAGTTGTCCGGCGTCCAGCTCAGCGCGGTACCGAGGATGTTCTGATCCCAGGTTTTACTGTCGCCATTATCCGGGTTACGCATGTCGGCGCGGGTGTAGTTCCAGGCCGCGCCCCAGGTCAGATCGGTGGTCAGACGATAATCCAGACCCAGTGAACCGCCGCCTTTACGCTTGTAACGGAGGCCGTTGCCCGGCAGATATTCGCTATCTTCGAACAGGTAAGAGGCGTAGAGATCGGCATCGCCGAGGGTTTTCTTGTATTTCAGCATCTGGCGTGAACGGTAAGAGCCGTCGTAGTCACCGTTGATGCCATTACCCGGCGCCTGGCCGATCATGTCGTAGTCCCAGATATCGGTTTTCGCGCCGACCACATCGTAATAGACGCTGTTCTGCTGACCAAAGGTCAGGGTGCCCCAGGTGTCGCTCTTCAGGCCGGTGTAGAGCATGCGGCGGGAGGTGTCGTGCGCGCCGTCGGCGTGGTGGTTGTCCCAGTTAAACTGCGCCGGAATGTTCACCCCCAGCTCGTAGTAGCTGACCCAGCTGATGTCATCAAACAGGTAGTAATCCGCCGCGAAACGGAAGCGGGTACCGCCGTCAAAGCCATTACGCTTATAGCTGTTTTTGCCGTCGTCGCCGGTCATGTTCTGGAACTGAGGACGAATACTGCCGCCAACGGTGAAGTTCAGACGGCTCAGCGGGTTGCCCGCCTGCGGATCTTGTTTAAGAACGGTGATTTCAGCCTGGGATGCAAAAGAGGTCAATGCCACTGCTGCGCCAATAGCCACTGCCAGCGCTTTTTTATTTATAGTCACTGTTTTTCCTTGTTAAACACACTGCCATTTATTTAGCAGGTGAATATTAACCAGGATTTATCTGTCCGTGTTGCCCGGTTTTTAATGTTTTGTGCCGCTAAAATTCAATGATTTATCTTTTTATGCTACTTAGTCATCACGTGCCAGTATAAAAACTGGCACGTGATAGTTCAGGAAAGGAATTAACCGGAGAACTGGCGGAACAGGGCTTTGCCTTTCAGTAAACGCGCCCCCAGCCAGCCGCCGCACAGCGAAAGCAGCACCGCACCGCTCAGGGGCAGGATCGCCCACAGCCGCCAGTCTGGCTCCCACGGGAAGTCAAATACCCGGGTTTGCAGCACCGCCAGCGCAGTTTCGGCACCAATGGCCGCCACCAGGCCAGCCACCAGCCCCAGCAGGGCGAACTCGCTCCACAGCGTGGTGCGCAGCAGCTTTTTACCTGCCCCCAGAGTACGGTAGACCACCAGCTCCTGATGACGCTGGCGCATCCCGACCTGCACCTGGGCCAGCAGCAGCAGCACGCCGCAGATGGTCACCAGCACCACCATCACCTCCAGCGCCCGGCTCACCTGCTCCAGCACCTGCCCGACCTGTTTGAGGATCGCGCCGATATCCAGCAGGCTGATGGTGGGGAACTCGCGGTTAAGCTGGGTGAGCATGCCGTTGCCATTCTCCCAGCGGAAGCTGGTCAGCCAGCTCTGGGGCTGCCCGTCCAGCGCCCCGGGGGGGAAGATAAAGAAGAAGTTAGGCCGCAGACTCTCCCAGTCGACCTTGCGCAGGCTGGTCACTTTCGCGCTGAAATCCTGGGTATCGCCGGTAAAGGTCACCGTATCGCCCAGCGCGACGTTGAGGCGTTTCGCCAGCCCCTCCTCCATCGATACCTCCCCCGCTTTCGGCGGCCAGCTGCCGGCGGTGATCGGATTATGATCCGGGCGCTTATCCTGCCAGGTGAGGTTCAGCTCCCGGTTGAGGGATTCATCTTTATTGCCCTCGGTGGACTGCCCGTTAATCTGGGTCAGGCGCGCCCGCACAATGGGGTAGTAAGACTCCGGGATAATCTGGTGTTCAGCGAGAAACGCTTTCAGGGGCGTTACCTGCTCCGGGGCAATGTTGATCAAAAAGTAGTTCGGGCTTTCTGGTGGAAGCTGCTGTTGCCAGCGATCCAGCAGATCGCCGCGCAGCACCAGCAACAATGCCAGCAGCATGAACGAGAGCGAAAATGCCGACAGCTGGCTGAGGGTCGACCACGGCTGGCGCAGCAGGCGATTCACCGCCAGACGCACCGGCAGCGATTTTACCGTGAGCCCTTTCAGCACACTGAGCAGCATCCAGCCCAGCACACCGCAGAGCAACGCCAGCACGACGGCGCCAGCCAGCACGGCCCACAGCAGCATGCTCCCGCCCATCAGCCAGGCGAGGAGCATCACCACCACCGCCACGATAGCCGGAATGTAATATTTCAGCGGCCAGACGCTGGCCACCACGTCGCGACGCAGAACGCGCAGGGGCTGTGTCGCGAGCAGCAGGCGGTAAGGACGCAGCCCCACCAGCAGCGAAATGACGGTCATCGCCCCGATCGCCCAGAGCCACGGCCAGAGGCTGGCAGGGGGCAGCGCGACGGGCAGCACCGGCTTGAGGAGTACCATCAGCACTTTTTCAAACAGTAGCCCCATCATCCCGCCGGTGACAGCCGAGAGCGTCAGCACCATCAGCCACTGACCGATAATCAGTTTGCGCAGCTGCGCCCTGCCCGCCCCCAACGTTTTGAGGATCGCCACCAGATCGTAGCGGCTGCGGCAGTAGTGGCCCATGGCGACTGCCACCGCCGCCACCGCCAGCAGCAGCGTGAGCAGCGCCGAGAGCAGCAGGAATTGCTGGGAACGCTCCAGCGATTTGCCGAGTGCGCCCTCCTCCTGCTCCATCCCGGACCAGCGGTGCTCCGGCTTCAGCTGCGGCAGGAGCCATTTTTCGTAACGTTCCAGTTGCGCGGGCGTGCCGCCAAACTTAAAGCGCCAGGTGACGCGGCTGCCGGGCTGTACCGCCGCGGTTTTGGCGACATCTGCGGTGTTCATCAGCAGACGCGGCGCCATCTGAAACGGATTGAATCCGGCGTCCGGCTCCTGCACCACCTCCCCGGCGATTTTCAGGGTGGCATCGCCGACATCAATGCTGTCGCCGGTTTTTAAATTCAGCAGCGCCATCAGACGCGACGCCAGCAGCACCGTGCCCGGCGCAGGCTTCAGCCCCGGCGGGTTGGTCTGAAGCTCGCCGTAGAGCGGATAGATATCATCGACCGCCTTCACGCTCGCCAGCTGCGGCGTCCCGGCGGCAAAGGTCATGGTCTGGAAACCGATCTGCTCGCTGACCTTCAGCCCCTGCTTTCTCGCCTCCTCAATCCACGCCTGCGGCACTTCGCGGGAGCTGCGCAGCGTCCGGTCGCCGGCCATAAACTCACGGCTTTGCTGGCTGAGTCCCTTTTCCATCCGATCGCTGACGCTGCCGAGCGCCAGTACGCAGGCCACCGCCAGGCTTAGCGCCAGCCAGACAATCAGCAGCGAAGGGGAGCGCCATTCGCGCCAGAACCAGCGGGCAATCATGCATCCTCCTGCAGTTCGCCATTGACCAGGCGCAGGCGGCGATCGCAGCGGGCGGCCAGCTGCGGATCGTGGGTGACGAGGATCAGCGTCGTGCCGTGTTCACGGTTCAGCGAAAAGAGCAGATCGGCAATTTTGTCTCCGGTCTGGCGATCGAGGTTACCGGTGGGTTCGTCGGCAAACAGCACATCCGGGCGACCGTTAAACGCCCTGGCCAGCGCTACGCGCTGCTGCTCGCCGCCGGAGAGCTGCGCCGGAAGGTGATCGAGGCGTTTCCCCAGCCCCAGCTGTTGCAGCAGCGCGCTGGCGCTCTCCCGGCTCTGGGTGGTGTTCTCACCGCGCAGCAGCCCCGGCAGCTCGACGTTCTCCAGCGCGTTAAGGGTTGGAATCAACATAAATGACTGGAACACAAAGCCAATGTGCTTTGCCCGCAGGGCGGCGCGCGCCTCTTCATCGAGCTTATGCAAGGGTTGCCCGACCAGGTTGACCTCACCGCTGCTGCCGTCATCCAGACCGGCGAGGATCGCCAGCAGCGTGGATTTGCCGGAGCCCGATTCTCCAATCAGGGCGATGCTCTGCCCGCGTTTGACAATGAGTTCAACTCCGGTGAGGATGGAAAGCTCGTGCTCACCCTGACCCACGGACTTCTTAAGATGATGAACTTCAACAATGTTTTCCGCTGGCATTTGCCCTTCCTGTTTTTGATGCTGTTCTCATTTCGCGCCGCGGCTGCGGACACGCTATTAATTCTGGGTGACAGTCTGAGCGCTGGCTACCGGATGGCGGCCAGTGCCGCCTGGCCTGCGCTGCTGAATGATAAATGGCAGAGCAAAACGTCGGTTGTTAACGGCAGCATTAGCGGGGACACCTCCCAGCAAGGTCTCTCCCGTCTGCCGGCCCTGCTGAAACAGCACCAGCCGCGCTGGGTGCTGGTGGAGCTTGGCGGCAATGACGGCCTGCGCGGTTTCCAGCCACAGCAGACCGAGCAAACCCTGCGCAAAATTCTGCAGGATATCCGCGCCGCGAACGCCCAGCCGTTGCTGATGCAAATTCGACTGCCTGCCAACTATGGTCGTCGGTATAATGAAGCCTTTAGCGCGATATATCCGAAGCTTGCTAAAGAGTTCGATATTCCGCTGCTGCCCTTTTTTATGGAAGAGGTTTACCTGAAACCGCAGTGGATGCAGGACGACGGTATTCACCCCAATCGGGACGCCCAACCGTTTATCGCCGACTGGATGGCAACCCGGTTGGCTCCATTAGTTAAACATGACTCGTAATTCAACGGAGATCCTGACAGGTAAAGTTATGCAAAAATCGGTCTTAATTACAGGATGTTCCAGTGGCATTGGCCTGGAAAGCGCCCTTGAGCTGAAGCGTCAGGGGTTCTGGGTGCTGGCCGCCTGCCGTAAACCGGAAGACGTTGAACGGATGAACGGCATGGGTTTAACCGGCGTACAGCTGGATCTGGATTGTACCGACAGCATTGAGCGCGCCGCCGATGAGGTGATCGCCCTGACCGGCAATCGTCTGTACGGGCTGTTTAATAATGCCGGTTTCGGCGTTTACGGCCCGCTACAGAGCGTTACCCGCCAGCAGCTTGAAGCGCAATTCTCCGCCAACTTTTTTGGCGTTCATCAGCTGACCATGCGCCTGCTGCCGGCCATGCTGCCACACGGCGAAGGCCGGATTGTGATGACCTCCTCGGTGATGGGGCTTATCTCTACTCCGGGCCGCGGGGCTTACGCCGCCAGCAAATATGCGCTGGAAG
This sequence comes from Leclercia sp. M-A074-M, assembly GCF_965195605.1. Classification (NCBI taxonomy): domain Bacteria; kingdom Pseudomonadati; phylum Pseudomonadota; class Gammaproteobacteria; order Enterobacterales; family Enterobacteriaceae; genus Leclercia; species Leclercia sp. M-A074-M. The sequence goes on along the minus strand of NZ_CBDAHM010000007.1, from coordinate 223,253 downwards.
CCTGGTCTGATGCCCTGCGCATGGAGCTTCGCCACAGCGGCATTAAGGTGAGCCTGATTGAACCGGGCCCTATCCGCACCCGCTTTACCGACAATGTCAATCAAACCCAGGCCGACAAGCCGGTGGAAAACCCCGGTATCGCCGCCCGTTTTACCCTGGGGCCGGAGGCGGTGGTCGCCAAAGTGCGCCATGCTTTTGAGAGCAAAAACCCCAAGCTGCGTTATCCGGTCACGCTGGTGACCCATGCCGTCGGCCTGCTGAAGCGCCTGCTGCCTGGCCGGATGATGGACAAATTTTTACAGGGTTGAGTTGAAGCCTCGCGCCACGCCCCCATGTAAACAGAAACTCATAATTGGGATAGCCGCATGTCCGTACAGAATATTGTCAACATTACCGAAGCCAACCTGCACCAGACCCTTGAACAGTCGATGACCAAACCGGTGCTGTTCTACTTCTGGTCTGAACGTAGTCAGCACTGTCTGGAGCTGACGCCGGTGCTCGAGAAGCTGGCAGCCCAGTACAACGGTCAGTTTATCCTGGCGAAGCTGGACTGCGACGCCGAGCAGATGATTGCCTCCCAGTTTGGCCTGCGCGCCATTCCTACGGTTTATCTGTTCCAGAACGGTCAGCCGGTGGATGGCTTCCAGGGCCCGCAGCCGGAAGAGGCGATCCGCGCCCTGCTGGATAAAGTGCTGCCGCGCGAAGAGGAGCTGAAAGCGCAGCAGGCGGCAGCGTTGATGGCCGAAGGCAAACATGACGAAGCCCTGCCGCTGTTGAAAGAGGCGTGGCAGCTCTCCGGTCAGAATAGTGAAATCGGCCTGCTGCTGGCGGAAACGCAAATTATCTTAAAGCGTTCTGAAGAGGCCGAAGTGGTGCTCAAAACGATCCCATTGCAGGATCAGGATACCCGCTATCAGGGGCTGGTGGCGCAAATTGAACTGCTGAAGCAGGCGGCGGATACGCCGGAAATCCAGCAGCTGCAACAGCAGGTTGCCGACAACCCTGACGACGCGGTACTGGCGAGCCAGCTGGCGCTGCAGCTGCATCAGGTAGGTCGTAACGAAGAGGCGCTGGAACTGCTGTTCAGCCATCTTAAAAAGGATCTGGCTGCGGCAGACGGCCAGGCGCGCAAAATGTTCCAGGAAATTCTGGCCGCCCTCGGGACGGGTGATTCACTGGCTTCGACCTATCGCCGTAAACTTTACGCTCTGCTGTACTGATTCTGCCAGCTGGCCGGTCAGTGCCGCCACGAACACTCTGTCAGCCGCCGTTATGGCGGCTTTTTTATCTCTGCCGATAGCGTTTGTTTAGTCTTCCTGATGTTTAATTTTGAGAAAATGTTAACCAGACTTTAACGATGTAAAATATAGCCTTCCCTATGTCCACGTTTCTGAACGAATAGCCCGTCTGGAGTAACGTTTATCTTCCATTTGTGATCGTGGCAAAACGCCCACACACGCTGCCATTAGCCAGCTTTATCAGGATGATGTTAAACTTTTTCGTTATGAAAAGGGCACGCTAATAACTATAGGAAGTATGCGGCATGGCACATATCTTTTATGAGTTCACCTCTCTCAAGCCGGGTGTTCCTGATGTAGAAACATTAATGCAAGTCATCCACTCATCGGCAGAGACCAGCTTCGTTATTGGACCGGAAGTCGTTGATTTCGTCAAAAAAGCGCTGATCGTCAACACCACCATCGTCAGCTTTAAAAACTGCAAATTTGCTTTCGACAACGGCACGCATTTCATTGAATTTGATGGCAAAGGTAAGTCGAAGCGTTACAACGAGGTTCCGCACTGGTTTGTCTCCCCGGCCGATTTCTCTCGCTCGCAGTGGCTGATCAACCATAAGCTGTCGGATGTGATGGCGACGACGTTTATCGATGTGCTGATGTCTTACCCGCTGAAAGAGCGCCGTGCCCACTGCAATCTGCTGTTTGGTTTAGACTTGCATAAGACAGGTATCGTGCCGTCCAGCACGCCTGCGGCAAGCAAAATCGGCAATAAAAACGGTAAAACCACAAAACCGAAAATTATCGAACTGGGCTCCTTTGAACTGTTCAGCCAGTTCTTTGACCGCCTGAAAAGCGCCGTGGCGGAAGATCGCTTCCCGACCCTGCAGGTGCTGACGGGGATCGACGATCTGTCGAAAGCGCCAAATAACCTTAAACAGGGTATCCGCACCTGGTTTAAAGCGATCACCGGCGATCTGCCACCGAATAATAAGCGCGTCGAAGCGGGTAACGCCGGTCTGTTCTGTGCCCCGGTGCGCGAGCAGCTGCAGCAGATAGAAGCGATGGGCCTGGAAAAATATTATGCGGGACTGTCGCGGGCGATCGTTGACGCGGGCGAACAGTATATCGCTGACTTCTCTTACACTACCTCCAGCGCCTGATCTTCTCTGATAACGGAAAACACGCGTTGCCCTGCTATTTTTAGCGGGGCTTTTTTCTGTCTGAATCCAGCCCGGCTCGTTGATTTGGCGGGAATTTACCCCTGTTTGCCGGTATACTTATGCGCAACAAACGAACAGTTTTAATCGCAACATGGAATACAAAACAGGAGGTTTTACATGTTCATCGTCATCCCTATTTTAATCTTCGTGGCGCTGGTGATCGTCGCCGCCGGCGTCAAAATCGTTCCGCAGGGCTACCAGTGGACGGTGGAACGTTTTGGTCGATATACCACGACGCTGCAGCCGGGCTTAAGCCTGGTCGTGCCGTTTATGGACCGCATTGGCCGCAAAATCAATATGATGGAGCAGGTCCTCGATATTCCGTCTCAGGAGGTTATCTCCCGGGATAACGCCAATGTCACCATCGATGCGGTCTGCTTTATTCAGGTGATTGACGCGCCGAAAGCGGCTTACGAGGTCAGCAACCTTGAGTTAGCCATCATAAACCTCACGATGACGAATATTCGAACCGTGCTGGGTTCAATGGAGCTGGACGAAATGCTCTCCCAGCGCGACAGCATCAATACCCGCCTGCTGCACATCGTCGATGAAGCCACCAACCCCTGGGGTATTAAAGTTACGCGTATTGAGATCCGCGACGTGCGCCCGCCAGCAGAGTTGATCACCTCCATGAACGCCCAGATGAAGGCCGAGCGAACCAAGCGCGCCTACATTCTGGAGGCCGAGGGGGTACGTCAGGCGGAGATCCTGAAGGCTGAAGGGGAAAAACAGTCGCAGATCCTGAAAGCTGAAGGCGAACGCCAGTCGGCCTTCTTACAGGCTGAAGCCCGTGAACGTTCGGCGGAAGCTGAAGCCCGCGCCACGAAAATGGTTTCGGAAGCTATCGCAGCCGGGGATATCCAGGCGGTTAACTACTTTGTGGCGCAGAAGTACACCGAGGCGCTGCAGGCTATAGGCTCGGCGGATAACAGCAAGGTGGTGATGATGCCGCTGGATGCCAGCAGCCTGATGGGTTCGATCGGCGGGATCGCGGAACTGATTAAAAACAGCGGCAACGAGCGCAAATGATGATCGAGATGATTGCTGCACATCCGCACGTTTTCTGGCTTAGCCTCGGCGGCCTGCTGCTGGCGGCAGAGATGCTCGGCGGCAACGGCTATCTGCTGTGGAGCGGCGTGGCGGCCGTTATCACCGGGCTGCTGGTGTGGATCTTACCGTTCGACTGGGCATGGCAGGGGGTGCTGTTTGCCCTGCTGACCCTGATTGCCGCCTGGCTCTGGTGGCGCTGGCTCTCAAGGCAGGTGCGCGCCCAGAAGCCCGCCGATGCCCGGCTCAACCAGCGAGGAAAACAGCTGGTGGGGATGCAGTTTACCCTGGACACCGCCCTGGTTAACGGGCGCGGTCATATGCGTGTCGGCGACAGTTCGTGGCCGGTTATTGCCGACGAGGATTTAAGCGTCGGCACCAAAGTTGAGGTGGTGGCCGTAGAGGGTATTACCCTTCGCGTCCGGGCCCTTTCCCGATAAGAACAGGAATAGCATGATGGTCAGGAAGACAACGCTGGCACTCAGCGTTAGCGCCTTACTGGCGAGCGCCGCTCCGGCATTTGCCTCATTTGATATGGAAGACTGCAACTGGAGCGATGAGCACTGTCTGCTGAAAGGCGACCCGGTGCTGACGCCCGGTAACGACTCCCGCGATAACCTGCTGCGCCTGCTGAGCGAAGCCAAATCCTTTGCCCTGCCCGTGCAGTCGATGCCTGTGGATATCACCCGCTCCCGGGATTTCTATTTTGCTTACCACCCGGAGTGGGATGACCCGGAAGATCCTGTCACCCCAGCCGCGGACAAACCCGCTGAAGAGAGCCTTCTCAATCAGCAGCTGGCCGCATTGCAGCTCGGGGCCGTCGACACCCGGCAGGACAGCGAGCAGGAAAACCGCTTCGTCTCGAACAGTGCCGACAGCCTCAGCCAGTTTTTTGCCGCGCTGCTGGCCGACGACGCGCTGACGGCGGAACAGCGCCATGTCCTGGGGCAGGCGCGTCTGGGGCTTTACTCCGGCGCAACCGATGAGCAGATCTCCGCCTCCCTGACGACCCTTCCTGCCCACTCTTCTGCCCTGCTGTATCAAACTTATCTGACCGGGGCGGCCCGTTTTTATGCCGGAGATTACGAGGAGGCGGAACGGGCGTTTACCTCGCTTGTCGACAGCGATCGTCCGTGGCTGGCAGAGACCGCGGGCTATATGCTGATGCGCACGGCGCTGAACAAAAGCAGCCAGAACAGCACCGGAGAGTATGGCGATTTTGATATCGACCGCATCGACCGTCCGGCCGCTGAACAGGCGCAGAAAGCGGCCCAGGCTTACCTCCAGCGCTGGCCGGAGGGGCGTTACGCCGATTCGGCGCGCGGTATGCTGCGCCGCATCAACTGGTATCTGCAGGCGTGGCCGCAGCTGGCAGGGCTATACGAGCAGCGGTTCCAGCAGGCTGAGAATGCTGAGGCGCTGCGCGGCCTGGTGACCGAATACGATAATGTCTACGGCATGCAGTTCTACGGTCGTGCCGTGCGGGAAGCCTTCCCCGACGCGCCGCAGGTCAGCTATATCGAACTGCTGCGCGCCCTTCGCCTGAACAGCGACGAGAAACCGACCCTGACGCAGGACGATCTCAACAGCAGCAAACCGGCGTTTGAACAGAGCGGCAAGCTGGCGCTGTGGCGCAATTTACAGTTGAACCTGTGGCAGGCGACGAATAACCCTGCCGCCATCCTTCAGGCCGTTAAACCGGCAGAAAGACTCCCGGCGCACGACATTGTCGCCTTCAGCGAGCAGGTACTGTACGGCGACGCGCTGATGGCGCAAAAGCAGTGGCCTGAGGCGCGTGATTTCTGGCTTAAGCTGCTGAAACTCAGCCAGGATGCTGAACAGCAGCAGTACGTGCAGTCCAGACTAGCGGCCACCCTGGTCTATAGCGGTAATCCAGAGGCGATCTTTGCCGCGGATAGCGCCATCACCAGCCTGCGTTATCGCTCCCGGGTGCTGAAAGCGGTAGCCTCGCCTGAGCGGTTACGTCAGCAGGCCAGTCAGGGACCCAACAATGAAGAGCGGACCATTGCGCTGCATACCCTGCTGGTGCGCGATTTAACGGAGAACCGCTTTAGCGACTGGTTAAATGACAGAAAGCTCGCCAGCGCGATAACCTCGCCAGTCATTGGCAAAGCGTTTGACGATGTTAACCTGAGCGTATTTGACTGGAACGGCGATGCCGCCGAAGCCGGTTACGTCTGTCGAAGCCTGGACCAAACGGTGCAGGTGCTCAGCCAGAACGCCGCAGATGCCCATGCCCTGAACTGTCTGGGCGAGTTTTTCCGCACAACCAATACCCATGTCGATCTGTGGAAAGAGAGTGCGGGCAACGGTCTGCTGGAGGCGGCCATCCACCGCAAAGAACCCTACGGGCAGTTCGACAGACAGGCTTACTACCAGCAGGTCATCACCTCACCAAAGGCAGAACATGAAGATAAGAGCTATGCGCTCTATCGGGCCATCATGTGCTACGCCCCGTCCGGCTATAACGAATGTGGCGGAACCGATGTGGACAAAGCCCAGCGCAAAGGCTGGTTCTCGCAGTTAAAAACGCAGTATCCGGGCAGTCCGTGGGCGCAAAAACTCAAATACTACTGGTAGCCGCGCTGCTGGCCGGAGAGGCGCAGGCGGCAGAAATCGTTACCGCCCACGAGCATCCGGCCTTCTGGCTCTGGTCAGGGGTGAAGGCCAGCGACGCACTGAAAGAGGCGCAAACGGTCTATCTCCATCAGGGCGAAGTGCTGGCCCAGCCCGATGAGGTGGTGTTTCAGCGCCTCGGCCTGCCGGTCAGTCGCCTGGCCTTTCCCTCCATCTGGCTGACCGTGCGCTTTACCACCCTGGAGGTGCCGCCGACCATCGTGCCGAGAATTGTCCGCCTGATGCAGCGCTGGCAGGCCGCAGGGAATCAGGTCGTGGGGTTACAGATCGATTTTGATGCCGCTACCCACCAGCTGGCAGACTACGCGCGCTTTTTGCGTACACTTCGCCAGCAGCTGCCGCCGGAGTTTGCGCTGGGGGTGACCGGGCTACTGGACTGGGCGAAAACCGGCGATGTCGCCACGCTGAATAGCCTGGCAGTGGATGAGCTGGTGATCCAGAGCTATCAGGGCCGCCACACGGTAGACAATTATCAGGCCTATCTACCCGCGCTTGCCCGGCTGCGCATTCCCTTCAAGCTCGGGCTGGTACAAAACGGCCAGCGGGATGTGCAGGCCGAAGCGCAACTGCAAAAATCTCCCTGGTATCGCGGGACGGTGGTGTTTATGCTCAACCCGGCCCGGCGTTAAGCCTTCACCTTACGGTGACAGCAGCCGGAGAGATTATCGATGATCGGGCAGTCGGCGCTCTCATCCCCCGGGCAGCTCTCGGCCAGGGCCAGCAGCCGATCGCGCATCGCCTGTAGCTCTACAATATGCCGCTCAATTTCAGCCACCTTATCCAGCGTCCGGCTTTTTACATCGGCGCTGTGGCGGGCAGGATCGTTAAACAGCGTCACCAGATCCCCGCACTCATCCAGATTGAACCCTACCTGACGCGCCTGGCGCAGCAGCGTGAGTTCATCAAGGTGCTTTTGCGTATAGCTCCGGTAGCCGTTCTCACTGCGCAGCGGCGGTGTCACCAGCCCTTTCTCTTCGTAAAAACGAATCGCTTTGCTGGTTAAGCCAGTTTTTTTGGCAACATCACTGATATTCACGTTTCCCCCTTGACCTTCCCCTTGATGGAAGGTTTAACCTTGATAACAGTTAGATGAAAGTGTCTCTCCGGTCAATATCTGGCTGGAGATTTATAAGGAGCTAATTATGTCTCAAACCATCGATCTGACACTGGACGGCCTCTCCTGCGGCCACTGTGTCAAACGCGTTAAAGAGAGTCTGGAGCAACGCCCGGACGTTGAGCATGCAGAGGTGACCATCGAGCACGCGGTCGTTACCGGCAGCGCCAGCGCCGATGCCCTGATCGACACCATCAAACAGGCCGGGTACGGTGCGGCGTTAAGCCACCCAAAGGCTGATCCGCTGACAGCGTCAACAACTCCGTCGGAAGCACTGACAGCGGACCCCTCTGAGCTTCCGGCAGCTCACGACAGTGATGACAGCCAACAGCTGTTGATCAACGGCATGAGCTGCGCCAGCTGCGTCACCCGGGTGCAGGATGCCCTGCAGGCGGTTCCGGGTGTGGCACAGGCACGGGTCAATCTGGCGGAACGCACTGCGCTGGTGATGGGCAGTGCTTCCGCCGCTGATTTAGTGCAGGCCGTTGAGAAAGCGGGCTACGGCGCCGAAGCGATTGAGGATGACATCGAACGGCGGGCGCGCCAGCAGGAGACGGCCATCGCCACCATGAAACGTTTTCGCTGGCAGGCGATTGTCGCCCTGCTGGTAGGTATCCCGGTGATGGGCTGGGGTATGCTCGGCGACAACATGATGGTCACCGACGATAACCGCACGCTGTGGCTGGCGATCGGCGTGCTCACCCTCGGCGTGATGATCGTCGCCGGCGGCCACTTTTATACCAGCGCCTGGAAGAGCCTGAAAAACCGCACCGCCACCATGGACACGCTGGTGGCGCTGGGTACCGGCGCGGCGTGGCTCTACTCGATGAGCGTAAACCTCTGGCCACAGTGGTTCCCGATGGAAGCGCGCCATCTCTACTATGAAGCCAGCGCCATGATCATCGGCCTGATCAACTTAGGCCATATGCTGGAGGCGCGGGCCCGGCAGCGTTCGTCGAAAGCGCTGGAAAGATTACTCGATTTAACACCGCCCACCGCCCGGGTGGTAACGGAGAGCGGCGAACAAAGCGTGCCGCTGGCAGAGGTTGAAGCAGGCATGATCCTGCGCCTGACCACCGGGGATCGCGTCCCGGTGGACGGGGAGATCACCCAGGGCGAAGCCTGGTTTGACGAGGCGATGCTCACCGGCGAGCCGGTACCGCAGCAGAAAAGCGACGGGGAGAGCGTTCATGCCGGTACTGTCGTGCAGGATGGCAGCGTGCTGTTCCGCGCCAGCGCCGTCGGCAGTCACACCACGCTGTCGCGCATTATTCGGATGGTGCGCCAGGCCCAGAGCAGCAAACCGGAGATCGGCAAGCTGGCGGATAAAATCTCTGCCATTTTCGTGCCGGTGGTGGTGGGTATCGCCCTGTTCAGCGCCGCTATCTGGTACTTTTTTGGCCCCGCGCCGCAGATTGTTTACACCCTGGTGATCGCCACCACGGTGCTGATTATCGCCTGCCCTTGCGCCCTGGGGCTGGCGACGCCGATGTCGATTATCTCCGGCGTCGGACGTGCCGCGGAGTCGGGCGTGCTGGTGCGCGACGCCGACGCCCTGCAACGCGCCAGCACTCTGGATACGCTGGTCTTTGATAAAACCGGCACCCTGACCGAAGGTAAACCGCAGGTGGTTGCCGTCCATACCCTGGGTGGGATCGACGAAGCTGCCGCCCTCAATCTGGCAGGCGCACTTGAGCAGGGCTCCAGCCACCCGCTGGCGCGGGCGATTCTGGATAAAGCGGAGCGCGCGCTCGCCCAGGTAGATAACTTCCGCACCCTGCGTGGCCTTGGCGTCAGCGGCGAGGTGGACAACCGCACCCTGCTGCTCGGTAATCAGGCGCTGCTTGCGGAAAATGGCATTGATACCAGCGCGCTGGATGAACATCTGCACACCTGGGCCACCAGGGGCGCAACGCCGGTGTTGCTGGCGATTGACGGGCGGGCCGCGGCGCTGTTTGCCATCCGCGATCCGCTGCGCGCAGACAGCGTGACCGCACTGCAACGCCTGCACCGGGAGGGTTATCGTCTGGTGATGTTGACCGGCGATAACGCCACTACCGCACAGGCTATCGCCAGGGAAGCTGGCATTGATGAGGTGATTGCGGGCGTCCTGCCGGATGGCAAGGCGGAGGCGATTATCAAACTGCAGAAGCAGGGGCGCCGGGTGGCGATGGTTGGCGACGGCATCAACGATGCCCCGGCGCTGGCACAGGCCGATGTCGGAATTGCCATGGGCGGCGGCAGCGATGTCGCTATCGAAACGGCGGCGATAACCCTGATGCGCCACAGTCTGACCGGCGTGGCCGACGCGCTCGCCATCTCGAAAGCGACGCTGCGCAACATGAAGCAGAATTTGCTGGGGGCCTTTATCTACAACGCCTTCGGTATTCCTGTCGCCGCCGGGATCTTATGGCCGCTGACCGGCACGCTGCTGAACCCGGTAGTGGCGGGTGCCGCCATGGCCCTCTCCTCTATTACCGTGGTCAGCAACGCCAACCGCCTGTTGCGCTTTAAACCTAAAGCCTGAGGTGGTCGCAGGACAAGGACGTCTTGCGCCACTCCTCCCCACGCGCTAGCATGAATTTTTCATCAGGGAGCGCGTATGGGTCTGTTTCAACGTCTGAAAGCATCGTTTCGCGCCCTCTTCCCCCGCCGCTATCGCTGGCCTGGTCTTGATATCACCCTTCCCGGCGGACAGCATCTGCATCTGGTCGGCAGTATCCATATGGGTACGCGGGATATGTCTCCCCTGCCCGATGGCCTGGTTACCCGCTTGCATCATGCCGACGCGCTGATCGTCGAAGCGGATATCTCCGGGGATGAGTCGCCCTTCGCAGGACTTGCGATCCCGCCTCCGCTGGCGGAGCGTATCAGCCCGACCCAGCTTACGGAACTGCAACGGGTCGCCGGGGAGCTTGGATTATCGCTTAATCAGCTTGAGAGCCAGCCGCTGTGGCAGATCGCTATGGTGTTGCAGGCTACCCAGGCGCAGCGGTTAGGGCTGCGGGGAGATTACGGCATCGATTACCAATTGCTGAATGCCGCGCGCACGCAGAACCTACCGGTCATTGAGCTGGAAGGGGCGGCCAGCCAGATCGCCCTGCTGCGCCAGATGCCAGACGACGGTTTGCTGCTGCTGGAAGATACCCTGACTCACTGGCACACCAATGCCCGCCTGCTGCAAACCATGGTGAGCTGGTGGCTGGATTCCCCCCCTGTCGTCGACAAGCTGGCGCTTCCGGCGACCTTCAGCGAGTCGCTGTATGATGTGCTGATGCATGAGCGTAATCAGGCGTGGTGCGAAAAGCTGCACGCGTTGCCGGCTGGGCGGTATGTGGTGGCGGTGGGGGCGTTGCATCTGTACGGCGAGGGGAATTTGCCGTCGCTGCTGAGATAAAAAAGTGGCCAATATTTCTATTGGCCCGTCAAAGAGGAATTTCATCATTGTTATTATGCCGGAGGAGACCTCCGGTTCAGCAGATTGTCGCTCAAAGTGACCATCACTGCCAACACTATTGCGCAAGATGGTGCTATTTTTTAGCCGCTTTTGAGGCGTATTCTTAAGGCGTTTATTGTCCGGGCCAAGAAGGATTGCTATGACTCCCGCCGTTAAATTACTCGAAAAAAACAAGATTCCGTTTCGGATCCACAGCTATGACCACGATCCGGCTGAAACCAATTTTGGTGATGAAGTGGTGCGTAAACTGGGTCTGAATGCGGATCAGGTCTATAAAACGTTGCTGGTCGCGGTGAATGGCGATATGAAACACCTCGCCGTGGCGGTGACGCCGGTTGCCAGTCAGCTGGATCTGAAGAAAGTGGCCAAAGCGCTGGGCGCCAAAAAGGTGGATATGGCCGACCCGATGGTGGCGCAACGCACCACGGGGTATCTGGTGGGGGGAATTAGCCCGCTGGGGCAGAAGAAGCGCCTGCCGACGCTGATTGATGCACCTTCACAGGCGTTTGAGACGATCTATATTTCCGGCGGCAAGCGCGGGATGGATATTGAGCTGGCGGCGAGCGATCTGGCGAAAATGCTGGATGCGCAGTTTGCGGATATCGCGCGTCGGGATTAAAAAAACGCCGGGTGGCGCTGCGCTTACCCGGCCTACAAAACCCAAAAACCGTTAAAACCGTAGGCCGGGTAAGGCGAAGCCGCCACCCGGCACTGACGGCGCTTACTGCCAGCTCACTTCACCCTGCGGTTCATAGGCATTTACATCCAGCGGTGAGTTCTGCTGGATGTATTGCTTCAGCACCTCGGCATCAATAAAGCCGGTATTCACATAGCCTGGTTTGTCGTCGATATGCGGATAACCATCGCCGCCGGTGGCGTTGAAGCTCAGGGTCGCCATACGGTAGGTTTTCGCCGGATCAACCGGTTCACCCTTGATCTTCAGGTCGTTGAGCACCCCACCTTTCGCCACAAAGCTCACGTTGGCAAACTGCGGATAGGCACCGGAGTCCGGTTTCATCTGCGCCACCGCGGTGAGATAGTCGGTAACCTCTTTACCGCTCATATCGACATAGACCAGCACGTTGCCGAACGGCTGCACCTTGAGGACATCTTTATAGGTGATATCGCCGCCCTCAATGGAGTCGCGGATGCCGCCGCCGCTCATCACCGCAAAATCGGCATTGGTGCGCGCCATCTGGGCGGCCAGGATCAGATGGCCCATATTGGTCTGCACGAAGCGCACCTTGCTGCGATCGCCTTCCAGTCTGCCATTGAGCGTACCGATCTTCACATCCAGCTGCGCTTTACCTTTATTCTGGAACGGCGTCAGCAGGGAGAGCATCTGTGGGTTTTCCGCAATTTCTGGCGTATAGAGAACGCGCTCGCTCTGGCCATTATCGTAGGTCACCTTCTTCTTCAGGTTGACCGGGATGAGCTGGTAGTGAACCAGCTTCATCTCGCCGTTACGGAATTCGAAATCGGCCCGGCCCACATATTTGCCCCACTCGTGCGCCTGCACAATCCAGATCCCGTTCTGCTTATCGGGCGCGCACGGCGTGCCTGGCACATAGTCCACCTGCTTTTTATTTTCCGAGGCCATGCAGACCGGATCCTGGGAGTGCCCCCCCACGATCATCGCCAGGGAGCCCGCCGGCAGGCTACGCGCCATCTCGACATCCCCTGGCGCGTTCGAGCCGTGCTCGCCATTATCGTAATGACCCATATGGGTAGTGGCGATAATCACGTCCGGCTTTTCGTTCTGCTGCAACTCCTGGATCACCAGCTTCGCTTCGTCAGCCGGCTTACGGAATTCGATATCGGTGAAATATTCCGGGTTGCCAATTTTCGCCGTGTCGTCGGTGGTCAGCCCCACCACCGCAATTTTAATATCCTGGCGTTTGAAAATGGCCCAGGGTTTAAATAAGCGTTCGCCGGTGCTTTTCTGATAAATATTGGCGGAGAGGAACGGAAATTTGGCCCACTTCTCCTGCTGGCGTAATACTTCGATGGGATTATCAAACTCATGGTTGCCCACGGCCATCGCATCGTAGCCAATCAAATTCATGCCGCGAAAATCGGGTTCCGCGTCCTGTAAATCTGATTCCGGCACGCCGGTATTAATGTCGCCGCCGGAGAGGAGCAGCACGCTGCCGCCTTTTGCCGCCACCTCTTTACGGATCCCATCCACCAGCGTTTTCTGTGCCGAAAGGCCATATTCGCCATATTCGCTGCGCCAGAAGTGGCCGTGGTGATCGTTGGTATGCAGGATGGTGATGTTATAGGTTTTATCTTTTTCCCAGGCCTGGGCCGGCAGGCTGATCAGCCCACACGCCGCAATGATTGCCAGCGCGACGCCTCGCTTCATTAACTTCATTTCTTCACTCCCTGATGCATAGACAAACGCAAAAATTACAATGAGTAATCAGAATAGACAAATATGTTTTCAGAATTGCGACTTTCCTCAAATGTCGGGGACAGGTATGTTAGGCGGATAATAATTACATCCTGCACTTCCTATAACAATCGACGTGGTATTTATGGCAATCAGTGAATCTACTCCACCGGTGTCGGCTGCTAAGGCTCGCACCTCATTTGGTATTCTTGGCGCAATCAGTCTTTCGCATCTGCTGAACGATATGATCCAGTCGCTTATTCTGGCGATCTACCCCTTATTGCAGTCCGAGTTCTCTCTTACCTTCGTGCAGATCGGCATGATCACCCTCACCTTCCAGCTGGCGTCGTCGCTGCTACAACCGGTGGTGGGCTACTGGACGGACAAATACCCGATGCCGTGGTCGCTGCCCATTGGTATGTGCTTTACCCTGAGCGGCCTGATCCTGCTGGCGATGGCCGGGAGCTTTGAAGGGGTACTGGTGGCCGCCGCGCTGGTGGGCACCGGCTCGTCGGTATTTCACCCGGAGTCGTCCCGCGTGGCACGTATGGCCTCCGGTGGCCGTCACGGGCTGGCGCAGTCGCTGTTCCAGGTGGGCGGTAACTTCGGCAGCTCCCTCGGCCCGCTGTTGGCGGCGGTAATTATTGCCCCCTATGGAAAAGGAAACGTGGCCTGGTTTGTGCTGGCTGCGCTGCTGGCGATTGTGGTGCTGGCGCAAATCAGCCGCTGGTACGCCGCCCAGCACCGGGTTAATAAGGGCAAACCAAAAGCGCCGGTTATCAATCCCCTTCCCCGTAACAAGGTTATTCTGGCGGTCAGCATTCTGCTGATGCTGATTTTCTCCAAATATTTCTATATGGCGAGCATCAGCAGCTATTACACCTTTTACCTGATGGAAAAATTCGGATTATCGGTACAAAACGCCCAGTTTCATCTCTTCGCCTTCCTGTTTGCCGTTGCCGCCGGAACCGTTATTGGTGGGCCATTGGGTGACAAAATCGGGCGTAAATATGTGATTTGGGGCTCTATCCTTGGCGTTGCGCCCTTCACGCTTATTTTGCCCTACGCAACCCTGTGGTGGACGGGTATTTTAACCGTGATCATTGGTTTTATCCTCGCCTCTGCGTTTTCTGCCATTCTGGTCTATGCCCAGGAGCTGCTTCCGGGGCGTATCGGCATGGTTTCCGGGCTGTTTTTTGGTTTTGCTTTTGGCATGGGTGGCCTTGGTGCAGCGGTATTAGGCTTGATTGCAGACCATACCAGCATCTTCCTGGTCTACAAAATCTGCGCTTTCCTGCCGCTTCTCGGGATGTTGACTATATTCCTGCCTGATAACCGGCATAACGCCTGATTTATTGGCGGTCAATCTTCCGGTTTGGCCGCGCCCTCTCCTTATACCATCAGCCTTTCTTTACTTTCCTTCTGAAAATTCCCCGCCCAGGCTTCCGTTTCTCCTTTATTGCTGTTTTTACCAAAATTCAATGATTATTCATAAACGTAATCATTAATTTTGTCATAAACTATTACACAGCTTTTTGGTTTCCCGACCAAAAATGGCGTCATACAGCAACGAAAGGAGACGGAATGCACCACGCCACACCGCTTATCACCACCATTGTTGGTGGACTTGTACTCGCTTTTATTCTCGGCATGATTGCCAACAAACTGCGTATTTCCCCTCTGGTGGGCTATTTATTGGCGGGCGTGTTAGCCGGACCTTTTACCCCAGGTTTTGTTGCTGATACGAAACTCGCCCCGGAGCTGGCAGAGCTTGGCGTGATCCTGCTGATGTTCGGTGTGGGTTTGCATTTCTCCCTGAAGGATTTGATGGCGGTAAAGTCCATCGCCATTCCCGGCGCGATCGCCCAGATAGCCGTGGCGACGTTGTTGGGTATGGCGCTTTCCGCGGTGCTGGGCTGGCCGCTGATGACCGGCATCGTGTTTGGGCTCTGTCTTTCTACCGCCAGTACCGTGGTACTGCTGCGCGCGCTTGAAGAGAGACAGCTGATTGACAGCCAGCGGGGGCAGATCGCCATCGGCTGGCTGATTGTTGAAGATCTGGTGATGGTCTTAACCCTGGTGCTGCTGCCTGCCATCGCCGGCATGCTGGAAAAAGAGAATGTCGGTTTAGCCTCGCTGGCGCTCGATATGAGTATTACCATCGGTAAGGTAGTGGCGTTTATTGCCATTATGATGCTGGTGGGCCGCCGCCTGGTGCCGTGGATCCTCGCCCGTAGCGCAGCGACCGGCTCGCGTGAACTGTTCACCCTCTCGGTGCTGGCGCTGGCGTTGGGTATTGCGTTCGGGGCCGTGGAGCTGTTCGACGTCTCCTTCGCGCTGGGGGCTTTCTTTGCCGGTATGGTGCTGAACGAATCGGAGCTGAGCCACCGTGCCGCCCACGATACCCTGCCCCTGCGCGACGCCTTTGCAGTGCTGTTCTTCGTCTCGGTAGGGATGCTGTTCAATCCGATGATCCTCATTGAACAGCCGCTGGCGGTGCTCGGCACGCTGGCCATCATTATCTTCGGTAAGTCACTCGCCGCTTTCTTCCTGGTGCGCATGTTCGGCCACTCGCCGCGTACCGCGCTGACTATTGCCGCCAGTCTCGCCCAGATTGGTGAATTTGCCTTTATTCTCGCCGGGCTGGGCATGGCGCTGGATCTGCTGCCGCAGGCCGGGCAAAACCTGGTGCTGGCGGGGGCGATCCTCTCAATTATGCTGAACCCGATACTGTTCGCGCTGCTGGAAAAATACCTCGATAAAACCGAAATCCTGGACGATCAGACGCTGGAAGAGGCCATTGAGGATGAGAAGCAGATCCCGGTGGATATCTGTAACCACGCCCTGCTGGTGGGTTTTGGCCGCGTCGGCAGCCTGCTGGGTGAGAAGCTGATGGCCCAGGGCATTCCGCTGGTGGTGATTGAAAACTCCCGTACCCGCGTGGATGAGTTGCGCGCACGCGGGATCCGGGCGGTGCTGGGGAATGCGGCGAACGAAGAGATCATGAATCTGGCGCATCTGGACTGCGCGCGCTGGCTGCTGCTGACCATTCCCAACGGCTATGAAGCGGGTGAGATTGTCGCCTCGGCGCGCGAAAAGTGTCCGGATATTGAAATTATTGCCCGCGCCCATTACGACGACGAGGTGGATTACATCACCGAGCGTGGCGCGAATCAGGTGGTGATGGGTGAGCGTGAAATTGCCAATACGATGCTGGCGCTGCTGGATAAGGCGCCGGTGATGGGGTAAAAAAAAAGCCTGCTGGCGCTTCGCTTAGCAGGCCTGGACGTCGCCCCGGCAAGCGCAGCGCTGCCGGGGAATGGACTTATCTGTCCCAGTAGGACTCTTCCAGACTGTCTTCCCGCTCCGGCAGGCCGCGCGTTAAGCGCGGTGAGTGCTGGTTCAACACCTGATAACTCACGCGGTTTGCGTACTTACATACCTGCGCCAGCGACGAATAGGTCAGCCAGTTAAACTTGTGTTTGCTGGAGTTCGGCACGTTGGTACGGTGGAACGCGTTGGCAGTGATATCGTGCAGCAGCGCCGCCAGCGCGCCGTCGCCTGCGCCGTTGGTGTTCATGATCTTCTCCGGGCCACCCATGTACGGGGCGATATGCGAGAAGATACGCAGCGGATTTACGCAGTCCTTATGGCGCATGGCGCGGCTGAATTCAAACTGGTTGAACTCGGCAATCGCCCCCGGCAACAGCGGATGCTGGGTCTTGCGTTTTGCCTCTTCTTCGGTGAAGCCAGCCATATACAATCCTACCGGCCCGGCGGTGCAGAGCACCAGATCGACCCAGTCCAGCGCTTTATCGGATGCCAGCAGCGGATCGCTCTCCCCGGTCAGGGCTTCGGCCTCTTCTTCGTTCATCGCCAGAATCGAGACGTGCTCCTTCAGGAACGCCTGCCACCACTCCGGGTTATCGGCGATGACAAATTTGGTGCCCAGGGTAAGGACCACCGGCACGTTGTATTTCTTCGCGTATTCCACGGCCTTCATGGTCGCTTCCGGCATCGGCTCACCGGGCTTGCAGCGCACCAGATAGGAGGTCAGCACCAGTGCCGATGCCCCGGCGATCACCTCTTCAGGAATGCTGTCGGCGCGCAGCTGGTTCATATGGCCAGGGCTGATGGCGAAGGTCCGCTCGCCGGATTCACCGATCAGCGTAAAACAGCGGCCAATCGCCCCGTCCACGCCCTGGAGGTAGTTCAGATCGGTCCGGCTGGAGGTGTTGCAGAGATAACGGTAGGCGTAACTGCCGATTTCGACATTGCTGCACATCACGCCCAGCAGCACGGAGCGGTCGTCCGCCAGCACGGAGTAGTTGTGCATGGTGTTGCCGATGGTCCCCCCGGCAAACTGATGGGTGATCAGGTTATCCCGCACCAGCTCCTGATAGAGCGCTTCCGCTACATCGTCTTCAATCACCAGAGAGTGCCCGGCGCTCAGGCCGTAACGTTCGACAAACGCATCGTCCACTTTTGCTTCAATATCCACCAGCGTCTGGTCGATACCCACCACCCAGGCGGCACTGGACTCATTTTCCGGCTGAATTTGCTGCAGCAGCGGATCGCGGGCGTTAACGGGAAAGTAGTGTTTGGATTTACGTTTACCGGGAAATTTCATGTTCTGAGCTATGAGTGACGGATGGGCCGGGAATGGTAGCACAAACCCGGCGCAGAGTGCGATCAGCGGCTGCGGGTCACCAGTGATGCCATCATCTCGATGTGCTCAGGATTGTCGTTAAGGGCCGGAATATACTCGTACTTCGTCCCGCCCGCTTCGAGGAAGAACTCCCGGTTTTGCACCGCGATCTCTTCCAGGGTTTCCAGACAGTCTGACGCAAAGCCCGGCGACATCACCTGGATATGCTTCACCCCCTTCTCACCCAGCATTTTGAGGGTCTCATCGGTATAAGGGGTCAGCCACGGCTCGCGGCCAAAGCGCGACTGGAAGGTCATCATCACCTTCTCGGGCGGCAGGCCGAGGGCGGATACCAGCTCACGGGTGGTATCGCGGCAGCGCTGCGGATAGTCGTCCCCTTCGTTGGCGAATCGCTGCGGGATGCCGTGATAGGAGAGCAGCAGCAGATCCGGCTCGCCGTGTTTCTCAAACGACGCGCGGGCGCTGCTGGCAAGGGCGTTGATATAGAGCTCGTTATCCGCGTAGTCGCGAATAAAGGTCACGCCGGGTATGCGACGACGGGTTGCCAGAATGCGCGCCAGCTCATCCCAGACGGCTGCCACAGTGGAGCAGGAATACTGCGGATAGAGCGTCAGCACCACAATGTGCTCAACGCCCTGCGCCAGCAGTTCATCGACGGCGCTTTTCAAGGAAGGTTTGCCGTAGCTCATGCCCAGCGCCACCGGCATATCCGGCAGACGGGCGGCCAGCGCCTTCTCCTGACGACGGCTGTAGACCATCAGCGGTGAGCCCTCTTCCATCCAGACGGACTGATAGAGCTTTGCCACGCGCGGCGAACGGATCGGCAGAATCACGCCGCGCAGCAAAGGCCACCACAGCAGGCGTGGGGTATCCACAACGCGCGTATCGCTTAAAAATTGTCGCAGGTAGCGTTTTACCGCCGCTGGAGTAGGTGCTTCGGGGGTTCCCAGATTGGCAAGCAGGATGCCGGTTTTCGCCTGACTCATTCACGCCTCATAACCTTTTAACAGGCTGATAAGTGTATCTGAAAAGTACGTAAACGGAACCAATTGCAGCAAAAGGTAAAATGAGAATTTTTCTCACCCGGGAACCCGGGTGAGAACCACGTTAAGTGGTGGTGCGATTAGCCGAGGATCTTTTCCAGCTCTGCACGAACGTCAGCGACAGGCTTAGTACCGTCGACTTTTGCGTATTTGGTGTTACCCGCCTGCGCTTCTTTAGAGTAGTAGCCGATCAGCGGCGCGGTCATCTGATGGTATTCCACCAGGCGCTTACGCACGGTCTCTTCCTGATCGTCTTTACGAGTGGTCAGCTCTTCGCCGGTCACGTCGTCTTTGCCTTCCACCTGCGGCGGATTGAACTTAACGTGGTAAACGCGGCCGGAAGCGGCGTGTACGCGACGACCGATGATACGGTCAACGATCAGTTCGTCCGGTACGTCGAACTCCAGCACGTAGTCTACGTTGATGCCCGCGTCTTTCATGGCATCCGCCTGCGGAATGGTACGTGGGAAGCCGTCCAGCAGGAAACCGTTACGGCAATCTTCCTGAGAAATGCGTTCTTTAACCAGAGCGATAACCAGCTCGTCGGTCACCAGTTTGCCGGCGTCCATAATGTCTTTCGCCTGTTTACCCAGCTCGGAGCCAGATTTAACAGCGGCACGCAGCATGTCACCCGTAGAGATTTGCGGAATACCGTATTTCTCCATGATGAACTGAGCCTGAGTTCCTTTACCCGCGCCCGGAGCGCCAAGCAGAATAATACGCATTGCGAAAATCCCCTCAAAAGTCGATTCAATTTTTCAAAAAGCGCTAAACAATACCACCAGAACGGGTATCGCTCAAGAAAGGCGGGCAGGCTGAAACGGTTAATGAGGGGAATTTATTAGTGGGTGCAGGCAGATAACCTGCACCCTTATCCTCTCTTCAGCGAAGAGAGGGAAGTGATTTACGCCAGCAGCAACGCATTCACGCGTTTGATGAACTGGTTTGGATCTTCCAGCGTGCCGCGTTCAGCCAGCAGGGACTGATCCAGCAGCAGTTCAACCCACTCGGCGAAGCGGGCTTCATCCTGGGTCTCGGCTGCACGTTTCACCAGCGCGTGGTCCGGGTTCAGTTCAAAGATGTATTTCACCTCCGGCACTGCCTGACCCGCAGCGGCGAACAGCTTCGCCATCTGGGTGCTCATCTCGTCAGCATCAGTGGTGACGATGGCAGGGGTATCGGTCAGACGGTGGGTGAAACGCACCTCTTTCACGCGATCGCCCAGATGGGTTTTCACGCGCTCAACAAACGGCTCCAGCGCTTTTTCCGCCTCTTTCGCGGTATCGTCCACTTCATCTGCCAGCTTGTCGATGGACTCATCGGCTTTGGCAACGGACTGGAACGCTTTGCCGCTGAACTCGGTCAGGTAGTTCATCATCCACTCATCGATGCGATCGGAAAGCAGCAGCACTTCGATGCCTTTCTTACGCAGCAGCTCCAGGTGCGGGCTGCTCTTCGCCGCGGCATAGCTGTCGGCGGTGATGTAGTAGATCTTCTCCTGCCCTTCTTTCATGCGGGAGATGTACTCTTCCAGCGACACATTCTGCTCGGAAGAGTCGTTGTGTGTGGAGGCGAAGCGCAGCAGTTTGGCAATGGCTTCAACGTTAGACGGATCTTCCGCCGGGCCCTCTTTCAGCACCAGGCCGAACTGTTTCCAGAAAGTCTGGTATTTTTCGGCGTCGTCTTTCGCCAGCTTATCCAGCATCTGCAGCGCACGCTTGCTCAGCGCGGTGCGCAGATTACGGGTGACGGTGCTGTCCTGCAGGATCTCACGGGAGACGTTCAGCGGCAGATCGTTGGAGTCAATCAGGCCGCGCACAAAGCGCAGGTAGTTCGGCATGAACTGTTCAGCTTCATCCATGATGAACACGCGCTGCACGTACAGCTTCAGGCCGTGCTTGTGATCGCGGTTCCACATATCCCACGGTGCCTGCGCCGGGATGTAGAGCAGGCTGGTGTACTCCTGCTTCCCTTCCACGCGGTTGTGGCTCCAGGTCAGCGGATCGGTAAAGTCGTGGGCGATGTGCTTGTAGAATTCGTTGTATTCGTCGTCTTTGATTTCAGACTTGTTACGCGTCCACAGCGCCTGCGCTTTGTTGATCTTCTCCCAGGAGATGACGGTTTCGCCATCTTTCTCTTCCTGTTTTTCGATCTCTACCGGCAGGGCGATATGGTCAGAATATTTGCTGATGATGGAGCGTACGCGCCAGTCGTTGAGGAAATCGTCCTCCCCTTCGCGCAGGTGCAGGGTGATCTCGGTGCCGCGATCGGCTTTGGTGATGTCGGCAACGGTGTATTCACCTTCGCCGTGGGATTCCCAGAATACGCCGCTTTCAGCGCTTTCGCCTGCCGCACGCGTGCGCACGGTAACTTTATCCGCCACGATGAAGGCGGAATAGAAGCCCACACCGAACTGGCCGATCAGCTGGCTGTCTTTGGCCTGATCGGAACCCATCGACTGCAGGAACGCTTTGGTGCCGGATTTGGCGATGGTGCCGAGATGGTCAATGGCTTCATCACGGGTCATACCGATGCCGTTGTCGGCGATGGTCAGGGTGCGGTTCTCTTTATCAAATGAGACGCGCACGCGCAGTTCGCCGTCACCTTCATACAGCTCTGGCTTCGAGAGCGCACGAAAACGCAGCTTGTCTGCCGCATCAGAGGCGTTAGAGATAAGCTCGCGCAGGAAAATTTCTTTATTGGAATAAAGAGAATGGATCATCAGGTGCAGAAGCTGTTTTACCTCTGACTGGAAACCACGGGTTTCTTGTCCTTTCATACTAAGTCGACCTCAACAATGCCATTTAATGGGGTTTAAAAGCGTTGAGGGAGAGATGGGGCCAGGGGGGAATTTTTTCAAGCGGAGGCCACGACTGCAGCCTCCGTTTGGTCAGAAATTAATCTTGTGACGACCTGCCAGAGAGTGGGACAGCGTGGTGCCATCGACCATTTCCAGCTCGCCGCCCACCGGCACGCCGTGGGCAATTCGACTGGCATCAACGCCCGACTCCGCACACAGCTCGGCGATATAGTTGGCTGTCGCCTCCCCTTCCACCGTTGGGTTGGTGGCGAGGATCACCTCGTTGATCGTTTCCGATTTCAGGCGCTGTTCAAGACGGTCCAGGCCGATATCATCCGGACCAATGCCGTCCAGCGGCGAGAGATGCCCCATCAGCACAAAATAGCGGCCGGAAAACTGCCCGGTCTGCTCGATGGCATAGATGTCCGCAGGACTCTCCACCACGCAGATCTGACCATTTTCCTGACGACGCGGATTGGCGCAGATGTTACACACCTCCTGCTCGGTAAAGGTGCGGCAGTCGGCACAGTGGCCAATTTCTGACATGGCGCGGGTCAGGGCCTGCGCCAGACGCATGCCGCCGCTACGATCGCGTTGCAGCAGGGTAAACGCCATGCGCTGCGCCGACTTCGGGCCTACGCCCGGCAGGCAGCGTAGCGCTTCCATTAACTGCGTAAGCAGCGGACTGGTTTGCATCAGAATGGCATCTTAAAGCCCGGTGGCAGCTGCATTCCGGAGGATACAGAGGCCATTTTTTCTTTCTGAGTTTCGTCGATACGGCGCGCAGCATCGTTAAACGCAGCGGCGACCAGATCTTCCAGCATCTCTTTGTCGTCTTCGAGCAGGCTTGGGTCGATCTCCACGCGACGGCAGTTGTGTGCGCCGTTGATGGTCACTTTGACCAGACCTGCGCCCGATTCGCCAGTGACTTCCATCTGTGCGATCTCTTCCTGCATCTTCTGCATTTTTTCCTGCATCTGCTGGGCCTGCTTCATCAGACCACCCAGACCGCCTTTACCACCAAACATAGGCTTCTCTCTTCTTTCACGTTAAAGATAACAACCGTAAGTCAGACTCACGATCAAATGGGTCGAATACTCTCTTCATCCAGTTCTGCATCGAAGTAACGCTGCAGGGTCTGAATGTTATTATCCGCGATAATCGCCTCACGCGCCTGCGCGAGCTTCTCTTCATAAATGGCCTGACGCCACTCCAGCGGGGTACGGACCGCCGGATTATCATCTTCAATGATAGTCAATTCAACCGGCGCGCCCTGTAATGTGGAGAGCGCCTCACTCAGCACCTGCTGCGCGCTCGCCGAGTTCAGGTGACGCTGGCCCGGACGCAGATGCAGGCAGATGCGGTTGCCCTCCTGCTCACGCCAGGCGTTGAGCGCGACCTGCTCCACCAGCTTCGGCAGCTTCAGTTTACTGACCTCTGCTGCCCAGGCATCGCGCACAAGCGACTCTTCCGCAAGCTTCGCGGAGAGCTCCGGCGTTTTCTCATGCTCCAGCGCCTTTTTCAGCGCCTTCGGCGTGGCAATCTCCACCTTCACCTCTTCGGTGACGGTGGTGGCTTTCCAGCGATAGGCTTCTTGCTTAACCGGCGCCTTAGGCTCAGAAGTGACCGATGCCGAACGCGACTGGACACGATCCGTGACCGAAGCCAGACGTTCAAGCGCGGCGTTATTTACCGGCCGCGCTCTTGCAGGCGCTGCCGGTTCACTCTTTTTTGGTCTGGGTGCTCCCTGCGCGCGCTGTAGCTGGCTGCGGGCAGCAAGCACCGAACTGGTGGCGTCCGACAGCGGCACATTTTGCGGCGATGGCGCTGCCGGCTGTACAGGCACCTGCTGCGGTGACATAACCGCCGTCGGCGCGGCCGGTGCGAAAGACTGTGGCTGCACCTCGGGTTCCGGCAACGGCATGCGCGGATGGAACGCCAGCGCGCGCAGCAGGGTCATCTCAACCCCCATACGTCTGTCGGGCGCGAACGGCAGTTCCTTACGACCAATTAACAGGGTTTGGTAGTAAAGCTGTACATCCGTTGGCGGAATGGTGCGGGCCAGCTCGCGCATCCGCTGTTCTATGGCCGCCATATCCGGGCCCAGCGCCGCCGGGGAGAGTTGCACCATCGCGATCCGGTGCAGCAGGCTGAGCATCTCTACCAGCAGGGCTTCCCACTCCACGCCGCGTGAGGCTGAGGCGTTGACCAGCTCCATCACCCGCTCGCCGTTGGCCTCGACAACCGCTTCAATCAGCGACAGCGCCTGATCGTCATCCAGCGTGCCGAGCATGGTGCTCACCGCCTGGGTCGTCAGCTTGCCTTCGCCGCTGGCAATCGCCTGATCCGTGAGGCTGAGCGCATCGCGCAGGCTGCCATCTGCGGCACGCGCCAGCAGCTGCAGCGCCCGCGGTTCATGGGCAACCTGCTCTTCATTCAGGATATATTCGAGCCGATCGCGGATCTGCGTGACGTCCAGCGCCTTCAGATGGAACTGCAGACAGCGGGACAAGATAGTGACCGGCAGCTTTTGCGGATCGGTGGTCGCCAGCAGGAATTTAACGTGTGCAGGCGGTTCTTCCAGCGTTTTCAGCAGGGCGTTAAAGCTGTGGCGCGACAGCATGTGCACTTCATCGATCAGATAGACCTTGAAGCGGCCACGCGCCGGGGCGTACTGGACGTTATCCAGCAGATCGCGGGTATCTTCGACTTTGGTGCGTGATGCGGCATCGATCTCAATCAGATCGACAAAGCGCCCCTGCTCGATTTCACGGCAGTTATCACACACGCCGCACGGCGTGGCGGTGATCCCGGTTTCGCAGTTAAGGCCTTTCGCCAGCAAACGGGCAATAGAGGTTTTACCGACGCCACGGGTGCCGGAAAAAAGCCAGGCGTGGTGGATACGTCCTAGCGATAAGCTGTTCGCCAGGGCGGTCAGCACATGTTCCTGGCCGACAACGTCAGCAAAGGTTTGGGGTCGCCATTTACGGGCTAACACCTGATAACTCATGGGCAGGCTCTGCAACGCTGGAAGGTGGATATTCAGGGGGGTAATGCTAACACAACCTCACCCGTTGGGCGAGGTTGCGGGCGGGAGGATTAATGTCCCGGGAATGGCACGAGGCTGTAGCTGGTGATGCCCTGTTTTTCGAGGCGCTGTTCACCGCCCAGATCGAACAGGTTGATGATAAAGGCCGCATCGGTTACTTCGCCACCCAGGCGACGGATCAGCTTCACGGTCGCTTCAATGGTGCCGCCGGTGGCCAGCAGATCGTCAACCACCAGCACTTTGTCGCCTGGCTTTATCGCATCAACGTGGATCTCAAGCTGGTCGGTGCCGTACTCCAGCTCGTAGCTCTCGGCGATGGTTTCGCGAGGCAGTTTACGCGGTTTACGCACCGGTACAAAACCCACGCCCATTGCCAGCGCAACCGGGGCGCCAAAGAGGAAACCACGGGCCTCGGTGCCTACAACTTTGGTGATCCCAGCGTTCTTATAACGCTCAACCAGCAGTTCGATGCTGAGCGCGTACGCTTTTGGGTCTTCCAGCAAGCTGGTGACATCACGGAAAAGAATGCCAGGCTTTGGATAATCCTGGATGCTTTTGATGCTGTTTTTAAGAAATTCAAGCTGCTGCGCAGTTGCGGTCATAAATGGATGCCTGATGAAAACGGTGTTACTCACGGAGCGGATAAAGGGTTGGTCAAAGTAACAATTGTTTAACCTTTAACCAGGCCCGCCCGTGCTCGAAAACGGTCGAATTTACTGGCTGCGCACAAGAAATGCAACAGCCAGTCTGATGATTATTGCTTTTCATCAACAACGGGGATCCGCCACATGAAAATGAGCAGGCAGGTGAGGATCGCCAGCAGCAGGATCCGTACCCACATCATTTTGACCAGCCATAATGAAATGGCGAAGGTCACCAGGATCAGCGCAATGGCCCGCGGCTTAGCCCCGGGCGGCATTGCACGGTACTGTTGCCAGTGACGCAGATAGCCGCCAAACCATGAGCGGTAGAGCAGCCAGTGGTGAAAACGCGGCGAGGAGCGGGCGAAGCACCACGCCGCCAGCAATATAAAAGGGGTAGTCGGCAGGAGGGGTAAAACGACACCCAGCGTGCCGAGCACTACCGCAAGCCAGCCAATGATGATTAGAATAGTACGCTGCATAATGCGAATCGGTATCAAACTGAACGGCTACTGTACCACTGGAGTGCGGATTGAAAACAGCCTTGCTTTTACAAACGCTGCAAAATCAGCTGTCGGCCCTGCGCACGCAGGCCGCACCGCTGATGCAGCACGCCACGCTGAAGCCGCGCTTTGACCGGCAGCTGTTTCGCACCCGCAGCACGGTGATGAATGCCTATCTGGATGAAGCCCAGCACAACCTGGATGAGCTGCGTCACGCCGTGGAAAAGGGGCAATCTGAGCAGGTGGCCTGGCTCGCCGGTCATCTGGCGGAACAGATTGCCGCCCTGCATCGGGAGATTGCCGCCTGGCCGCTACGCGTCTGGGACAGTTCCTCTGCCGGCACCACAAAATGGCAGCGCAAGCGTCTGGAACACCAGGAGTTTGAACGTCGGCTATGTGAAATGAAAAAGGCGCGCGCGGCGCGGCTGAATCAGGCCGAAACGCTGGAAGAACAGCAGATGCTGATGCGCGAAATCACAGCCCTGGAAGGACGGCTTGAACGCTGTCGTAAGGCACTGGATGATATTGAACGCGTTATCGCGCGTCTGACCCGTTAACAGGAGTAGTGTGTGTCACTGGAAAATGCCCCCGACGAAGTCAAGCTGGCCGTCGACCTCATCATGTTGCTGGAGAACCATGGCATCCCCACTGAAACAGTGCTGAAAGCGCTGGAGATTGTGAAGCGGGATTTTGAAGGGAAATTGCCCTCCCCCCTGCCCTCTCCCTGAAAGGGAGAAGGCCAGAGCGAGGGGGCACATCACGCCGGGGTCGGATCGTCACCCTTAATGTCACGTTTCACTTCAGTGTGCTCGTCGCCCTTTTCATTGCGCAGATGCACTTCCAGCTGGTTAAAGGCGATATTGATGTTGTTCTCGCGGCACATACGTTCGATGGTGCGGTTCAGTTCATCCACCGTGTAGCTGCGATCGCGCAGTTCACGCACGTACAGACGCAGCTCATGATCTAACGTGCTCGGCCCGAAGGTCGTAAAGAAGACGGCTGGCTCCGGATCGTGCATCACTTTTGGATGATCCATCGCCGCTTTCAGCAGGACGTTTTTCACCATCTCCAGATCGGAACCGTAAGCCACGCCGATGCGGATCACCACGCGGGTGATGGTGTCCGACAGTGACCAGTTAATCAACCGCTCGGTGACGAACGCTTTGTTCGGGATGATCACCTCTTTGCGATCGAAATCAGTGATGGTGGTCGCGCGGATACGGATCTTGCTGACGGTGCCCGAGAAGGTACCGATGGTGACGGTATCGCCGATTCGCACCGGACGTTCGAACAGAATAATCAGGCCGGAGACGAAGTTACCGAAGATCTCCTGCAAACCGAAACCAAGGCCCACCGACAACGCCGCCGCCAGCCACTGCAGTTTGTCCCACGACACCCCGAGCGAACCGAAGACGGTCATGGCGCCCACCACCAGAATCACATAGTTCAGGATGGTGGTAATGGCGTAGGAGGCCCCCTGACGCATATTCAGGCGCGAGAGGATCAGTACCTCCAGCAGGCCGGGTAAGTTGCGGATCAAGGCCCATGCCACCACCGACGAGACCAGTGCAAACAGCAGGCTGCCCATAGTGACATTTTTCATCACCGCCGCACCCGCTTCGGTGCCGCTGTAGTGCCACAACGTAATGCTGTCGAGATAGGCAAAGACGGTGATTAAATCAGACCAGATCGCCCAGAACATCACGCCGAACAGGGCTATCATCACCAGCATGGTGATACGCAGCGTTTGCTGGTTAACCTGCTCCAGGGCAATGGTCGGCTCTTCCTGCGGTTCAGCGCCTTCGGCCCCCTCCTTCACCATATTCTGCCGACGCGCCAGCGCGCGGCGATAGGCAATACGGCGGGCGGCAACGCTCAGCCCGCGCAGCACGGTCTGATAGAGCAGGTTCCAGAAGATCACCAGATAGACGGTTTCAATCCAGCGACCCGACAGACGCAGGGTGGTATAGAAATAGCCGGTGGCCGTCAGCACCATCAGGGCGATAGGAATAATAGAGAGTACGGTGACCGTCACCAGACGAATGGTATGCGACTCTTTGTCACGCCAGCTGTCACGGAATATCGGCCACATCAGGACGCTGATCAGCAGCAGGTTAAGCAGGATAACAAACTGCCCCAGCACATCATCCATCAGATGGAGCGGAGAGAGCTCCGCCACCACCGACCAGAAGTGCAGCGGCAACAGCGCCAGGCTGATGCGCACAATCTGGCGGCGCCAGTGGCTGGTCAGCTGCGCAGGCATATTAAAGTGGCTCACCGCCACGCCATCCTTCTCCAGCACTTTCCAGCACAGGCCAAAGACCAGCCAGAACAGCGCCAGCTTTTTGCTGAAGGCCCACAGCAGATCGCTGATATTGAGCTGCATCGTGAACAGGATCAGGCCGGCGGCGAGGATCAGCAGACAGACCGGCAGGGCGCGGATCAGATCGATAAGAATCGCTTTTGGGGTATGAAGCTGGCTGTCATTACGCAACTGCCCCACTTCCTGCGCCAGCTTCGCCTGATACTTTTTCAGCCAGCCAAGACGCCAGCGAATGAGGCCGGCAATCAACAACAGCGGCAGACCCGCCAGGAAAGCAAACGCCACCGCAGGGCCTGCTTTTTCCCAGTTAACAGAGATTTTCATCCCCTTAATCTGATCTTTCAGCATGCCCGGGAAGGATTTGATCCAGTCCCAGTCCATCGGTTTATTGCTGTTCACCCAGAAGATTTGCTGGGTGAGGATCTCCTGCAGACTTTTGGATACGCTCACCAGTTGCTGCTGGTTGATCTGCAGGTTAATGGCCATCATGAGCTGATTACCCAGCTGTTTATTCATCTGGTCAAGCAGTTCGCGGCGCATATCCACCACCTGCAACAGCGCATCGTGAACCTCTCCATTGACCTCGCTCTTGTGCCCCTCTTCCAGCTTCGCCACGAAGGCATCGCTCTGGAACAGGGCATCGCGCTGTTGGTTGACCTCAAACTGCTCCAGGCGCAGATCCGCAATGCGGTTGGTCATGTCCTCCAGCTCATCGGCAGAAGGTAAAGTCTGCTGCTGCTGATAAAGGATACGCGACAGCAGCAGGCTGCCTTTCAGGACGGCAATCTGCTCTTTAATATTGCGTTCGGACTGTAGGGCGCGATCCAGCCAGTTTTTCACTTTAATGTTCTGCTGAACCAGGGTGTTGCCGTTTTCAGTGGCTTTAATCAGGCGCTGGCTGAGCTGGTGGTTAACGTCCAGCTCTTGCTTCACCAGCGGATTTTCCTGGATACGCGCGGTTTCATCCGGGTTTACCGCTTCCTGAGCCGTTTTCTCCGTCAGGGTCAGTCGCTTGCTGTTGACCGCCTCCTGCAGCAGCTGCAGCTGGTGCTCCAGACGGTTGATGTTCGCGGTGACGTAGTCGCGCTGTTTTTGCAGGGTATCCTGCAGGACGGTATTGCCTTCCAGGCTCTTGCGCTGCTGTTCGATCTGGGCATTCAGCAGAAGCTGCTGCGTCATGAGCAACGTTTGCTGCGTGGGGCGTAACGCCGCCTCGCCCACCGTGGTGCCGTTCAGGCGATTGCGGATCTGCTGCAGCTCCTGAGAGGCGGCATACATTGCATTCTGTACGCGCTCCGGCTGAGTTTGCAGGGAAACCAGCTGGCTGTTGTAGGTTGAGAGATCGCTCTGGGCGGTTTGTAGGTCGTCGAGCAACTGCGATACGCGCAGTTCCAGCTGGCGTAATGAGAGCGTGGCCAGCGTTTTGCGGGTTTCTTCATCATTGTCCACATCACTTAGCGCATTCAGGCTTTCGGTCGCCTTACGCATCGCTTCCGGCGCCTGGGCCACTTTCTGGCGTAACTGTGTGGTTTCGGCCTTGATCCGCTCAAGCTTATCAATAGTCTCGAGGGTTTCCGTCAGGTCTTTTTGTACCAGCTTGTCCTGCGGAGTGAGCTCTTTTTGTTTGTTCAGGACATCAAGCTGGCTCTGAATATCTGCCCGGGTTGGCGTATCACTGGTGTTATCACCACGTGCAAACGCAACCGGGGAAGCCAGTAAGGCAAAAAAGAGAAGCAAAATAAAGGCAAAAACAGGATGCGATTGGCGTGTGTAGTGCGACATAGTAGTGTGTAATTTGTGTGATGAATGACCGGGATGACCGGCGTGAAGAATATCACGGCCGTCGAAAGCAAAATAGCGTGAACTGATGGCTCCCGGATAATTCCTGGGCGTCAGGCCAGGAGCGGCTCAGGCTGCGCCCGTAGCGTGGGACAGAGCTGGTACATCTCCAGCAGGATCGCGACATAATCACGGGCTTCACGTTGCAGATCAAAAGACTGGGGAGCAAACAGCCAGTTTTCCATAATGCCGGAAATATAACTGCGCATCAGAATGGCGGCGCGACGGGTCAGCAGATTAGCCGGGAGCATGTTGGCTTTAATACAGTGCGTCAGGGTTTGTTCGATTCGGTCGTAACTGGCCAGACAGAGGCTGCGCTGCGCCTGCTGCACCACCGCCATTTCCCCAACGAATTCACATTTATGGAAGATGATCTCCATCATCAGACGGCGTCGCTCTTCTATAACCGTCGCCTCAAGGATATAGACCAGAATCTCTCTTAAAACTGAGAGTGGATCGCCAGGGAATTTTGCCCGATACTCAGTCTCAAGATCCCCAATACTGGATTCTGACAGCTCCCAAATTTCGCCAAATAAATCTGACTTATTTTTGAAATGCCAGTAAATCGCTCCCCGGGTAACCCCAGCCGCCTGAGCAATCTGAGCCAGAGAGGTGGAGGAGACCCCCTGTTGCGAAAACAAGCGTAAAGCGACATCAAGGATGTGTTGGCGTGTTGCAAGTGCTTGTTGTTTGGTTTTTCGTGCCATGCGCAGGTGAATTTACAGGAGCCAGATTTACATACATTTATGAATGTATGTACCATAGCACGACGATAATATAAACGCAGCAATGGGTTTGTGGACGCTTGATCCATTGATCAATTTGAAATCGGAAACTCGAGGTTTACATATGAACAAAAACAGAGGGTTAACGCCTCTGGCGATCGTTCTGATGCTCTCAGGCAGCTTAGCGCTTACAGGATGTGACGAAAAACAGGCTCAACAAGGAGCGCAGCAGGTGCCAGAAGTTGGTGTCGTGACGCTCAAAACCGAACCTCTCCAGATGACAACAGAATTACCCGGCCGAACCAGCGCTTACCGTATTGCTGAAGTGCGTCCACAGGTGAGTGGCATCATTCTGAAACGTAATTTTACTGAAGGCGGTGATGTTAAAGCGGGCGAGTCTCTGTATCAGATTGATCCTGCAACCTATCAGGCGAACTACGAAAGCGCGAAAGGCGATCTGGCCAAAGCGCAGGCTGCTGCAAAAATTGCCCAGCTGACCGTCAACCGTTATCAGAAACTGTTGGGTACGCAGTACATCAGCCAACAGGAATATGACAGTGCGCAGGCGGATGCCCAGCAGGCTAACGCTGCGGTCGTCGCTGCGAAGGCTGCCGTTGAAACCGCGCGTATCAACCTGGCCTATACTAAAGTGACCTCCCCTATCAGCGGCCGTATTGGTAAATCCGCGGTGACCGAGGGTGCGCTGGTACAGAACGGCCAGACCACTGCGCTGGCAACCGTGCAGCAACTGGACCCGATCTATGTCGATGTCACCCAGTCGAGCAACGATTTCCTGCGTCTGAAACAGGAGCTGGAAAACGGCACCCTGAAGCAGGAAAACGGCAAAGCGAAAGTTGAGCTGGTCACCAGCGACGGCATCAAATTCCCGGAGACCGGCAGCCTGGAGTTCTCAGACGTAACGGTCGATCAGACCACCGGTTCGATTACCCTGCGCGCCATCTTCCCGAACCCGAACCATACGCTGTTACCGGGTATGTTCGTTCGCGCCAGCCTGGAAGAAGGGACCAACCCAACCGCACTGCTGGTGCCACAGCAGGGCGTGACCCGTACTCCGCGCGGCGATGCCAGTGCGATGGTGATTGGCGCTGAAGACAAAGTCGAAGTTCGTCAGATCAAGGCAACCCAGGCGATTGGTGACAAATGGCTGGTGACTGACGGTCTGAAAGATGGCGATCGCGTCATCATTACCGGATTACAAAAAGTTCGCCCAGGCGCCAAGGTAAAAGCGCAAGAGGTCACGTCTGACAATCAACAGCAAGCCTCAGCAGGCGGTCAGTCAGAACAACCTAAGTCTTAACTTAAACAGGAGCCGTTAAGACATGCCTAATTTCTTTATCGATCGCCCCATTTTCGCGTGGGTGATCGCCATCATCATCATGCTAGCCGGGGGACTTGCGATCCTGAAGCTGCCTGTCGCGCAATATCCAACCATTGCGCCGCCAGCAATTTCAATCGCCGCAACCTACCCAGGGGCTGATGCAAAAACGGTGCAGGACACCGTCACGCAGGTTATCGAACAGAACATGAACGGTATCGATAACCTGATGTACATGTCCTCCAACAGTGACTCAACCGGTACTGTTCAGATCACCCTGACCTTCGAGTCGGGTACGGATGCGGACATTGCCCAGGTTCAGGTACAGAACAAACTGCAGCTGGCGATGCCGCTGCTGCCGCAGGAAGTACAACAGCAGGGTGTGAGCGTGGAGAAATCCTCCAGTAGCTTCCTGATGGTTGTCGGCGTTATCAACACCAACGGCACCATGACGCAGGAGGATATTTCCGACTACGTGGGCGCCAACATGAAGGACGCTATTAGCCGTACTTCTGGTGTCGGTGACGTTCAGCTCTTCGGTTCTCAGTACGCGATGCGTATCTGGATGGATCCGAACAAACTGAACAACTTCCAGCTGACGCCGGTAGACGTGATTAACGCCATTAAAGCGCAGAACGCCCAGGTTGCAGCCGGTCAGTTAGGCGGTACGCCGCCGGTTAAAGGCCAGCAGCTGAACGCCTCGATCATCGCCCAGACCCGTCTGACCTCTGCGGATGAGTTCAGTAAGATCCTGTTGAAGGTGAATCCGGACGGTTCCCAGGTTCGCCTGCGCGACGTGGCAAAGGTGGAACTGGGTGGTGAAAACTATGACGTGATCGCGAAGTTTAACGGCCAGCCGGCATCCGGTCTGGGGATTAAACTGGCGACTGGCGCCAACGCCCTGGATACCGCGACGGCGATCCGTGCCGAACTGAAGAAAATGGAACCGTTCTTCCCGTCAGGCCTGAAAATCGTTTACCCGTATGACACAACGCCGTTCGTGAAAATCTCCATCCACGAAGTGGTGAAAACGCTGGTAGAAGCGATCATCCTGGTCTTCCTGGTGATGTATCTGTTCCTGCAAAACTTCCGTGCGACGCTGATTCCAACCATCGCCGTACCGGTGGTTCTGCTCGGGACCTTTGCGATCCTGGCGGCCTTTGGTTTCTCGATAAACACCCTGACGATGTTCGGGATGGTGCTGGCGATCGGCCTGCTCGTGGATGACGCCATCGTGGTGGTCGAAAACGTCGAGCGTGTGATGTCCGAAGAGGGACTCCCGCCGAAAGAGGCGACCCGTAAATCCATGGGCCAGATCCAGGGCGCTCTGGTCGGTATCGCCATGGTGCTGTCGGCGGTATTTATCCCGATGGCCTTCTTTGGTGGTTCTACCGGTGCGATCTATCGTCAGTTCTCGATCACTATCGTTTCCGCGATGGCCCTGTCGGTTCTGGTGGCACTGATCCTGACGCCGGCCCTGTGCGCCACCATGCTGAAACCGGTGGCAAAAGGCGATCACGGCGAGAACAAAAAAGGCTTCTTCGGCTGGTTTAACCGTATGTTCGATAAGAGCACGCACCACTACACCGACAGCGTGGGCAACATCCTGCGCAGCACCGGTCGTTATCTGCTGCTCTATATCATCATCGTGGTCGGCATGGCTTACCTGTTCGTTCGTCTGCCAAGCTCGTTCCTGCCGGATGAAGACCAGGGCGTATTCCTGACCATGGCTCAGCTGCCTGCAGGTGCTTCCCAGGAACGTACCCAGAAAGTGCTGGATGAGGTCACGGATTACTACCTGAACAAAGAGAAAGCCAACGTTGAATCGGTGTTTGCGGTTAACGGCTTTGGCTTTGCGGGTCGTGGCCAGAACACCGGTATCGCCTTCGTCTCTCTGAAAGACTGGGCTGAGCGTCCAGGCGACGAGAACAAAGTTGAGGCCATTACGGGTCGTGCGATGGGCACTTTCTCGCAGATTAAAGATGCGATGGTCTTCGCCTTTAACCTGCCAGCGATTGTTGAACTGGGTACGGCAACCGGCTTTGACTTCCAGCTTATCGACCAGGGTGGTCTGGGCCATGAGAAACTGACTCAGGCGCGTAACCAGCTGTTTGGCGAAGTTGCGAAGCACCCTGACCTGCTGGTTGGCGTTCGTCCGAACGGCCTGGAAGATACACCGCAGTTCAAAGTGGATATCGATCAGGAAAAAGCACAGGCGCTGGGCGTCTCTATCAGTGACATCAATACCACGCTGGGCGCAGCCTGGGGCGGTAGCTACGTCAACGACTTCATCGACCGCGGTCGCGTGAAGAAGGTCTACGTGATGTCTGAAGCGCAGTACCGTATGTTGCCGAGCGATATCAATAACTGGTATGTGCGCGGCAGCAACGGACAGATGGTGCCATTCTCAGCCTTCTCCACTTCACGCTGGGAATACGGCTCGCCGCGTCTGGAACGTTACAACGGTCTGCCATCCATGGAGATCCTGGGTCAGGCGGCACCGGGCAGAAGTACCGGTGAGGCCATGAACCTGATGGAAGAACTGGCAGGTAAACTGCCAGCGGGCATCGGCTACGACTGGACGGGGATGTCCTACCAGGAACGGCTGTCCGGCAACCAGGCCCCTGCCCTGTATGCTATCTCGCTGATTGTGGTCTTCCTGTGTCTGGCGGCGCTGTATGAGAGCTGGTCGATTCCGTTCTCGGTTATGCTGGTCGTTCCGCTCGGCGTTATCGGCGCCCTGCTGGCCGCCACGTTCCGTAGCCTGAATAACGACGTTTACTTCCAGGTGGGCCTGCTGACAACCATTGGCTTGTCGGCGAAGAACGCGATATTAATCGTCGAATTCGCCAAGGATCTGATGGATAAAGAAGGGAAAGGCCTGATTGAAGCGACGCTGGAGGCGGTACGTATGCGTCTGCGTCCTATTCTGATGACCTCGCTGGCCTTTATCCTCGGCGTTATGCCGCTGGTTATTAGCTCGGGTGCAGGCTCCGGTGCACAGAACGCCGTAGGTACCGGTGTAATGGGCGGGATGGTGACCGCAACCATCCTGGCAATCTTCTTCGTGCCGGTGTTCTTCGTGGTCGTACGTCGCCGTTTCAGCCGTAAGAACGACGAAACCGAACACAATCATCCGGTGTGATGACCCCCATCCGGGTTTAACCGTTAAAAAGGCCGCATATGCGGCCTTTTTTTCAACAATTAAAAATCATAAAATTAGCTTATTGAGGGTTTATATATTTAATGTCACCCTTAAACGGCTTATCCTATTTAACCTGGTTCTATTACAGAAATTCCCAAATTTTTGCGTCACGTCTTAGGTATTAAGAGTATTCCTGGTGTTTTTTGATTTCACCCGCGCTTACCAATGATTTTTAGACTGGTTAAGAAATCACACAGGGTGATAAGTAAAGAGCTGTATCAGGATAAAACAATATATAACATAGTGGCCGCCAGAGACGGTAAAATGCTGCGTAATTGTAATTTTTCGTAATAGCGCGGTGAAATCCTGATTAGAGTAGATTATAGTTAAAGCAAGAGGCATAACAGTAGTCATTGACGCTGAGTCAGTTGTACCCTTCCCGACAACGATGTTCGGTGAGTAAAAAATCACTCAAAAAGGGGATACGCTATGGACGAATACTCGCCTAAAAGGCAAGATATTGCACAGTTGAAATTTCTTTGTGAATCCCTGTACCATGACTGCCTGACCAATCTCGATGAAAGCAATCATGGCTGGGTAAATGACCCGACTTCTGCCATTAACTTGCAGTTAAACGAGTTGATTGAACATATTGCTACCTTCGCGCTTAATTATAAAATTAAGTATAACGAAGATAATAAGTTGATTGAGCAAATTGACGAATACCTGGATGACACTTTTATGTTATTCAGCAGCTACGGCATTAACGCACAGGATTTACAAAAATGGCGTAAATCGGGCAATCGGCTTTTTCGTTGTTTTGTCAATGCAAGCAGAGCTAACCCGTTAGCTTCTCCGATTAAAATTATTACAAACAATTAGGTGAATTTATGTCTGATAAACCATTAACCAAGACTGATTATTTGATGCGTTTACGACGCTGTCAGTCCATTGACACCCTGGAACGCGTCATTGAAAAAAATAAATACGAGCTTTCTGATAATGAGCTTGCGGTATTCTATTCAGCAGCCGATCATCGTCTGGCTGAACTTACGATGAATAAGCTGTACGATAAAATCCCGACCGCTGTATGGAAGTTTGTACGCTGATTATGTCTAACTACTCTCAGAGATAAAGATTCTACGTTCAGATGTTTCATCCTTTGCGTGACAGGCAGTTCTCCATTGCTGGGCTAGCGCTATCGCCAGGGGAAAGATTGCGTTGTACTGAACAGCCAGCCATCTCATCCCACCCGCCCTTTTCTGGTAACTGTTATGATGTTTCTTAGCATAACTGTTACTGTCCACACACATTGTGGTCACTTAAAATATACGGATCCTTCGTATTGAGTCGAATTCAGAAAGGGCAGAAGATGACCGAGATACAACGCCTGCTTACCGAAACCATTGATGATCTCAATGTTCGCGAAAAGCGTGACAACAAGCCGCGCTTCAGCATCAGCTTTATTCGCAAACATCCTGGTCTGTTTGTCGCCATGTATGCGGCGTGGCTTGCTACGCTGGTAGTGATGCTGCAATCCGAAACGCTGATTGGTTCCGTCTGGTTGCTGGTTGTCCTGTTCATCGTCTTTAACGCCTTCTTCTTCTTTGACGTCAATCCGCGTTATCGCTATGAAGATATTGATGTGCTTGATTTCCGGGTCTGCTACAACGGTGAGTGGTACAACACGCGCTTTGTGCCTCCTCAGCTGATCGAAAACATTCTGCATTCCCCTAACGTCGAGTCCCAGCAAAAAGAGAAACTGCAGAAGATGATCGCCACGAAAGGCGAGCTCTCTTTCTACGATGTTTTCACCCTCTCCCGCGTGGCCGCCTGAACCTCTCCTGGCCTGCCGCCAATATCGGCGGCAGGCATCTTTATCCCGCTTAACGTCTCTTCTTACGCCCCTGCACCGCCTTAAAGCGCGGATTGGATTTACAAATCACGTATAACCGCCCTTTACGCTTCACAATCTGACAATCTGGATGGCGTTGTTTTGCGCTGCGCAATGAATTCAGAACCTGCATACCTACCTCATTATGATTTGTTATAACATAACAATTAGCATATCTGAGTAGCGAGGCAAAAACAACCTGCGCCTGTAGCGTTCGTCAGGTTTTCGC
This sequence comes from Leclercia sp. M-A074-M, assembly GCF_965195605.1. Classification (NCBI taxonomy): domain Bacteria; kingdom Pseudomonadati; phylum Pseudomonadota; class Gammaproteobacteria; order Enterobacterales; family Enterobacteriaceae; genus Leclercia; species Leclercia sp. M-A074-M. The sequence continues at coordinate 185,931 of NZ_CBDAHM010000007.1, read as the reverse complement.
TCTGTGAAAAAGTCACTTAAAATGGTATTTAATTCAGTGTCTCAATTGCTAAATGAACTCACTATCAACTGCGTGCTATAACACTACATGTCAACGGCGTTTTCGTTTTAATGTCATCGGCTTGGGCGCCCAACAACGGCGTTATAAAAGGAAACAGGAGCATGACAACCCGACACCTGGTCAGTGTGGTTACCTGTGTACTCATCATTGCTGTCCTTGTTCCTGTCTGCCTGAGTGTCTGGCTGGCGCACCGCAATGCAGAAGATAAGTTTGTCGATGATCTGAACAGCTACTCTTCGCGCGTACAGATACGTACCGACAGAGTCATTAGCCAGGCGGAATCCGCCCTGAAGGAGATGCACGCTTTTAATGGAACCCCATGCAGTTACGAACATGCGATGGCGATGCGCCGCGCCTCCTTTTCCTGGCGCTACATTCAGGAAGTTCTTTACGTTGAGGATCTGAAACCGCGCTGCTCCTCGCTGGAACAAGTGAGCCATGCCGCCCCGTTTCCGCCAGCAATGCGCATCACCTCCGATGGCTACCGGGCCTGGGTCACCTCGCATAACGATCTGGGCCTCGACCGCTATATGGCCGCGATTGGTACAGAGCACTACATTGTCATGATCGATCCGGCCTCGCTGATCGATGTGATCCCCTTTGGCTCATGGCCGATCGATGTCGCCCTGGTGGGGCTTCGCCGCAATATCGTTTTTGCCAGCAGCAACAAGCTGGATATGCAGGTCTTTCAGGAAATGCAGCGCAATGGCCGCGCGAATTTTCAGCATAACGGCGTGATGTACAACCGGCACGATGTATCTGACCTGGGCTTCACTATTGTGGCGTGGTCCTCTCTGACCCCTTTGCAAAAGAGCTGGCACCACCAGCTTATTTTCTGGCTGCCTTTTGGTGTCCTGATCAGTCTGCTGACAGCCTGGTTTATATTGCGCGTGTTACGCCGTTTGCAATCGCCCCGGTATCGTTTAATGGATGCGATTAATGCCAGGGAATTCCAGGTTCATTTCCAGCCGATTGTGAATCTGAACAGCGGCAGACTCACCGGTGCGGAAGCCCTCGCACGCTGGCCGCAGCCGGACGGCAGCTATCTGTCACCCGATATTTTTGTCTCCCTGGCGGAACAGACGGGCCTGACCAACCCGCTGACGACACTTATCATCGAAAAAGTGTTTGAGGAGATGGGCGAATGGTTACGCCAGCATCCGGGCCACCATATCTCGATAAACCTGGCGCCGGCGGATTTGATCTCGGGCACCGTGCTTCCGCTGCTGAGCCGCCTGCTGAATCAGTGGCAACTGCACCCTTCGCAGATTGCACTGGAGCTCACCGAGCGCGGGTTCGCCGATCCTGCGGTCAGCGCCCCGGCCATTGCCGCATTCCGACGTGCCGGGCACTCTGTCTATATTGATGATTTCGGAACGGGTTACTCCAGCCTCAGCTACCTTCAGGATCTGGATGTCGATACGCTGAAAATTGATAAATCGTTTGTGGATGCGCTGGAATATAAAAATGTCACCTCGCACATCATAGAGATGGCCAGGTCGCTCGATCTGGACATGGTAGCAGAAGGTATTGAAACCGAAGGCCAGCTGGCATGGCTTCGTCGCCACGGTGTGCAGTACGGCCAGGGCTGGTTTTACAGCAAGGCGCTGCCGAAAGAGGCGTTTATCCAGTGGGCGGAAACGAATCTCGATCCCGAGAGCCACGCTTAACGCCCGGCGGGAAGCGCCGCCGGGCGTCACGCTTATTCGTCCAGAAGCGGCGAGAAGCCGCCATAAATCATGCGCTTACCATCAAAAGGCATGGCTTCGCCAAACGCTTTCATTCTGGGATCGTTCATCATCTTCTGATTCGCCTCGTCGCGAACCGCCTTTGAAGGATATTCGATCCAGCTGAAAACCACCTCTTCGTTCTCTTCCGCCTTCACCGCCATGCGAAAGTCCGTTAATTTGCCGTCGGGTACGTCATCTGCCCAACACTCAACAATACGCAGCGCGCCAAACTCTTTAAACAGCGGCGCGGCTTTCGCCGCCAGCTCGCGATAAGCCTCCTTATTATCTGCGGGCACGGCAACCACAAAATCGTCGACATACTTCATCAGATAAACCTCCGAAGTGAACGTGCGGCCACGCGGTGTGGCCGCATCAGCGATTAAGTTTAGTTCTGTTGCCAGCTAAAGGCGTAACGCACCTTTTTCACCTGCAGGATAAACTCCGGAGAGACGCTTGGGCTCCAGGAATCATCGCCCCCAACGCCCATATGGAACGCGTCAAGGTTCAGCCAGCAGCCGGGCTCCTCACGTAACAGATGGTGATGCGAGGTCTCGCGCAGCTGCGTCTGGCTGTAGCGGCTTACCGAGAAGTGAAAATCACCCTCCAGCTGATGCTGCCCTACATTCAGTTGACGCGTATCGCAGCGCAGGCCGTTGTCGGTCGGGAAAATGTAGGGAGTGTGCAGCTCAGCAAGCGGCAGTTCCCAGCGTCCCTGACGGGCAGCGAGCTTGCGATCCGGGTAGTTCTCATGCGGCCCGAGCCCCTGCCAGCTTACGGTCTGCGGCGTCTGCGCCAGCTGACAGCTCAGCCCGATTCGGGCGGGCTCTGGCATATCACTCGCCACCTGCACCTCAACGTCGCCGTGCAGCACGCCCTGGCTATCGATGCGCCAGCATTTACGGCTCAGGAACAGCACCTGATTGTTGTGCTCCCAGGCCTGGAGCGTGGCGATCGTTACCCCCTGCGCCAGCTGCTCTCCCTCGCACAGCAGCAAACGCGGCGTCAGGCTGTACATCCCTGCCGCCTTCCAGCGTTCCACCCAGGCATTCGGATCGATGCGGGTCGCTTCGCTGACGCCGATATCGTTATCCAGTGGGGCGCGGGTAAAGTTATCGGTCAGCGGCGAAAGCAATGTCGGCACGCCGTCGCGCCACCATTGCGTCAGATTGCCGCTGGTGCGATCAAACTGCCAGCGCTGCTGCTGATGGGTTATGACCAGCGCGTCATCCTCATGGATCAGCTGTGGAATGGCTCCGGCAGCCTTCGGTGTCGCGATGCATAACGGCGCTGGCAAGGGCCATTGTTCCCAGGCGCAAAGGTGGTTTTCAGCGGACCACGGCGTGGCGGCAGGCTGAATAACCTCAACGTTCAGCCACAGTTCACCCGGTGCAGATGCCCACTGCGGCAGAGCGAGCTCCAGCCGTTGCGTCCCTTGTGGCGGAATGTCCAGCGCCACAACGTCGGTGGCCAGCACCTCGCCATTCCGCATTACCGACCAGCGTAACTGCTCGTTGTCCGTGGTGCGGAAGAGATAATCGCTCTGCACCTCCACCACCAGCGGGGAGTGGCTTTGCAGGGTAAAGGTGAAGAACTGCTGCGCGCGCTGGGCCTCATAGAGGGCCGGATGCGGCGTGCGATCGGGGAAGACCAGCCCGTTCAGACAAAACTGTCTGTCATTCGGTTTATCACCAAAATCGCCACCGTAGGCCCAGAAAGGATTGCCCTGTTCGTCATGCTTCGTCAGCGCCTGGTCGACCCAGTCCCAGACGAAACCGCCCTGCAGACGAGGATGTTTGCGGAAGGCTTCCCAGTATTTAGCGAACCCGCCAAAGCTGTTGCCCATCGCGTGCGCGTATTCGCAGAGGATCAGCGGACGCGTCTCATCCGGCATACCGATCCACTTTTTAAGGGACCATTTCGGTACTGCCGGGAAGGGTTGGTCCTGATCGACGCGGGCATACATCGGACAGACGATGTCGGTCGCCGCCGTATTCGCCCCACCGCCCTCATACTGCACCGGACGGCCAGGATCGGTCGTTTTCACCCAGCGGTAAAGGGCGTCATGGTTGGCGCCATGACCAGACTCGTTGCCCAGAGACCAGATGATGATCGACGGGTGGTTACGATCGCGCTGCACCATGCGGGTGACGCGTTCGCTCATGGCGGGTAGCCAGCGCGGATCGTCAGCCAGGCGGCTCATCGGCACCATGCCGTGAGTTTCGATGTTGGCCTCATCCACCACATAGAGCCCATAGCGATCGCACAGGCGATACCAGAGCGGGTGGTTAGGGTAATGCGAGCAGCGCACGGCGTTAAAGTTGTGCTGCTTCATCAGCTCAATGTCGCGGCGCATGGTGGCTTCGTCCATCACCTGTCCGCGCTCAGGGTGATGCTCGTGACGGTTTACGCCACGGATCAGCAGCGGCTTGCCGTTGAGCTTCAACAGCCCGTTTGCGATCTCGACACGACGGAATCCCACATCGCAGGCTTCTACGTCCAGGATCTGGCCCTGAGCGTCATGCAACACCAGAGTCAGCCGGTAAAGGGCGGGGATTTCCGCACTCCACAGCGCCGGGTGTTCCACCTTCAGTGCAACATTTACCCTCTCCTGCCAGCTTCCGCGCTCATCGACAACCGCAGAGCCCGGTGTGCCGATGGCGCTGGCGATACGCTCTCCGTCCCGCCACAGGTTTACGCTCACCTCACAGCCTGCGTAGTCGTTCCCGCCAAGGGTCAGCCCCAGCTGAAGCTGTGCGCGGTCATAATCGGCGTTCAGCTCCGTCACAACGTGATAGTCGGCGATATGGGTATCTGGCTTATGCAGCAGGGTCACGTCGCGGAAGATACCGCTCATCCGCCACATATCCTGGTCTTCAAGATAGCTGCCGTCACACCAGCGCAGCACCATTACCGCCAGCCGGTTGCTGCCTGCCCGCAGGAACGCAGACACGTCAAACTCCGCAGGCAGACGGCTATCCTGGGAGTAGCCCACCCACTGCCCGTTGCACCAGAGGTGAAAGGCGGAATTGACGCCGTCAAAGACCAGTCGCGTCTGACCGCTTTCCAGCCAGCTGGCGTCCATCTCGAATGTGAGCGAGTAACAACCGGTCGGGTTCTCAGCCGGGACAAAGGGCGGATCCACCGCAATAGGATAGGTGACGTTGGTGTAGATCGGCGTATCAAAGCCCTGCATCTGCCAGTTGGAGGGAACGGGCATCACCACCGCATCCGCGCAATCCTCCTGCGTCCAGCTGTCGGGAACCTGCTCGGGTGCAGGAAAGAAGCTGAACTGCCAGTCACCGTTCAGCGAGCGGATGGCCGGGGTTGGCTCCTCATCCCGCGCGGCGTGCTCATCACGCCAGCCGCTTAGCGGGACGTGGGCAGGAAGTCGGTTCCATTGGGTGACGCCGGGATTCTCCCAGTCACGACGGGCAAGAAGTGTGCTGAGGGTCAGCGAAGCAGGATGGGACATAGTTACCTCTTTGCGAAGCGCTCACAATTTATGGCTACAATGCCCTGTCAGGTTGCCAGGGTAAAGGGGGAGAGCGTCATGAAGCGATGGCGATCACAAAAGCGTTAACGACGCGCCAGCTGTTCGGCCAGCAGCGCCAGCGATTTAAGCTGACGGGCCAGATCTTCACTTCCCTGCGGGATCCCTTCCCGGGCGGTGGAGTGGCGCTCGACAAGCGTCACCGGCAGCCGGGTTTGTGCCGGGGCTGCTTCACTCGTCCCCTGCTGCGCCAGTAACCACTCCACGCTGCGCAGTCCCGCCTCACGGAACGCCTGACGAACCGTGGTCAGCGGCGGGGTAAACCACGCGCTGTCGGTGGTATCGTCAAAACCGACCACCGAGATCTGGCCCGGCACAGCAATACCCTTTTCGGCACAGGCGCGCATCACGCCAAGGGCCATCTGATCGTTCGCCACCAGGATCCCCTGCGGGAGGGTCGCCCCCGCCAGCAGCTGATGGCCTTTTTCATAACCTGAAGCCGCGCTCCAGTCCCCCTCCGCAACCGCACACGGTTCCAGGCCCGCATCGCCTAAGGCAGACAACCAGCCGGCAAGACGCGCCCGGGCAGAGACGGAACTTTGTGGCCCGCCAAGCAGGGCGATCCGCTGATGGCCCAGCGCCAGCAGATGTTGCGCCCCCAGAGTGGCCCCCTGTCCGGCATCAAACACCAGGCTGTGTACCCGGGCGTCAGGGGAGACATCAAGAAACAGTACCGGCACCGGAAGGGCCTGCGCCTGCAGGCTTTCTGCCTGGGCCTCTTCGAGCGGCACGTTAACCAGCAGCCCTTCCACGCGCTGGGCCAGCAGCTCCTGCAGCGCCGCCATGCATTGCTGGGGATTTTCCACCATCGAGATCAGCACGCTCGCCCCGCGCTCGCCTGCGCGGGTCTTCACCGCTGAGGCAATCTGCGAGGGGGCATGCAGGGCCAGATCTGTAGTAATCAACCCCAGGGTGCGGGTGCGTTTACCGGCCAACTGCTGGGCGCCGCGATTGGGAACATAGTGCAGCTCGGCCATCGCCTGCAGCACTTTCTCCCGGGTCCGGGCCGAGACGTGGGCCGCATCATTAATGACCCGTGAGACGGTTTGATAAGAGACGCCCGCGAGGCGGGCAACATCATAGAGCGTTATGGCTTTCATGCGCTTCGCGTTGCAGTGACAGAGGTACCTATTCTGTCATAACGCCTGGCGTAAAGCATGTGAGCGCTTCGCAAAATCAGACAACGCGCTCAGGCTGCGGGACTAGCGGGCGCGGTCTCTGACGAAACCATGGCAGACAGATCTGGATCAGCGGGCCGATGCTTAACGCATAGAGCACGGTACCGACACCAAAAGTGCCCCCCAGCAGGCAGCCAGTCAGCAAAACTGAAATCTCAATCGCCGTGCGCACGCTGCGAACCGACCAGCCGGTGCGGGCGTTGATACCAGTCATCAGGCCATCGCGCGGCCCGGCGCCAAATCCGGCCCCGATGTACATGCCGGTCGCCAGCGCATTTACGATAACCGCGCTGACCAGCAATACGCAGCGGGCCATCAGCGAATCGATAGCCGGAATAAACGCCAGCGCGACATCGGCCGCCAGACCGATGGCAATCACGTTGCTGATGGTGCCGAGCCCCGGGCGCTGGCGCAGTGGGATCCACAGCAGCAGCACCAGCACACCGGTCAGAATGATAACGGTGCCAATATCCATTCCCAGCAGTTTTGCCACCCCCAGGTGGAAGACATTCCACGGATCGGCCCCCAGATCCGCGCGCACAAACATCGCCGTTGACAGGCCATAGAGGCTTAATCCGACGTAAAGCTGAAGTAATCGACGTAACATGATCGCTCTCCGATGGTTTCTGCTTTTATCATTGCCTGAAATGGCCCTATGATTAATGACCAGTTTTCAAAAAGTGGACTGCCTGTGTCATCACGTCGATTTGGAAGTCAGTCATTAGTGCGTCTGCTGGGTCACTGGCAGGGGAGCCCCTCCCGTACCCCGCTGTGGCGACAGCTGGCCGATGCCCTGCGCCTGCTGATCCTGGACGGCAGGCTGGCGCTGGATACACGCCTGCCGGGAGAGCGGGAGCTGGCTTTAACGCTGGAAGTCAGCCGGACCACCGTCAGCAGCGCCCTTGCCCATCTGCGGGATGAGGGCTACCTCGAAAGCCGACACGGTAGCGGCTCGCGGGTGATCTTGCCCAACAGCCGCACACCCCCTACCCGCGCCAACGCCAGTGCGGCGCTGGATCTCTCTACCGCCGCGCTGGGAGCCGGGCCGGAGATCCATCAGGCCTATACCCATGCCCTGACCGCCATGACGCCGCATCTGACGCAAACAGGCTATGACCAACTGGGACTGCTGGCCCTGCGCGAAGCCATTGCCGCACGCTATACGGCGCGCGGCCTGCCGACCCGGGCAGAAGAGGTGATGGTGGTTAACGGTGCCGTCAGCGGGCTGGCGCTGGTACTGCGCATGTTCACCGGGCCAGGCGATCGGGTAGTGGTGGATCACCCCACTTACCCGCTGGCTATTGCCGCCATCCAGGGCGCCTCCTGCCGACCGGTAGGTGTCTCGCTGCCGCAGACCGGCTGGGATATTGACGGCTTTGCCGCCACCCTCGCCCAGACCGCGCCGCGCCTGGCTTATCTGATGCCGGATTTCCACAATCCCACGGGCCGCTGCATGGATGCGACGAGCCGGCAAGCTATCGCCGCCGTGGCTGCCCGGGCCCGCACTCTGCTGGTCGTCGATGAAACCATGGTGGATCTCTGGTTCGATGCACCTCCCCCAGCGCCGCTGGCTGCCTTCTGCCCGAACGGCAATGTCATTACCCTCGGCTCGGCGGGAAAAAGTTTCTGGGGCGGCCTGCGTCTGGGCTGGGTTCGCGCCCCGGCGCGCACCATCGCCACGCTGGCGCAAACGCGCGATACGCTCGATCTCGGCTCGCCGCTGCTGGAACAGCTGGCGACCCTGTGGTTGATTGAGCAGGGCGAAACCTTTTTACCTGCCCGACGGCAGATGCTGCGTGAGCGGCGAGATGGCTGCGCCGCGCTACTGCGGGAACATTTTCCCGACTGGCGTTTCCAGGTGCCGGAAGGGGGCTTATCCTACTGGGTGGAACTGCCGGATATGTTGGCCACTCAGCTCGCCACCCGCGCCGAAGCGGCGGGTATTCATCTGGGGACCGGGACGCGGTTCGGGCTTTCCGGGGCGTTTGACCGCTACCTGCGCATGCCCTTCTCTCTGGAGCCAATGGCGCTGGAAAACGCCCTGGTGCGGATCAAGCCGCTGTGGCTGGCGCTGATTAACGGTGGGCAAAACGTAAAACGTACCCTGGTGTAATCGCCTTTTCGCCGTGGGCGACTGCAACGTTGATATTAATTACGGGAAAAAAGTGAGCGGGCGCACAAATAATCGCGCATAACGGGCAATTTAAAAATGTCTGACTGTAATTGTTACAGTCAGACATTTTCAGCATGGGAGGTCAGTGCTGAGCAGGAATAGGAAAACCTTTCAGGGAAATAACAAAACTATCGCCTTCTTTCTTTATTTTTGCGCCGGTATCACACCAGTCAGACGCAATTCGAAAGAACTCATCACTGCCAACGTCCCAGCCCAGGCGGACATGTTTGACATAGCCAGAGCGCAGAAGCGTGCAGGCTTCGGAGTAGCTGCTGGCGGTGGATTGTTGATGTTGTTTCATTTTTTCTTCTTCAGAATTTTTCTTAGTGCCTTGATTTCTTTAGGAGTAAATGGAGCTACACTCTCTTCTTCCGTATGCTGATTGTCGATATCCTCCTCCGTCACTCCCGCCTCATCTGCTACAGCAAATGCCATCTGCAGCAGCTTCTCAGTGGTAACGCTGAGATTCTCATTATTCACTTCGGCATAATGACGAAGTTTCTCTTTCAGCGCTTCGTCAATTTTTACATTCAGGACTGCAGTCGTCATCGTTTTTACATCCCTGGCTATTTTTTCTTAAATTAATACACGAAGTTAACATTATTATCCAGATATATATTCTCTGCTTATACATCATAAAAATGTCACACTTACCCTGCAGAAAATTTATGACAGAATAATGACAACCATGTTTCAGTATGATGACAATTTGCGAAATATACAGGTCGGTTTAAAAATATATAATACGCGCACTATTGTTGGGGATAATGGCGATAATGGATATGAAGCGATGCTGAGAAGAGCAGAAATGGGTGGGGGCCCTGCCAGCTACATCCCGGCACACACGTCGTCTGCCCTGGCTGCTTCCTTCCGGACCTGACCTGGTGAACAGAGTAGCGTTGCGGGAGAACCAACAGAGCCCCCATTGAGAGCGTTGTTAACCAACGCGCTGGCGCATTATCACTGTACGGGATAGCAATTGCAAGTTAACCGCGTCCGGGTGATGTTTTATTGCGCAAAGCGTTTACAGAGTGGGCACTTTCTTCCTGTCTTGTCCGTAAATCTTTATCATGCCCTTAACACAGGAGCACAAAATGGACGAGCACGACTCTTTTCCCCAGCGGGTATGGCAGATAGTGGCCTCGATTCCCGAAGGCACGGTCACCACCTATGGCGAGGTGGCGCAGCTGGCGGGTTCTCCCCGTGCAGCGCGACAGGTAGGCGGTGTGCTGAGAAGGCTGCCTGAAGGTAGCACCCTGCCCTGGCATCGGGTGGTCAACCGCCACGGAGCAATCTCCTTAACCGGGCCAGATTTACAGCGCCAGCGTCAGGCCTTACTCAGCGAAGGTGTGCAGGTGTCGGGAAGTGGGCAAATTGATATGCAGCGTTATCGCTGGCGGTATTGAATAGCCCCTCTCAGACGAGAGGGGCATGAAGCATTAAAGCTGGGTTGGCGCCGGCGTAGCCGTAGATGGGCTAACCTGGGTTGGTGACGTTGACGGCACAGTTGTCGGCGCACCGCCGCCAGGCTGCAGCGGCAGCGAGGTCTGCTGTACCGGCACCAGGACCAGATCGGCTTTGGTACCGCCCTGATTGATCACCGGTTTAACGATATCGGTCATCAGGACAACCTTATCGTCAATGGTAATGGCTGCGCTCAGCAGGATGCGGGCGTTAGGCTGAACATCCGCCGGGTTAAACGGCAGTTCAAATTTAAATGGCGCCTGTTTACCCTCGGTACGCGTCGCCCGCTGCGCCAGAACCTTCGATGGCGAATCCGCCAGCGAGGCATCAGACAGAGTAACGGTTAACACTGCATCCGGCGGTAAAGCCACCTTCTGGCGGATCCAGATTGTACCTGAGACATTTGGCTGCTGAATGGTCGGCTGCGTCGCTACGCCAGCAGTGTTAGGGTTCGGCGCCGGCGTCTGAATGTCTGCGCTTTTATCCGCGCAGGCAGAGAGAGCAACCGCTACCGCTAAACCACTTAACATGTGCACGAGTTTCATTGAGTTCTCCTTATCATCAATGCACCAGCGGGATCGATACCGCCAGATGAGTGGTTAACATAAAGATAACGAGACTAAGTGTGGCACAGATCAATTATTTATGCCTGGAATCCCCCTGTTATTCAGATTATTGCACCCATCGGACCACTTGCATTTCTGCGTTATACTCTGCGTATCTTTCGCCACGGCGTATTAATTGAGGACGACTATGAGTCAGGCATTAAGCAATCTGCTGACATTATTAAACCTGGAAAAAATTGAAGAAGGACTCTTTCGGGGACAAAGCGAAGATCTGGGGCTACGCCAGGTTTTCGGCGGCCAGGTTGTGGGACAAGCCCTCTACGCTGCAAAAGAGACCGTACCCCAGGAGCGCTTTGTGCACTCCTTTCATAGCTATTTTCTGCGCCCTGGCGACAGCCAGAAGCCCATCGTGTATGACGTTGAAGTCCTGCGCGACGGCACCAGTTTCAGCGCCCGCCGCGTGGCGGCGGTGCAAAACGGCAAGCCAATCTTTTACATGACCGCCTCATTCCAGGCGCCGGAGCCGGGCTATGAGCATCAGAAAGCGATGCCCCCTGCCCCCGCACCCGACGATTTGCGTTCCGAGACGGACATTGCCCGTGCGCTGGCGCATCTGCTGCCTCCGCAGGTTAAAGAGAAGTTTCTTTGCGATAAACCACTGGAGATCCGCCCGGTTGAGTTCCACAACCCAATGAAGGGCCATATTGCCGAGCCGGCTCGTCAGGTCTGGATCCGCGCGAACGGCGCGATGCCGGAAGATTTCCGCGTGCATCAATATCTGCTGGGTTATGCCTCCGACTTCAACTTCCTGCCGGTTGCCCTGCAGCCACATGGTGTGGGCTTCCTTGAGAAAGGGATGCAGGTTGCCACCATCGACCATTCGATGTGGTTCCACCGTCCGTTTAATATGAATGAGTGGCTGCTGTACAGCGTGGAGAGTACCTCGGCATCCAGCGCTCGCGGCTTTGTTCGTGGTGAGTTTTATACCCAGGATGGCGTGCTGGTGGCCTCCACCGTGCAGGAAGGGGTGATGCGTAACCGCGGATGATATGAAAAAGCCGGGCGGCGTCTTTGCCTTACCCGGCCTACAAAAGCACAATCCGTAGGCCCGGTAAGCGTAGCGCCACCGGGCAATACTTTAACTTTACGCGTTGTATGCGTTCTCGCCGTGGCTGTTGACGTCCAGACCTTCGCGCTCCTGCTCTTCCGGTACGCGCAGCCCCACCGTCATGTCTGCCAGCTTGTAGCCGATAAAGGCCACCACACCCGACCAGACCACCGTGATGGCGATACTTTCCAGCTGAACCAGAACCTGGTGACCCATGGTCACGCCTTCCGCATAACCCACGCCGCCAAGGGACGTTGAGGCGAAGAAACCGGTCATGATACAGCCGATGATGCCGCACACGCCGTGCACACCAAAGACATCACACGGGTCGTCCACACGCAGAACACGTTTCAGCGCCGTTACGCCCCACAGACCGGCCAGACCTGCCACGATACCAATGATCAGCGCGCCACCGACACCGACGAAGCCACAGGCCGGGGTGATGCCCACCAGACCGGCAATGGCACCGGAACAGGCACCCAGCAGCGAAGGCTTGCCGCGTACCGCCCACTCGCCAAAGATCCAGGAGAGGATTGCGCCCGCTGTCGCCACAACGGTATTCACGAAGGCCAGCGCCGCGATTTCGTTTGCTGCGCTTGCTGAGCCAGCGTTAAAGCCAAACCAGCCGAAGTAGAGGATAGCCGTGCCGGTAAAGACCATCGGCAGGTTGTGCGGTTTGAAGGCCTCTTTGCCAAAACCGACGCGTTTGCCGATCAGGTATGCTCCCACCAGCCCCGCTACCGCGGCGTTGATATGCACAACGGTACCGCCCGCAAAGTCCAGCGCGCCATGAGAGGCCAGCAGGCCGCCGCCCCACACCATATGCGCCACCGGCACGTAGGAGAGCGTGAGCCACACCACCACGAAGATCAGCACGGCGGAGAAGCGGATACGTTCCGCCAGCGCCCCGACAATCAGCCCGACGGTGATACAGGCGAACGAGCCCTGGAACGCCACGTGGATGTACTGATAGAAGCTGCCCATTACCGCGGTCAGCTCGATATTTTTCAGCATCGCCCAGTTAAAGCTGCCGAAGAAGGCGTTGCCCTCCCCGAAGGCCAGCGAGTAGCCGTAAACCACCCACAGCACACAAACCAGCGCGAAGGTCACCGTCACCTGGGTGAGCATGGAGAGGACGTTTTTGCCGCGGATCAGGCCGCCGTAGAAGAGCGCGATCCCCGGAATGGTCATAAACAGCACCAGCGCGGTGCAAATCATCATAAAGGCGTTATCGGCTTTGTCTGCTACCGCGGGTGCAGCCATTGCCAGCCCCGGCAACAGCGCCAGAGACCCCAGACCTGCTTTAAGTGTTGTTGTGTTCATTTTCTCGATCCCTATCACTGTGTGCCTGCTGTTTTACAGTGCCGCTTCGTCGGCTTCGCCTGTACGAATGCGAATAACGCGTTGCAGCTCAGCAACGAAAATTTTGCCGTCGCCAATTTTGCCGGTGTAGGCTGCTTTGCTAATCACGTCGATGACTTCTTCCAGCTGATCGTCGGCGATCGCCACGTCAATCTTCACCTTTGGCAGAAAGTTGACGCTATATTCCGCGCCACGGTAGAGCTCTGCATGCCCCTTCTGTCGACCAAAGCCTTTCACCTCGGTGACGGTCAGCCCCTGAATACCCATTGAAGAGAGCGCTTCACGCACGTCTTCGAGCTTGAATGGTTTGATTACCACGGTAACCAGCTTCATATATCCCCTCCAGTCAGAATTCGGTTTTGGCGAGCTAACGAAGGTGGTATTGCAAGGGGTGTGCCAAAAGTGAAAAGGGCGTGAATACGAGGCATCGCGATAAGATGGCGAAAAAAACGCACCATGACAGTGCAGGGTGCGTTTCATTTTTGCACCAACCGATTCAGCGGCTGGCAGGTTGCTTAATTTTAGTGCATCAGGCGCTGAGGGACTCCTCCCGCGCGCTGGCGGCCAGCTCTTCGCCAGCGAGCTGCAGTTGATACATTTGCCAGTAACGCCCTTTCGCCTCAAGCAGTTGCTTATGGGTACCGCGCTCAACCGCCTGGCCGCGATGAAGCACCAGAATGGTATCTGCCTCAACAATGGTCGACAGGCGGTGAGCAATCACGACCAGGGTGGTCTGTTCGCGTACCGCCGCCAGCGCCTGCTGGATCGCCTGCTCGGTGCCGGAATCGATGCTGGCGGTGGCTTCATCGAGGATGAGCACCTGCGGCGTATCGATCAACACCCGGGCCAGCGCTAATAGCTGCTTTTGCCCGACTGACAGATTATTACCCTGCTCGCCCAGCCGGGTATGGATACCGTCGTGCAGGCCGCGGGCCAGATCCGCCAGCTGCACCTTTTCCAGCACGTCCCACACCTGCTCTTCGCTAAACGGCCGCCCCAGCGTCACGTTGGCATAGAAGGTGTCGGCCAGAACCACCGGATCCTGCTGCACCATCGCCACCCCTTTACGCAACACGGCGTGGCTCAGGGTCGACAGCGGGCGCCCATCCAGACGAATTTCACCTTCGGTGAGCGGGTAGTAGCCCATCAGCAGGCTGGCGAGGGTACTTTTACCGCTGCCGGTATGCCCCACCAGCGCGACAAAGCTTCGGGACGGTACCGTCAGGTTGATATCCTGCAATACCAGGCGATCGTCGCGATAGGCAAAGGAGACCTGATCAAATTCAATCTCGCCGCTTTGCAGTTCGCGCTCGTCATCCCCATAGGCCTGGCGCGGGCGATCCATCAGCTCAAAAACGCGCTCACCGGCGACCACCGCCTGCTGCAACATCGACTGCTGGGTGGTGAGTTCAATCAGCGGCTCATTAAGACGGCCCAGATAGCTGATAAAGGCATACAGCACCCCCACTTCGATGGTGCCACGGGCGGCAAAGCCAAACTGCATCAGCAACCCGCACAGCACCAGCGCCGAAAAGAGGCTTAACAGCGGGCGCAGCAGGAAACCGTCCAGACGCAGGGTCTGCATGCGGGCCATGTAGTGTGAGCGGCTGGCCTCGCCCATCCGTTCGCCAAAGCGCGCCTGCTGACGGAACTGCTGAATCACGCTCATGCCATTGATGACCTCGTTGAAGCCATCGTTGATATCCGCCAGATAGGTCCGCACCCGGCGCACAATCGGTGTGCTGTAGCGCTGGTAGATGATCATCACAATCATCACCGCCGGGAAAATCGCCATCGCCACCAGCGCCATGCGCCACTCCAGGCTGAACATCGCCACCAGCATAGCGCCGACCAGCGCGGCGCTGCGCAGCACCGTCGCCACCACCGTAACATAGAGATCGCGGATCACTTCCGTATCGTTAGTCACGCGGGAGATAATCTGCCCGACAGGCTGGGTATCGAACGCGCTCAGCGGCTGGCGCAGCGCGGCGTCCATCACGTCGGTGCGCAACTGCTGCACCACCCCCACGGCGGCCTGGTTAAAGAGCAGCGACTGGGCGTAGTGCAGCCCCGCCGCCAGCAACTGTAGCCCGACATAGGCCACCGCCAGCCCGGTGACTAAACCGAGCGGCAGATAGTTTTTCGCCACCATGTTGTCGATGAAATAGCTGATCAGCAGCGGGCCGGTCACTTCGGCTATCGCCGCAATCCACAGCAATACCACCGCCAGCGACAGCGGTTTGCGCC
This sequence comes from Leclercia sp. M-A074-M, assembly GCF_965195605.1. NCBI lineage: Bacteria > Pseudomonadati > Pseudomonadota > Gammaproteobacteria > Enterobacterales > Enterobacteriaceae > Leclercia > Leclercia sp. M-A074-M. The sequence continues at coordinate 170,493 of NZ_CBDAHM010000007.1, read as the reverse complement.
ACGGCGAGCCATAGGCCAGCAGGCGCTTCAGGGTAGGCCACAGCTGGGAAAAACTACGCATCGGCGGCCTCCTCGCCCGTCTCCGGCACCTCATCCAGCGCCGCTTCCAGTTGTTGATAACGGTACATATCGCGATACCAGCCCGGCTGTTCCGCCAGCTGCTCATGCTGCCCGCGCTGGGCAATGTGCCCGTGCTGCATCACCAGAATTTCGCTCGCCTCGGTCAGGGCCGAGAGACGATGGGCGCTGATGATCACCGTGCGCCCCTCCCCCCACTGTCGCAGGTTATGCAGGATCTGATGTTCAGTACGGCCATCGACGGCGGAAAGGGCATCGTCGAGGATCAGGATTTCGGCATTCAGCAGCAGCGCACGGGCGATGGAAATACGTTGCTTCTGCCCGCCCGACAGCATCACGCCGCGCTCGCCCACTTCGGTTTCATAGCCCTGGGGCAGGCGCAGGATATCGTCATGGACGCTGGCGAGACGCGCAACGTGCTCGATCTCCTCGCGTGTGGCGTGCGGACAACCCAGCGCAATATTATTCGCGACGGTATCGGAGAAGAGGAACGGCGTCTGGCTCACCACCGCAAGGCGGCTGCGCCAGCTATCCAGCCGCAGCTGCGGCAGTGGAATATCGTGGAAGCGGATCTCACCCTGAGGGATATCGAAGTGGCGCTGGATTAGAGACAGAATGGTGCTCTTGCCGGCGCCTGTTGGGCCGCAGATGCCCAGCATCTGCCCCGGTTGCAGCGTAAAGTGGACGTTTTCAAGCGTGACCTGTTCCGTCTGCGGATAGCTAAAGGCGCGGACGGCGACATTCAGCTCGCCGCGTCCGTTCGGTACCGTCTCGCTACCGTCGTTGACCACCGGCGCTTCGGCGAGCATGGCGCGGATCCGGCTGTAGGCCGCGCTGCCGCGCTCGACAATGTTAAACATCCAGGCCAGGGCCAGCATCGGCCAGATCATCAGCCCCAGATACATGGCAAAGCTGGTCAGCTGTCCGAGCGTCAGCGAGCCGTTAATCACCATCCAGCTTCCGCCGCCAATGGCCAGCAGGTTAGCGGTGCCGATGGCGATATAAATCGTGGGATCAAAACGGGCGTCAATCCGGGCGACGCGCAGGTTTTTGGCCCCGGTATCCGCCGCGTCGGCGGCAAACAGCGCCGACTGACGATCCTCCAGGCCAAAGGCTTTGATCATCCTGATACTGGTCAGGCTCTCCTGGGTACGGTCGTTAAGAGTGGAGAACGCCGCCTGCGCCAGCTTGAAGCGCTGGTGAAGCTGATCGCCGTAGCGTTTGATCGCCAGGGCCATCAGAGGCATTGGCAGGAGCGCCAGCAGGGTTAACTGCCAGCTGATTTGGGTCGACATGACGATCAGCACCGCGCAGCCCATCACCAGCGAGTCCACCAGGGTTAATACCCCTTCCCCGGCGGCAAAGACTACGCGATCCACGTCATTGGTGGCGCGGGCAATCAGGTCGCCGGTGCGATGGCGCAGATAAAATTCCGGATGCTGGCGGCTGAGCTGGCGGTAAAAATCTTCCCGCAGCTCGACGGCAAGCTGGTATGACGCACCGAACAACAGCACGCGCCAGACATAGCGCAGCAGGTAGACCACCACCGCCGTCAGGACCAGCATGCCGATCCACATCATCACCCGTGCGGTGGTGTAATGCTGTTCCGTAACGCCATCCACAACGTAGCCCACCACTTTTGGTGGGATGAGCTGCAGAATGGCAATAATAATAAGCAGGGCGACTGCACCGAGGTAGCGTTGCCACTCCCGGCGAAAGTACCAGCTTAACTGAGCAAATAATCGCACGCGGTCTTTTCCTGAGGATTGTATTCCGGGTTATTCAATGGGTAAGGCGGTGGTGTATTTTATCTGTTCCATCGCAAAGCTGGAGGTGACATTCGTCAGACCCGGCACGCTGTTGACCAGCCGTTTATAGAAGTCATCATAGCGCTTCATGTCAGCTACCTGTACGCGCATCAGGTAGTCATATTCGCCCGCCATGCGCCAGAAGCCCAGCACTTCCGGCATCTGTGAAACCACGCTAACGAATCCGCAGTACCATTCGCTGCTGTGGTGCTGCGTTTTTATCAGCACAAACGCGGTCAGGCCAAGCCCCAGTTTTTCGGGATCGAGCAGCGCCACACGCCCCAGCAATATGCCTTCGTCTTCCAGTCGTTTCAGGCGTTTCCAGCAGGGCGTGGTGGTCAGATTAACGGCATCCGCCAGCGCCTGCAAAGAGAGGGTGCAGTCACTTTGCAGTAAGGAGAGCAGCTTACGGTCAATTTTATCTAGCATAACCACCCCGCAGAGAAAATTTTTCTCTTCACATTCTATTTTAAAGGTCAGATAGCAACAATTTTTTCTGTGCTTTTCGCTATGCTGGGCACAAAATGACAAATGGATAACTTCGATGAATAGCACCTGGGTTAAAAATGCCATCAGTGAAATTAACGCCGATTATCAGCGGTCGGCGGATACACACCTTATTCGCCTTGCCCTGCCCGGTTTTCCGGGTATCCAGCTCTATCTGAAAGACGAAAGTACCCACCCCACCGGCAGCCTGAAGCACCGTCTGGCGCGCTCGCTGTTCCTGTATGGGCTGTGTAATGGCTGGATCAATGAAGGCACCACCATTATTGAATCCTCCTCCGGTTCCACCGCCGTCTCTGAGGCCTATTTTGCCCGCCTGCTCGGCCTGCCGTTTATCGCCGTTATGCCATCCTGTACGGCGAAACGTAAAATCGAACAGATCGAATTTTACGGTGGTCGCTGTCACTTTGTGGAAAGCGCCTGTGAAATTTATGCCGCCTCAGAGATGCTGGCCCGGGAGCTGAACGGCCACTATATGGACCAGTTTACCTTCGCGGAGCGGGCCACCGACTGGCGCGGCAATAACAACATTGCCGACAGTATCTTCCGCCAGATGCAGAATGAGCCTAACCCGGTACCGGCCCATATCGTGATGAGCGCTGGCACCGGCGGCACCTCGGCCACCATTGGCCGCTATATTCGCTGCCAGGGATACGATACCCGTCTTATGGTGGTGGATCCGCAGAACTCCGTATTCCTGGATTACTGGCAGCAGCGCGATCCTGCCCTGCGCAGCCCGGTCGGGAGCAAAATAGAAGGGATTGGCCGCCCGCGCGTCGAACCATCGTTTATTCCGGATGTGGTGGACGAGATGCTCCGCGTGCCGGATGCCGCGAGCGTCGCCACCGCCCTCTGGCTGGAAACGCAGCTGGGCCGCAAGGTGGGGGCCTCAACCGGCACCAATATGTGGGGCGCGTTACAGCTGGCCGCGCGGATGCGTGAGGCAGGGCAAACCGGCTCTGTCGTGACGCTGCTGTGCGACAGCGGTGAGCGTTATCTGGAGACCTATTACAACGCCGAATGGGTAAAAGCGAATATTGGCGATGTGGCGCCGTGGCTTGCGGAAATCACCCGGCTGGTAAAATAAAAAAAGCCAGACGTTTGTCTGGCTTGCTGGAAGGGTCTCACTATTCGGGGGAATAAGGAAGATCAGGTGTATCCAGCCAATGGGTTAAGAAATGGGACACGGCCTCGTTGCGGCAGTGTCCAATAACCGGTAAATGCGCCAGCTCGGCGATCAGCTGCGGCATCGCATTGCCCATAATCAGGCCGCGCCCCACGCTGCCCAGCATCTCGCGATCGTTCATCGCATCGCCAAACGCCATACACTCCTGCAGGCTCAGGCCCAGATGTTCGCTCAGCACCGCCAGCGCGGAGCCTTTGTTGCACCCTACCGGCAGCACCTCCAGACAATCGATGGCCGAGAAGGTGAGATGCGCGCGGCCGCCCAGCGCCTCGTTGAGCTGAATGCGCAGGCGGCACAGATCGTCATGATCGCCGCAAAAACAGATTTTCGTCACCGCATGGGCCGGAATACGACGCAGATCGGTCACCTGATACTGGAAGCCGCTATAGACGTGCGCTTCGAGCAGCGCCGGGATTTCCTTGCCTGTCAGCCAGCCGGTATCGTTAAAAACGTGGATGCTGGCCTGCGTATCCCATGTGCTGTGCAGCACCTGTTCTGCCACATCCGGGGCGAGATCCTGGCGATAAAGCACATCCCCTTCCAGAGAGTGAATGCGCGTGCCGTTGCCGGTAATCAAAAAGGCGTCGAGGGAGAGCGCCCCCATTAAGTGGCGCATCTCCAGCACATGACGACCCGTGGCGAAGGTGAGCGTGATATCACGCTCACGCAGCCGCTTAAGCACGCTCAGCGTCCTATCGCCTAAACGGTGATCCGGCATTAACAAGGTGCCGTCCATATCAAATGCCGCCAGCCGCGCCATGAGAACTCCAAAAATGTGAAGAGGTAACTTGTGCAACAGTATTGCCTGGTATATACGGAAGTAATACTGAATAGATGGACATTATTGTTCCGGGTTTACGATGCGCCAGCTTAATCGACTTAATCAGTACCAGCGACTGTGGCAGCCCTCTGCCGGTGCGCCACAGCAGGTCAGCGTGGCAGAGCTGGCGAGCCGCTGTTTTTGCAGTGAACGGCATGTCCGCACCCTGCTGCGTCAGGCCCAGGAGGCGGGCTGGCTCAGCTGGCATGCGCAGTCCGGACGCGGAAAGCGCGGTGAGCTACGCTTTTACGTCACGCCGGAATCGTTACGTAACGCGATGATGGAAGAGGCGCTGAAAAGCGGGCATCAGCAGAACGCCCTGGCGCTGGCACAGCTGGCCCCCCAGGCGCTGCGCGCGCTGCTGCATCCTTTTCTGGGCGGGCAGTGGCAGAATGATACGCCGACGCTGCGCATTCCCTATTACCGTCCACTCGATCCGCTCCAGCCTGGTTTTCTGCCGGGCCGCGCTGAACAGCATCTCGTGGGACAGATCTTTTCCGGACTGACCCGGTTCGACGATACCCGCAGCGAACCTGTGGGCGATCTGGCGCATCACTGGGATATCTCGACCGACGGGCTGCGCTGGCATTTCTACATTCGCTCCACGCTGCACTGGCACAACGGGGATAAAGTCGAGGCAACCCAGCTCCAGAGCCAGCTGGCGAAGCTGCTTACCCTGCCCGCGCTGCGCAAGCTGTTTAACAGCGTGAGGCAAATTGAGGTCACCCATCCTCAGTGCCTGACTTTTGTATTACACCATCCCGACTACTGGCTGGCGCACCGGCTGGCAAGCTATTGCAGCCACCTTGCCCATCCTGAACAGCCCCTGACCGGGAGCGGGCCGTTTCGCCTGGCAATCTTCGATCCTGACCTGGTCCGGCTGGAAAGCCACGAGCAGTACCACCTCGGGCATCCGCTGCTGAAAGCGATCGAATACTGGATCACGCCTCAACTTTTTGACCAGGATTTAGGTACCAGCTGTCGTCATCCGGTGCAGATTGCCATCGGTGAGCCGGAGGAGCTTGCCAGCCTGCGGCTGGTCAGTAACAGCATCAGCCTCGGTTTTTGCTACCTCACGCTTAAACAGAGCGATCGCCTAAGCGAAGCGCAGGCCCGACGGATGATCGAGATCATCCATCACTCGTCGCTGCTGCATACGCTGCCGCTGGACGAGAATCTCATCACGCCGACCCAGGAGTTGCTGCCGGGCTGGTCAATCCCGCAGTGGACGCGGGAACAGGAGACCGTTCTGCCGGAAACGCTCACTCTGCTTTATCACCTGCCGGTGGAGTTGCATACCATGGCGGAACAGTTGAAACGCTATCTGGCGCAGGAAGGGTGTCAGCTCAGAGTGATGTTTCATGACGCCAAAACCTGGGACGGCTGCACCGCCCTGGCGGAGGCGGATATCATGATGGGGGACAGGTTAATTGGCGAGGCGCCAGAATACACCCTGGAGCAGTGGCTGCGCTGTGATGCCCTGTGGCCTTATCTGCTCAGCGCACCGGAGTTCGCGCACCTGATGGCGACCCTGGATGCCGTTCAGACCCAACCCGACGGTTCTGCCCGCCATCTGGCGCTGAAAGAGGTTTACTCCCGCCTGATGAAGCGTGCCGTGCTGACGCCGCTGTTCAACTATCAATATCAAATCAGCGCCCCGCCGGGGGTAAATGGTATCCGGCTGAATCCGCGCGGCTGGTTTGACTTTACCGAGGCCTGGCTGCCAGCGCCGAAAACGTGAAGAAGCTGGTCGCCGCCACGGGCAGACGCTACCATAGGTCTTTAACCGTCAAAGTTGGGAAGATTAATGAAACGTGCCGTTGTCGTCTTCAGTGGAGGTCAGGACTCCACGACCTGTCTGGTTCAGGCTCTGCAGCAATATGATGAAGTCCATTGTGTGACTTTTGACTATGGCCAGCGCCATAGCGAAGAGATTGAGGTCGCGCAAAAACTGGCGGTGAAACTCGGCGCACGGGCGCATAAGGTGCTGGATGTCACTCTGCTCAACGAACTGGCGGTGAGCAGCCTCACTCGGGACAGCATTCCGGTACCGGACTACGAACCGGATGCCGAGGGGATCCCGAATACCTTCGTACCGGGGCGTAATATCCTCTTCCTGACCCTGACGGCCATCTATGCTTACCAGGTAAAAGCCGAGGCAATCATCACCGGCGTGTGCGAAACCGACTTCTCGGGCTATCCGGACTGCCGCGATGAGTTTGTTAAAGCCCTTAACCACGCTGTGAACCTCGGCATGGCCAAAGATATCCGTTTCGAAACGCCGCTAATGTGGCTCGATAAAGCCGAAACCTGGGCGCTGGCCGACTACTGGGGCAAGCTGGATCTGGTGCGTAACGAAACGCTCACCTGCTACAACGGCATCAAAGGCGATGGCTGCGGCCAGTGTGCGGCGTGTAATCTGCGCGCTAATGGCCTGAATCACTATCTGGCGGATAAAGCCGGGGTGATGGCGGCTCTGAAGAAAAAAACCGGTCTTAACTGACCGGAGCGGTCTGCCGGGTGAAAAGATGCTTCGCCCGGCATCAGAAGCGGGGTTATTTGATTAACAGCTCCAGCTTCTCACGTAACTCCCCCTCCAGCGGCAGCGCTTTCTGCGTTTTCAGATCGATGCAGACAAAGGTAATCAATGCATCTGCCACCACCTGTCCTTCCGGCTCCAGGGTGATCACCTGGCTCAATACCCCACTTTTCCCGTTCAACTGCTGTAGCTGGCTGGTCACGGTGAGTAGATCGCTGAGCACTGCGGGCCGGCGATAGTTGATATTGATGTTCACCACCACAAAAGCGATACGGTGCGCGGTCATCCATTGAAAACTGTCGCTGTTTTCCAGTCCATCCCAGCGCGCCTCTTCGAGGAACTCCAGATAACGGGCGTTATTAACGTGTTGGTAAACATCAAGGTGGTAACCGCGAACTTTGATTTGGGTCTGCATAGCGCAATAGCCTTCAGGGTAGTTAATTATAAGATTCAGAGGTCATAACTGGTACGACCTCTTTATCCTGGCAAATTTTTACCACTGTGCAAGTTATTACAGCATCAGGTGCGCAAGATTACGTTCCACCAGCGCCCCACCCATACCCGGAACCTGCCGGAGATCGTCCAGAGTTTTAAACGGACCGTACTCTTCGCGGTAACTGACGATCGCCTGGGCTTTTTTTATCCCCACGCCATTCATCACCTTTGCCAGCTCCTCTGCCGATGCAGAATTAATGCTGACCCGCACCCCTTCCTCTTCGCCGTTTTTGCTGCTCGCGGCGGCTTTCGACTGCGGTGATGATGTGACGGAGACCGACGGCTCAGATTTGCTTTGCGTGACCGGCGTTTTCGCGACCGAGGGTGCCGCCAGCGCGCTGTGGCTCAACCCCGCCGTTACGATGGCAAGCGTGATGAAATGGGCTTTGATTCCATGTTTCATGCTGTTTTCTCCTTGTTTGTTGACAGCCCCCTTACCTTATTCGGGCCGCTTTTCAGGCACAAACAGCAGATTGCAGAAATGGAAAAGGCCGCGAAAGCGGCCTTTTGGTATTGCAGTATGTTGCTTAAGTTTGCGACCAGCGCCGTAATTACTGCTGAGTAATGATATCGCCCAGCTTAATTTTGGCTTCTTTACGCAGATTACTCATCAACGCTTCGAAAGCGATTTGGGCGTTGTTCTGGGTGATACCCTGAACCATCGCTTTCTTCTGCGCTTCCGGCATGGTGCCCGCTTTGACTTCATCCAGCGCCACAATCACTACGTTGCCCTGCATATCGTTGGCGATACCAAAGCTCGGTTTGTCTTTCGCAGGCTGGCTCAGGGTAAATGCCGCCTGGCTGATCGGATCCTGACCGGTACGGCTCAGGGTCTTCGCCTCGCCAAAGCTCAGGCCAGCCGCTTTCAGCGCCTCATCACCTTTACCGGCTTTCAGCTCAGCCAGCAGCTTTTCAGCATCCAGCTTCGCCTGCTGCACGGCTTTGTTATGTTTCACCAGCGCAGCGATCTGATCTTTCACCTCGTCCAGCGGCTTAACAGCCTCCGGCTTGTGTTCACTCACACGCAGGACAAAGGCGCGGTCGCCGTCCACGGTGATGATGTCGGAGTTGCTGCCCGGGGTGCCGTTTTCGCCCACCAGACCACCGCTAAAGATAGCATCCGCCACTGGCTTGAAGTTCAGCTCCTCCGGCAGGTTGTCACGATCAAACCAACCGGTGGTGACAGCTTTCGCGCCCGCAGCCTGCTCAGCGCCCGCCAGGGATTCGTTGTCGTTGCTGGCCGCATCGCTCACTTTCTGCTGCAACGCATAGAAGCCATCCAGCGCTTTCTCCTGCTTCACTTTCGCCGCAATCTCATCATGGACGTCCGCCAGCGGTTTGGTTGTCGCAGGGGTAATATCATCCAGACGTGCCACCAGGAAACCGACGGAAGATTTAATCACGCCAGAAAGTTGACCTTTCTCTTTCAGGCCGGCATTTTTCAGCTCGTCCGGGGTGGTGGCCTCTTCCAGCCAACCCATGTCACCGCCGTTTTTCGCAGAGATGATATCGGTGGACTTCTCTTTTGCGACCGTTGCAAAGTCGGTGCCTTTGTTCAGCTCATCCAGCGCCGCTTTAGCGTCGGCTTCCGTTTTGGTCTGAATCACGCTGTAACGGTTACGCTGTGGCTGAATGAACTGATCCTGATGCTGATCGTAGTAAGACTGGATCTCCGCATCGGTGGCGTTCTCCTGCATCGCAGCCGCATCCAGCTTGATGTAGCTCACGCGGAACTGTTCCGGGGCGGTGAAGTTGTTTTTGTTCTGCTCGTAGTAGCTTTTCACCTCTTCGTCGCTCGCCTGCTGTTTAGCCGCCAGGGCGTTAACGTCGAAAGTGGCTTCGCGCACGACGCGCTGCTGAGCAACCAGCGTCGCCAGCTCGTCCGCTTCGCCCTTAAGCATGAAGTCGGTGCCTACAACAGCGTTAATAAGCTGCTGAGTGGTGAGCTGATTGCGCAGTGCCTGAGCGTATTGATCCGGCGTCATCCCCATCTGATTAACGATGGCGGTATAACGGGTGTTATCAAATTTGCCGTTATTCTGGAAAGCAGGGGTAGCGAAAATCGCATTCTTCACCTGATCATCGCTGATGCTCAGACCCAGCTCACGGGCATACTGATCCAGCAGCGCTTCGTCGATAAGACGGTTCAGCGTCTGCTGACGCAGGTTCTTCATGTACCCTTCGTTCGCCGCCAGTTCAGAGAACCGATCGCCTAACTGTTGCTGCATGCGGTTACGTTCACCGGCAAATGCATTCTCAAACTGCCCACGGCTGATTTCCTGGTCGTTCACTTTTGCGGCGTAGTTTGCACTACCGCCAATCAGGTATCCGCTCACGCCGGTCAATATGAACGACACGATAATGATACCGAAAATAATCTTGAGCACGAGACTGTTAGCAGCCGTGCGTAAGCTGTCCATCATGGTGTAACCACACTCCGCTGTAGGTGACTGGTGACCTGACGCTGGCGGAATCCTGACCGCAGCGCGTAAAGACGTATTGTGACAAGAAACCGGGGCTATTGTCAGCCCACAACTCGCATAAACTCACATAAATCAGGCCTGGACAAACAAAAAAGGCACATCAAATGATGCGCCCTTGTACTTTTCAACTTCCCTGAAGTAAGAAAGCGATCAGTTTACCGCGTCTTTCAGCGCTTTGCCGGCACGGAAGCCCGGAACTTTAGCAGCAGCGATGGTGATCTCTTTACCGGTCTGAGGGTTGCGGCCAGTACGGGCAGCACGCTCTTTAACAGCAAAAGTACCAAAACCTACCAGCGCTACGTCGTCCCCAGCCTGCAGAGATTCGGTAACAGAAGCAATCAAAGCATCTAACGCACGTCCAGCCGCAGCTTTGGAGATGTCAGCACCCGCAGCAATTTTGTCAATCAGTTGAGATTTATTCACTCTTCTCTTCCTCTCTTTATAATTTATATCGCGTCTGAATCCTTCACAACGCGACCGCGCAGCAGTTATATCAGGCCTGCCATGACCTTACAACACCCGTTGTTGATGGCTGGCCCAATCAGCAATCTAAATTAGCTATACAAAAAAAGGCTGGCAAGCCCGAAATAGCTTACCAACCTTTTTTTTATTGACGCTCTTTGCGCGAGGTCACTATTTTGCGGTCACAACCTGCATTCCTGAAGGCTCATTCTGCAGCGCAAGTGTCAGAACTTCCTCAATACGTTTCACCGGATGGATATCCAGATCGGCGATAACGTTATCCGGAATCTCTTCCAGATCGCGCTTATTCTCGTACGGAATGAGAACCGTTTTAATGCCACCGCGGTGTGCCGCCAGCAGTTTCTCTTTCAAACCGCCAATCGGCAATACCTGGCCACGCAGGGTGATTTCGCCGGTCATTGCCACATCGGCACGAACCGGGTTACCGGTCAGGCAAGAAACCAGCGCGGTACACATGGCGATACCGGCGCTTGGGCCATCTTTCGGCGTTGCCCCTTCCGGCACGTGAACGTGAATGTCGCGTTTTTCGTAGAAGTCCGGATTAATACCCAGTTTTTCCGCGCGGGCGCGCACCACGGTCAGCGCAGCCTGAATGGACTCCTGCATCACTTCACCCAGCGATCCGGTGTAGGTCAGCTTACCTTTACCCGGTACGCAGGCGGTTTCAATGGTCAGCAGATCGCCGCCTACTTCAGTCCATGCCAGACCCGTAACCTGTCCGACGCGGTTTTCGCTGTCCGCGCGGCCATAGTCGTAGCGCTGAACACCGAGGTATTCGTGCAGGTTGTCGCCAGTGATTTCAATGTGCTTCAACGACTTATCGAGCAGCAACTGTTTAACCGCTTTACGACACAGCTTGGAAATTTCACGCTCCAGGCTACGCACGCCCGCTTCACGGGTGTAGTAACGAATGATGCCGATAATCGCGCTATCATCGACGGTCAGTTCGCTCTCTTTCAGAGCGTTACGTTCAATCTGCTTCGACAGCAGGTGACGACGGGCAATGTTCAGCTTTTCGTCTTCGGTGTAGCCAGAAAGACGGATCACTTCCATACGATCCAGCAGCGGTGCCGGGATGTTCATGGAGTTAGAGGTTGCCACGAACATCACATCGCTCAGATCGTAGTCCACTTCCAGGTAGTGATCGCTAAATGCCACGTTCTGCTCTGGATCCAGCACTTCAAGCAGGGCAGACGCCGGATCGCCGCGCATATCGGACGACATTTTGTCGATCTCATCTAACAGGAACAGCGGGTTTTTAACGCCCACTTTCGCCATCTTCTGGATCAGTTTGCCCGGCATTGAGCCGATATAGGTCCGGCGGTGACCGCGGATTTCCGCCTCGTCACGCACCCCGCCCAGCGCCATACGGATATATTTACGACCGGTGGCTTTGGCGATGGACTGCCCCAGAGAGGTTTTACCCACCCCCGGCGGCCCGACCAGGCAGAGAATTGGCCCCTTGAGCTTATTCACACGGCTCTGAACCGCAAGGTACTCAAGGATGCGGTCTTTGACACGCTCAAGACCGTAGTGGTCGGTATCCAGGATCTCCTGGGCCTGGCGCAGGTCTTTTTTGACCTTGCTGCGGGCGTTCCACGGAACCTGAACCATCCACTCGATATAGCCGCGTACAACGGTCGCTTCAGCCGACATCGGAGACATCATTTTCAGCTTCTGCAGTTCTGCTTCCGCTTTCTCTTTGGCCTCTTTCGGCATTTTCGCCGCGTCGATCTTACGCTTCAGCGCTTCGTTTTCGTCCGGCGCGTCATCCATCTCGCCGAGCTCTTTCTGAATAGCCTTCATCTGCTCGTTCAGATAGTACTCGCGCTGAGATTTCTCCATCTGCTTCTTCACGCGGTTGCGAATGCGTTTCTCAACCTGCAGCAGATCGATTTCAGACTCCATCATCGCCATCAGATATTCCAGACGCTCGTTAACGTCGGACATCTCCAGCACGGACTGTTTGTCCGCCAGCTTCAGCGGCATGTGTGCAGCGATAGTGTCTGCCAGACGTGCAGGATCGTCGATACTGTTGAGCGACGTCAGCACTTCTGGTGGGATTTTTTTGTTCAGCTTGATGTAGCCTTCAAACTGACTGATCGCGGTGCGAACCAGCACCTCCTGCTCACGCTCGTCCAGCTGAGGCGAGTCGAGGTATTCCGCTTTTGCCGCAAAGTGTTCGCCATCGTCAGATAGCGTGGTAATACGCGCACGCTGTAGCCCCTCAACCAGCACCTTTACGGTGCCGTCAGGCAGCTTCAGCATTTGTAAAATAGAGGCCACGGTCCCGACGGTGAAAAGATCGTTTACACCCGGCTCATCCGTTGATGCTTCTTTCTGCGCAACCAGCATGATTTTTTTATCATGATCCATGGCGGCTTCAAGGCAACGGATAGATTTTTCCCGCCCTACAAATAAGGGTATGACCATGTGCGGATAAACCACCACATCGCGCAACGGCAATACGGGGATTTCAATGCGTTCAGAACGCTCAGGATTCATAGAGCTCTCTCTTAGTTTAGTGTCCGCCAGGTAAGCTGGTCATGAGACTGTGCTTCACATAACCATTAACATGTAATCCAGTATATGGGGATGTTTCCCACACATTCAACGTCATGTTTACGGAAAAATAAAAGGGGGGATTAAATCCCCCCTTTTTGATTAACTGCTTGTATGCTCTGGTGAATTATTCGCCAGATGCCTGCTGCGCTTCCGGCGTACCGTAAATCAGCAGCGGCTTGCTTTGACCGGCAATCACGGACTCGTCGATGACCACTTTCTCGACCTCTTCCAGGGAAGGCAGGTCGTACATGGTATCAAGCAGGGCTGCTTCAACGATGGAACGCAGGCCACGGGCACCGGTTTTACGTGCCATCGCTTTTTTAGCAATCGCATCAAGCGCTTCGTCGCGGAATTCCAGCTCAACACCTTCCAGATTGAACAACGCCTGATACTGCTTGGTCAGGGCATTTTTCGGCTCTTTCAGAATTTGAATAAGCGCATCTTCGCTCAGTTCTGTCAGCGTGGCGACAACCGGCAGACGACCGATGAACTCAGGGATCAGACCAAACTTGATCAGATCTTCTGGCTCAACCTGCATCAGCAGTTCGCCCTCTTTCGCTTTTTCAGACTTCGCTTTTACGGTGGCGCCAAAGCCAATACCCGAGCCGGTTTCAACACGGTTAGCGATGACTTTATCCAGACCGGCAAACGCACCGCCACAGATAAAGAGGATCTTGGAGGTATCAACCTGCAGGAACTCCTGCTGAGGATGCTTACGACCGCCCTGCGGTGGAACCGCGGCAACCGTCCCTTCGATCAGTTTCAGCAATGCCTGCTGCACACCTTCACCGGAAACGTCACGGGTGATCGATGGGTTATCGGATTTACGCGAGATTTTATCGATCTCATCGATATAAACGATACCGCGCTGTGCTTTCTGCACATCGTAATCACATTTCTGCAGCAGTTTCTGAATGATATTTTCCACATCTTCACCCACATAACCGGCTTCGGTCAGGGTGGTGGCATCGGCCATGGTGAATGGAACATCCAGCAGACGTGCCAGCGTTTCTGCCAGCAGGGTTTTACCGGAACCGGTTGGGCCGATCAGCAAAATGTTACTTTTGCCCAGCTCAACGCCGTTGCTGTTATCCCCGTTACGCAGACGTTTGTAGTGGTTGTACACCGCCACTGCCAGCACTTTTTTCGCCTGTTCCTGGCCGATGACATAGTCGTCAAGATGATGACGAATCTCATGCGGGGTCGGTAACGCGCTGCGCTCGCGGTGTGGTGCGACTTCTTTAATCTCTTCGCGGATGATGTCGTTACATAAGTCGACACATTCGTCGCAGATATACACGGATGGCCCGGCAATCAGTTTGCGCACTTCATGCTGGCTTTTGCCGCAAAAAGAGCAGTAAAGCAGTTTGCCCGATCCATCTTTGCGTTTATCTGTCATGAGTCAAAACCTCTTTTTAAGTTCTTTGTGCCGCACATGACGACGCAAATGCCATTCTCAGACGCAAGCTGCTCGTAAGCAAAGTGCCGCCCTACCATAGTATAGCGGCACACCCGCGTCGTGGGCATCAATTACGATGGGTCAAAATGGAGTCGACTAATCCGTACTCAACTGCCTCTGGTGCGGACAGGAAGCGATCGCGCTCGGTATCACGCTCGATCTGCTCAAGTGATTGACCCGTGTGGTGAGCCATAAGTTCATTCATACGCCCTTTAACTTTCAGAATTTCACGGGCGTGAATCTCAATGTCTGTCGCCTGGCCCTGGTATCCGCCCAGCGGCTGGTGGATCATAACGCGCGAATTCGGCAGGCAGAAGCGCTTGCCTTTCGCCCCTGCGGTCAGCAGGAATGCGCCCATCGATGCCGCCTGGCCCATACAAATGGTGCTCACATCAGGCTTGATGAACTGCATGGTATCGTAAATGGACATCCCGGCGGTGATAACGCCACCCGGGGAGTTAATGTACAGGTAAATGTCTTTTTCCGGGTTTTCCGCTTCCAGAAACAGCATCTGCGCCACGATCAGGTTCGCCATGTGGTCTTCCACCTGGCCGGTCATGAAGATAACGCGCTCTTTAAGCAGACGGGAGTAGATATCAAAAGAACGTTCACCGCGAGAGGTCTGTTCAATAACCATTGGCACCAGCGCCATATGGGGTGCAAAGTTATCTCGTTCGCCACTGTATGACATTTCCGTCTCCTGGATAAAAAATGAAAATACCTGCTGTACTGATTGTAACCTTGCGGACGGATTATCAGCCAGTCTCTTTGATACTGCTTCCCCACTAATGGGGATGGCTCAGCCCTATTTCAAGCATAACAATCTTTTGTTGTAACGCTAACACTGAAAAGGCGTTTTATCACGCTTCGTGATTTATAACTGTGATAAAAAAAACCCGCCGCCGAAAGGCAACGGGTTTTTTGCTCAAACTTTAAACAAAGCGGGCAGAATTATGCCTGCTGGTTCATCAGTTCGTTGAAAGAAGTGGCTTTTTCGGACACTTTCGCTTTGGCCAGAACCGCTTCAACAGCCTGCTCTTCCAGGGCGACATTGCGCATGTTTTCCATCAGCTCTTTGTTGCTGCCGTAGAAAGCAACAACTTCTGACGGATCTTCGTAGGCAGAAGCCATCTCTTCGATCAGACCTTTAACACGCTCTTCGTCAGCTTTCAGCTCGTGGGTACGAATCACTTCGCCCAGCAGCAGACCAACGACAACGCGGCGTTTAGCCTGCTCTTCGAACAGCTCGCGTGGCAGCTCCAGCGCTTGCTTCTCGTTGCCACCGAAACGCTGTGCAGCCTGACGGCGCAGAACGTCGATTTCGCTGTCGATCAGGGCAGACGGGATCTCGATCTCGTTAGCTTTAACCAGACCTTCGATAGCCTGAGACTTCACGCGGTTACGCACGGCGCCTTTCAGCTCGCGCTCCATGTTTTTACGCACTTCTGCACGCAGACCTTCAACAGAACCATCTTCAACGCCGAAACGTTTGATGAAATCTTCAGTCAGTTCTGGCAGCTCGCGGTCTTCGACTTTCTTCAGGGTAATGGCAAACTTAGCCGCTTTACCTTTCAGGTTTTCAGCGTGGTACTCTTCCGGGAAGGTCACGTCGATGGTGAACTCTTCGCCAGCGCTGTGGCCTTTGATACCGTCTTCGAAGCCTGGGATCATACGACCCTGGCCCATCGCCAGTACGAAGTCAGACGCTTTACCGCCTTCGAACTCTTCGCCGTCTACAGAGCCGGTGAAGTCGATGGTGACACGGTCTTCTGCATCAGCAGCGCCGTCTTTGTCTTTCCAGGTCGCCTGCTGCTTACGCAGGGTGTCCAGCATGCCGTCAACGTCAGCTTCAGTCACTTCAACGACAGGTTTTTCAACTTCAATCGTTTCCAGGCCTTTCAGCTCAACTTCAGGATAGACTTCGAACTCTACTGCGTAGGTGAAGTCTTCGCCCAGTTTGTATTCACCCGGAACATAGGTCGGGGAACCGGCTGGGTTGATTTTTTCTTTGATGATCGCGTCAACAAAGTTGCGGCTCATCAGGTCACCCAGCACGTCCTGGCGAACAGAAGCGCCATAACGCTGAGCAACGACATTCATCGGTACTTTGCCCTTACGGAAGCCGTCAATACGGACTTTCTTCGCTACGTTGACCAGCTCGCTTTTTACAGCGTTTTCGATGCTGTCAGCAGCGATTGTAATCGTTACACGGCGGCCAAGGCCTTGAGTGGTTTCAACTGAAACTTGCATCTTGTTACCTCAAAAAAATCACAGTGCTCGGTCAACTCTGAATTTGCCTCGCAATACCGGGATGCTCTCTTGTAGCAGATTCACATTCCCTGTCGCCAGAATCATCCCGAAGACATTCATTAAGACGCGGCATTATAGCGGCATCACTTTAGTGAGTCGAGAACGGTTGGCGTATGTTGCTGCGGCTTTTTTCACAAATTAAGGCTATTTTTAGCCTTAAAATCGCGCCACCGGCTCAAAACCCGGACAAAACAAAACGGCCCGCAGGCCGCTTTGACGTAATCTTTATGCAACATACTGGAAAAGCTCCTGCTGTTGCAAACAGGATTTATTAGGCGATCGTCCCGGCTCCCCGGCACGGTGGCGATGCGAAAATCGTATCCTGTAACCCTTTCCACTCTTTGATTGTATAAGTGTGGAGCGCCAGCGCATGGACCGTGGTCGAGAGCTCTTCCGTCAAGGTTCCGTAGATCATACGGTGACGGTTGAGAAAACGTTCGCCAGCGAAACGGTCACTGACCAGCACCACCTTAAAGTGGCTCTCAGAGCCTGCCGGTACGTTATGACGATAGCTTTCGTCGACGACTTCAAGGAACACAGGTTCAAACGCCGCCCTTAACTTATCTTCAATCTGTTCACGTATCATCATGAAATTACTCCTCCGACAACGCTGAGATGTCACCCATCCCTTTAAATGTTAGCCGCTTTTACCGCTTGCATAACAACAAGACAACAAAAATTTAGCTTTCGTCTGATTTTCTCATTCAACCGTATGAAGTCCTATAAGGGAAGCGTCGTTTTGTCGTTCGAATAACGGAAAAGCGTTTCAGGTGGTTAGTTTTCAGACAAGGCGATGAATTTACATGCGTTGACCACTTCCCCTTGCCGTTGGCGATGTTATGATGGCGGCAATTTTTATCTCTATATGCTTACGATTCGTTGAGAGCCTGAACATGTTAAAAAAACTCTTTTTCCCTTTAGTCGCCCTGTTTATGCTGGCTGGCTGCGCGACCCCGCCAACCACCATTGATGTTTCGCCAAAGATCACCCTGCCACAACAGGATCCAAGCCTGATGGGCGTGACCGTAAGCATTAACGGCGCAGACCAGCGTCGCGACCAGGCGCTGGCGAAAGTTACCCGTGACAACCAGGTCGTAACCCTGACCGCCTCCCGCGATCTGCGTTTCCTGCTGCAGGAAGTGCTTGAGAAGCAGATGACCGCTCGCGGTTATATGGTCGGCCCAAGCGGTGCGGTGGATCTGCAGATCATCGTGAACAACCTGTACGCCGACGTCTCTCAGGGCAACGTGCGCTATAACATCGCCACCAAAGCCGATATCGCCATCATCGCTACCGCGAAGAACGGCAACAAGATGAACAAAAACTACCGTGCAAGCTACTCTGTTGAAGGTGCGTTCCAGGCCTCTAACCAGAATATTGCTAACGCGGTTAACAGCGTGCTGACCGACACCATCGCCGATATGGCGCAGGACACCAGCATTCACGAATTCATCAAGCAGAACGCACGTTAAGTCTGCCTGCTGACCCGGCCTCCGGTCGGGTCAGTTTTACCTCATGTCCAGTCACTACTTACGCATTTTCCGGCAGCCTAAATCAGCTATCTTGCTGATCCTCGGTTTTGCCTCCGGTTTACCCCTTGCCCTGACATCCGGCACGCTACAGGCGTGGATGACCGTCGAAAATATCGATCTTAAAACCATCGGCTTCTTCTCGCTGGTCGGTCAGGCCTATGTCTTTAAGTTTTTATGGTCACCCATGATGGACCGCTACACGCCGCCTTTCCTCGGCAGACGTCGTGGCTGGTTGCTGATGACCCAGGCGATGCTGCTGCTGGCGATTGCCGCCATGGGCTTTCTTGAGCCTGCGTCACAGCTGCGCTGGATGGCTGCGCTGGCAGTAGTGATCGCGTTTTGCTCTGCGTCGCAGGATATCGTTTTTGATGCCTGGAAAACGGACGTGCTTTCAGCCGAAGAGCGCGGCGCCGGGGCCGCCATCAGCGTGCTGGGTTACCGTCTGGGCATGCTGGTCTCAGGCGGGCTGGCCCTGTGGCTGGCGGACAGATACCTCGGCTGGCAGGGAATGTACTGGCTGATGGCCATCCTGCTTATTCCCTGCATGATCGCCACAATTCTTGCTCCGGAACCGAGCGATGTGATTCCGGTCCCCCGCTCCCTTGAGCAGGCTGTGGCTGAACCGTTGCGCGACTTTTTTGGCCGTAACAACGCCTGGCTCATTCTGCTGTTGATTGTGTTGTACAAACTTGGCGATGCGTTTGCGATGAGCCTGACCACCACCTTCCTGATACGTGGTGTGGGCTTCGATGCTGGTGAAGTGGGGGTCGTTAACAAAACGCTGGGGCTGATTGCCACCATTATCGGCGCGCTCTACGGCGGCGTGCTGATGCAGCGCTTAAGCCTGTTCCGTGCCCTGCTGATTTTCGGCATTCTGCAGGGGGTTTCAAACGCCGGGTACTGGCTGCTCTCCATCACCGATAAGCATATGCTCAGCATGGCGACGGCGGTGTTCTTCGAGAATCTGTGTGGTGGGATGGGGACAGCCGCGTTTGTCGCGCTGCTGATGACCTTGTGCAATAAATCGTTCTCCGCCACGCAGTTCGCCCTGCTCTCGGCCCTCTCTGCGGTGGGTCGGGTCTATGTTGGCCCTATCGCGGGCTGGTTTGTTGAAACGCACGGCTGGGCGGAGTTCTATCTGTTCTCTGTGTTTGCAGCCATTCCTGGGCTGCTCCTGTTATTACTATGCCGCCGTTCGCTGGAATATACCCAGCAAACCGAACACTTTATGGAAAGAACGCTCTACTCGTCCGCCTATCGCTTCGCCTTAAGAATCTTACTTGCGGGATCTCTGATGCTGGCGCTGTGGCTTGTCGCGGCGATCGTGAATGCCACAACCACGCTCGATCTGCCGTTTACCCTGCTGCTGCTTGATGTGGGTGCGCTACTGGCGATGGTCGGGATCGTAACCGGTGCGCTTCTCGATTATCTGGCCATGCGTAAAACCCAAACGGCGTAAAATGATAAAAAACGGTTATTTGCCGTTGTAATCACCTTGTGAAATTATAACGGCGAATAAATCTGTCCCGGTCAAAATAATATTTGTTGTTTCGTGCTTCTTAGAATTCCGGAAATTATTGGAAGCGGTAATAAACCCTATTTTCCTTTAACCGATTCAGCAACCGAAAGATTAATTTTCCGTTTTTTAATTGTCTTTTTATTGAAAATTATTTGTTAATTATTTGTGTCTTTTCCGCAATAGTTATACCAATTACCCCCTTTCCCCTCCCGACAGGACTGGATTCGTTATAAGCCGCGAATGGCGGGACTCCTGTCCAGGATTGGCTATACTTTGCAACATGTGTGACTTATCTGGCAGAACCCGGTAACACGTTACTGACACAGTCCTAATCATGTTTACAGTAATGTAACCTTCCCGTAAAATGCCCCCACACTTTAAACGCCACCAAGGTCCCCGTGGAATTGAGGTCGTTAAATGACACTTAGGAAATACAATAAAGGTTTGGGCTGGTTGTCGTTAATTGCAGGCACTGTATTACTCAGTGGCTGTGATTCTGCGCTTCTGGACCCCAAAGGACAGATTGGACTGGAACAACGTTCCCTGATTCTGACGGCTTTCGGCCTGATGATGATCGTCGTTATTCCTGCCATTTTGATGGCTATTGGTTTTGCCTGGAAGTATCGTGCGAGCAACAAAGATGCGAAGTATAGCCCTAACTGGTCACACTCCAATAAAGTGGAAGCTGTGGTCTGGACGGTGCCTATCCTGATCATCCTGTTCCTTGCCGTGCTGACCTGGAAAACCACTCACTCGCTCGAGCCGAGCAAACCGCTGGTTCACGATGAGAAACCTATCACCATTGAAGTGGTCTCCATGGACTGGAAATGGTTCTTCATCTACCCGGAACAGGGCATTGCTACCGTGAATGAAATCGCCTTCCCGGCGAACACTCCGGTAGAGTTCAAAGTGACCTCTAACTCCGTGATGAACTCCTTCTTTATTCCGCGTCTGGGCAGCCAGATTTACGCGATGGCCGGTATGCAGACTAACCTGCACCTGATTGCCAACGAAGCAGGCACCTATGACGGTATCTCCGCCAGCTACAGTGGTCCGGGCTTCTCTGGTATGAAGTTCAAAGCCATTGCCACACCTGACCGTGCCGCTTTCGACCAGTGGGTCGCTAAAGCGAAACAGTCCCCGAACACCATGTCTGACATGGCTGCGTTCGAAAAAGTGGCAACGCCTAGCGAATACAACAAAGTGGAGTACTTCTCTAACGTGAAACCGAATTTGTTCAAAGATGTCATTGGCAAATTTATGGGACATGGCAAGAGCATGGACGTGACCCAGCCTGAAGGCGAGCACACCTCGCACGAAGGTATGGAAGGCATGGACATGAGCCACGCGGAAACCGCTCACTAAGGGGCCGAGGAAGAAAATGTTCGGAAAATTGACACTGGATGCAGTGCCGTACCATGAACCCATTATCATGGTTACGATTGCTGCAATTATCATTGGTGGCGCGGCCTTAGTTGGCCTGATCACTTACTTCGGTAAGTGGAGCTACCTGTGGAATGAGTGGCTGACTTCGGTTGACCACAAAAAACTCGGCATCATGTACTGCATCGTCGGTATCGTCATGTTAATTCGTGGCTTTGCGGATGCGATCATGATGCGTAGCCAGCAGGCGCTCGCCTCGGCGGGTGAAGCAGGCTTCCTGCCACCGCACCACTACGATCAGATCTTTACCGCCCACGGCGTTATCATGATCTTCTTCGTGGCGATGCCGCTGGTTATCGGTCTGATGAACGTAGTTGTGCCGCTGCAGATCGGTGCGCGCGACGTTGCGTTCCCGTTCCTGAACAACCTGAGCTTCTGGTTCACGGTTGTCGGTGTGATTCTGGTTAACCTCTCTCTGGGCGTGGGTGAGTTCGCGCAGACCGGTTGGCTGGCCTATCCGCCGCTATCGGGAATTGAATACAGTCCTGGCGTAGGTGTTGACTACTGGATTTGGGCGCTGCAGCTCTCCGGTATCGGTACTACCCTGACCGGTATTAACTTCTTCGTGACCATCCTGAAGATGCGTGCCCCAGGCATGACGATGTTCAAGATGCCGGTATTTACCTGGGCATCTCTGTGCGCCAACGTCCTGATTATCGCCTCTTTCCCAATTCTGACCGTCACCATCGCGCTGCTGACCCTGGATCGCTATCTGGGTACCCATTTCTTTACCAACGATATGGGTGGCAACATGATGATGTACATCAACCTGATTTGGGCCTGGGGTCACCCGGAAGTGTACATCCTGGTTCTGCCGGTGTTCGGTGTCTTCTCCGAAATCGCGGCGACCTTCTCGCGTAAACGTCTGTTTGGTTACACCTCGCTGGTGTGGGCAACCGTATGTATTACCGTTCTGTCGTTCATCGTCTGGCTGCACCACTTCTTCACCATGGGTGCGGGCGCGAACGTAAACGCCTTCTTCGGTATTACGACCATGATTATCGCAATCCCTACCGGGGTTAAGATCTTCAACTGGCTGTTCACCATGTACCAGGGCCGTATCCAGTTCCACTCAGCAATGCTGTGGACCATCGGCTTCATCGTGACCTTCTCCGTCGGTGGGATGACCGGTGTACTGCTGGCTGTTCCAGGTGCTGACTTCGTTCTGCACAACAGCCTGTTCCTGATCGCGCACTTCCACAACGTTATCATCGGCGGCGTCGTCTTCGGTTGCTTCGCTGGCGTAACCTACTGGTGGCCAAAAGCGTTCGGCTTCACGCTGAACGAAACCTGGGGTAAACGCGCGTTCTGGTTCTGGATTATCGGCTTCTTCGTGGCATTTATGCCGCTGTACGTGCTGGGCTTCATGGGTATGACCCGTCGTCTGAGCCAGCAGATCGATCCGCAGTTCCACCCAATGCTGCTGATTGCAGCGGGCGGCGCGGCGCTGATTGCCTGCGGTATCGCATGTCAGCTGATTCAGTACTACGTCTCTATCCGTGACCGTAACCTGAACCGCGACCTGACCGGTGACCCATGGGGTGGCCGTACGCTGGAGTGGGCGACCTCTTCTCCACCGCCGTTCTATAACTTTGCCGTTGTGCCGCACATTCATGAGCGTGACGCATTCTGGGAAATGAAAGAAAAAGGCGAAGCGTACAAGCAACCTACGCATTACGAAGAGATCCACATGCCGAAAAACAGCGGTGCGGGCATTGTCATCGCCGCATTCACTACGGTATTTGGTTTCGCAATGATCTGGCACATCTGGTGGTTGGCGATTGTTGGCTTTGCCGGCGTCGTAATTAGCTGGATTGTGAAGAGCTTTGACGAGGACGTGGACTACTACGTACCAGTCCGTGAAGTCGAAAAACTGGAAAACCAGCATTTCGATGAGATTTCTAAAGCGGGGCTGAAAAATGGCAACTGATACTTTGACGCACTCAACTGCCCACGCGCATGACCACGCGCACCACGATACAGGGCCGACGAAAGTTTTCGGCTTCTGGATCTACCTGATGAGCGACTGCATTCTGTTCTGCTGTCTGTTCGCGACCTATGCCGTTCTGGTGAACGGCACAGCGGGCGGCCCGACCGGTAAGGACATTTTTGAGCTGCCGTTCGTTCTGGTTGAAACTGCCCTGCTGCTGTTCAGCTCCATCACCTACGGCATGGCGGCTATCGCCATGTACAAAAACAACAAGAGCCAGGTTGTCTCCTGGCTGGCGTTGACCTGGTTGTTTGGTGCTGGATTTATCGGGATGGAAATCTATGAATTCCATCACCTGATCATGGAAGGCTTCGGCCCGGATCGCAGTGGCTTCCTGTCAGCGTTCTTCGCGCTGGTCGGTACCCACGGTCTGCACGTGACTTCCGGTCTGATCTGGATGGCAGTGCTGATGTTCCAGATTTCCCGTCGCGGCCTGACCAGCACTAACCGCACCCGTATTATGTGCCTGAGCCTGTTCTGGCACTTCCTGGATGTGGTTTGGATCTGTGTGTTCTCTGTAGTCTATCTGATGGGGGCGATGTAATGAGTCATTCTAACGATCATGGCGCTTCCCACGGCAGCGTAAAGACCTACATGACAGGGTTTATCCTGTCGATCATCCTGACGGTCATTCCGTTCTGGATGGTGATGAGCGGTACTGCTTCTCACGCGGCAATTCTGGGTACCATCCTGGTTACCGCGGTAGTGCAGATTCTGGTGCATCTGGTTTGCTTCCTGCACATGAACACCAAGTCTGATGAAGGCTGGAATATGACAGCATTCATCTTTACCGTGATTATCATCGCAATCCTGGTAGTCGGATCCATCTGGATTATGTGGAACCTCAACTACAACATGATGGTTCACTAAGAGCGGCGAGTATGTTTAAGCAATACCTGCAAGTAACAAAACCAGGCATCATCTTTGGCAACCTGATCTCGGTGATCGGAGGGTTCCTGCTGGCTTCTAAAGGCAGCATCGATTACGCCCTCTTTATCTCCACGCTGATTGGGGTGTCACTGGTGGTTGCGTCCGGTTGTGTATTTAACAACTACATCGACATGGATATCGACAGGAAGATGGAAAGGACGAAAAATCGGGTGCTGGTAAAAGGCCTGATGTCTCCTGCCGTCTCGCTGGTGTACGCCACCTTGCTGGGTATTGCTGGCTTTATGCTGCTGTGGTTCGGTGCCAACCCTCTGGCCTGCTGGCTGGGGGTAATGGGTTTCGTGGTTTATGTGGGCGTCTACAGCCTGTATATGAAGCGTCACTCCGTCTACGGTACGTTGATTGGTTCTCTCTCCGGCGCTGCGCCGCCGGTGATTGGCTACTGCGCAGTCACCAACGAGTTCGACAGCGGTGCGCTCATCCTGCTGGCTATCTTTAGCCTGTGGCAGATGCCGCACTCCTACGCCATTGCGATTTTCCGCTTTAAGGATTATCAGGCAGCGAACATCCCGGTCCTGCCGGTGGTGAAAGGCATCTCTGTCGCCAAGAACCATATCACCCTCTACATCATCGCTTTTGCGGTGGCTACGCTGATGCTTTCACTGGGCGGTTACGCCGGATATAAATATCTGGTGGTGGCTGCAGCGGTCAGCGTCTGGTGGCTCGGCATGGCGCTGCGCGGATATAAAGTTGAAGATGATAAAGTCTGGGCGCGTAAGCTGTTCGGCTTCTCGATCATCGCTATTACCGCGCTGAGCGTCATGATGTCTGTAGATTTTATGGTCCCGGACTCACATAGCCTGCTGACTTACGTCTGGTAAGCTTGCCTGACAGCGTCACTCAACAGCCCGCCACCGTAATGGTCGCGGGCTGTTTTTTTTAATGTCATATCAAAAATTAATTATTTCAGCACGACAGATCACCTTAATATATTAATCAAGCTAAAAAAAGAACATATAACTCCTTTCGCTACATTTTGTCTGTCGCATTGTTATTATCTGGTGGTACTCTCTCGCCGTGAGTATTTAGCTCACCTTCTTTTTCATTTAATAAGGAAATAAAAGTGAAAGAATTATCACTAAATGAAATGCACTATGTCTCAGGTGGTTTTAATCTGTTCGGTGCTGCGACCGGCTTCACCCAGTTTGTCTGTAACTCCGGGGTCGGCTTTGGCTCTTTCGTTAGCACCGCAGGTGCCGCCTTTGCTGACTTCGTGGTAGACAGCGCTATCGCTTTTGGCTCATTCGTGCTGGGAAATTCTAACTGGCAAACTTTTGTTGATACCGGTTCAAATAACTGGAACGGTTTTGTCTCAACAGCAGGAAATAGCTGGTCAACCTTCGTTAATAACGCGGCCAGCGACTGGAATAATTTCCTCGCAAAAGCCAACGCGTAAAACAGGCACCGTACCAGAAACAGGTTATTCAACCTGTTTCTGGTTCATCATTAATTAACGTAAGTCGCCGAATCCAGCAAACACCCTATCCCCTCCCCTTTCGTTTACCCTGTTTTCTACTTAATAGCACAGATCATTCATGTAATTTATATTTGCTCACCATCGCTCTGTTTACCCGCACGCTCGCTCGCACTACACTGGACGCGCTTTTTAGACAGAGGTGGTAATGAACGATTATAAAATGACGCCAGGCGAGCTACGCGCGACCTGGGGGTTGGGGACAGTTTTTTCACTGCGCATGCTCGGCATGTTCATGGTCCTGCCGGTCCTGACGACATACGGTATGGCGTTACAGGGCGCAAGTGAGGCGCTGATTGGCCTTGCCATCGGCATTTATGGCCTGGCGCAGGCCATATTTCAGATCCCCTTTGGCCTGCTTTCCGATCGCGTCGGCCGTAAACCGTTAATCGTCGGCGGGCTGCTGGTGTTTGTCGCCGGTAGCGTGATTGCCGCCCTCTCCCACTCTATCTGGGGCATTATTCTCGGTCGCGCGTTGCAGGGCTCCGGTGCCATTGCCGCCGCCGTGATGGCGCTGCTTTCCGATCTGACCCGTGAACAGAACCGCACCAAAGCGATGGCCTTTATTGGCGTCAGCTTCGGCGTGACCTTCGCCATCGCCATGGTACTGGGTCCGATTATCACGCATGCACTTGGGTTACACGCCTTGTTCTGGATGATTGCCGTGCTGGCGACGCTGGGTATCGCCCTGACGATATGGGTAGTGCCGGACAGCAAAAATCATGTGCTGAACCGCGAGTCTGGAATGGTGAAAGGCTGCTTCAGCAAAGTACTGGTTGAGCCGCGCCTGCTGAAGCTCAACTTTGGCATTATGTGCCTGCACATTTTGTTGATGTCTACCTTCGTCGCCCTGCCCGGCCAGCTTGCCGCAGCGGGTTTTCCTGCGGCCGAGCACTGGAAAATCTACCTGGTGACCATGCTCATCTCGTTTGTCTCCGTGGTGCCATTTATTATTTATGCCGAAGTGAAGCGCCGGATGAAGCGCGTCTTCATCACCTGCGTCGCTCTGTTGTTGATTGCGGAAATTGTGTTGTGGGGCTCAGGCCCGCACTTCTGGGAGCTGGTTGCCGGGGTGCAGCTGTTCTTCCTTGCGTTCAACCTGATGGAAGCCCTGCTGCCGTCCTTGATCAGTAAAGAGTCGCCGGCAGGCTATAAAGGCACGGCAATGGGGATCTACTCCACCAGCCAGTTTATCGGCGTGGCAATCGGCGGTTCATTGGGCGGCTGGGTTGATGGCCTGTTTGATTCGCAAACCGTTTTCCTCGCGGGTGCGCTGCTGGCAACCCTCTGGCTGCTGGTCGCCAGCACCATGAAAGAACCGAAGTATGTCAGTAGCCTGCGGGTGGAAATACCGTCTGATGTGAATATCAGCGATGCCTTAAAACAGCGCCTTGAAGCCAAAGAGGGAGTCAGTGAGGTATTACTGGTACCTGAGGAGCGCAGTTTGTATGTCAAAATCGACAGTAAAGTGACAAACCGCTTTGAAGTTGAACAGGCCCTGAAAGCCTGAAAAAATGCCCGGCTTAGCCGGGCATTTTCTTAATCGCGGAAGTTCTTGAACTGGAACGGCTGGCCGAGATCGCCGCCGCGTACCAGCGCCATCACGCTCTGCAGATCGTCGCGGGATTTCCCGGTTACACGAATCTCTTCGCCCTGAATCTGCGCCTGTACCTTCAGCTTGCTATCTTTGATGAGCTTAACGATCTTCTTCTGAACCGCGCTCTCAATGCCCTGCTTCAGTTTGGCCTCAACAAACCAGGTTTTACCGCTGTGAACAAAATCTTCTGGCACATCCAGGGATGTCCCCTCGATGCCGCGCTTCAGCAGTTTTGCGCGCAGAATATCGAGCAACTGATTCACCTGAAAGTCAGACTCGCTCAACACCTTAATTGTCTTATTCGCGTCATTCAGCTCAAATGAAGCCTCAACGCCACGAAAATCGAAGCGAGACTCAACCTCGCGGCTGGCGTTGTCCACGCCGTTACGTACTTCCTGGATATCAACTTCGGAAACAATATCGAAAGATGGCATCTTTTCTTCTCCCTTCACTTTTGTTGCGTTGCATAATACCCGCTACGGGGCATAACTCAACAGAAGCTTAGTTGTCGACGCTATACTAAATGTTGAAACACCTGGTGCAGTTGCAGGTGAGGAGGAACGATGAAAATTACCGTGCTCGGATGCGGAGCATTGGGACAACTTTGGCTCACCGCACTTTGCAAACATGGGCATGAAGTACAGGGCTGGCTGCGCGTGCCACAGCCCTATTGCAGTGTAAACGTAATTGAAGAAGACGGAAGTATCTTTAACGAATCGCTGATCGCTAACGACCCTGACTTTCTGGCGCAAAGCGATCTGCTACTGGTCACCCTGAAAGCCTGGCAGGTTTCCGATGCCGTCCGGGCGCTGGCAACCACCCTCCCCCGCGCCTCCCCAATCATGTTGCTACACAACGGCATGGGCACCATTGAAGAACTCAGACACGTCCACCAGCCACTGCTGATGGCAATCACCACCCATGCCGCCCGCCGGGATGGCAATGTAATTGTTCATGTCGCCAGCGGCATGACCCATATCGGCCCAGCACGTGACCAGGAGGGTGACTACAGCTATCTGGCGGATCGCTTTCAGCAGGTGCTGCCGGATGTCGCCTGGCACGATAACATTCGTCCACAGATGTGGCGCAAGCTGGCGGTAAACTGCGTGATCAATCCGCTGACTGCCCTGCTGGATTGCCCGAACGGCGAGCTTAAACATCACCCTGAGGAGGTGGCAACCCTGTGCGCTGAGGTGGCTGCCGTGGTGGAGCGGGAAGGCATTCACACCTCAATGGATGATATTCGCTATTACGTCGAAGAGGTAATTGAGAGTACGGCGCAGAATATCTCCTCGATGCTGCAGGATATCCGCGCTCTGCGCCATACTGAAATTGACTATATTACCGGTTACCTGCTAAAACGCGCCCGGGCACACGGTATCAGCGTGCCAGAAAATGTCCGGCTGTATGAACAGGTTAAACGTAAGGAGAGTGAGTATGAGCGCGTCGGCACTGGTATGCCTCGCCCCTGGTAGCGAAGAGACCGAAGCGGTCACCACCATCGATCTGCTGGTTCGCGCCGGGATTAGCGTCACAACGGCAAGTGTCGCCAGCGATGGCAACCTGGTCATCACCTGCTCCCGTGGGGTGAAAATCGTGGCAGATGCACCGCTGGTGGAAGTCGCCGACGGTGATTACGACGTTATCGTCCTGCCGGGTGGCCTGAAAGGCGCCGAGTGCTTCCGCGACAGCCCGCTGCTGGTCGAGACGGTCAGGCAGTTCCACCATTCCGGGCGGATCGTCGCGGCTATTTGCGCGGCGGCGGCCACGGTGCTGGTTCCGCACAATATCTTCCCGATCGGCAACATGACCGGTTTCCCGACGCTGAAGGATAAGATCCCCGAAGAGCAATGGGTGGATAAGCGTATGGTCTGGGATCCGCGCGTCAACCTGCTCACCAGCCAGGGGCCAGGAACCTCGATTGATTTTGCGTTGAAGATTATTGAGCTGCTGGTTGGGCGCGAAAAAGCGTATGAAGTGGCCTCATCGCTGGTGATGGCGGCGGGAATTTATAATTATTACGAAGCGTAGAAATTGCCCGGCGGCGCTACGCTTGCCGGGCCTACAAAGCACGACCAGGCCGGGTAAGGCGTAGCCGCCACCCGGCACAACCACTACGGGCGATACACCTTCACATTGGTAAAGCCCTGCTCGCGCAGATAGAGCGCCTGCAGACGGCTCATCACCCCGCGCTCGCACCACAGCAGATAGGTTTTGCTCTTATCGAGATCGCCAAATTTGGTGCTCAGCTTGTAGAACGGCAGTGAGGCCACTTCTACTCCCTCCGGCTCAAACGGCTTCGCATCCTGCTCATCAACGGAGCGGATATCCAGCAGTACGTCATCCGGGCCGAAACCGTTAACGGTCTCCACTTCGACGACGTCCTGCTCGGTCTGCTGGGCGATTTCGCGGATATCGATGTTAGAGGCTTCCTCCACCACTTTATCAAGAATGGAGAAGTCGAAGTTCTCCTCTTCCGCTTCGATCTTCGCCTTCACCGCTTTGACCGTCGGGCTCTTTGAGATCACGCCGCAGTATTCTGGCATGGTGCGGGCAAAGTCTTCGGTGCCGATCTCACGCGCCAGATCGATGATGTGCTCTTTGTCGTGAGAGATCAGCGGACGCAGGATCAGCGTGTCGGAGACATTGTCGATAAGACGCAGGTTGGTCAGAGTCTGGCTGGAGACCTGGCCCAGCGCTTCGCCGGTCACCAGCGCCTGTACGCCATAGCGTTCAGCGACTTTTGAGGCCGCACGCACCATCATACGCTTCAGCACCACGCCCATCTGGCCGTCGTCCACTTTTTCGAGGATTTCACCCACCACAGGTTCAAAGTTAATGGCAACAAAACGGACGCGGTGGGAGCTGCCGAAGCGGTTCCAGAGATAGTGCGCAACCTGACGCACGCCAATTTCATGGGCAGCGCCGCCAAGGTTAAAGAAGCAGTAGTGTACGCGGCAGCCGCGACGCATCAGCATATAGCTGGAGACACCGGAGTCGAAACCGCCGGAGATCAGCGACAGCACATCTTCCTGAGTACCAATAGGGAAACCGCCAATCCCTTCATAGCGGCCTTTAATCAGCAGCAGACGGTCGTTTTCGATTTCCAGATGCACGGTCACTTCCGGGTTGGTCAGGCGCACGCGCGCAGATTCAACGTGCTGATTCAGACCGCCGCCCACGTAACGTTCTACTTCAATCGAGCTAAACTCATGTTTACCGCGACGCTTGGCGCGCACGCAGAAAGTTTTGCCTTCGATCTGATCGCGATACTGCGCCAGCGCTTTTTCGAAGATGTCGTGCAGGGAAGTGAACGGAACATCTTCCACTTCCAGAATATGGTGGATCCCCGGGATGCGGGTTAAGGCATCACGAATGTCCAGGCGCTTATTTTCATCTTTAGCGCGGACTTCAACATGATCCCAGTGACGCACGACGGCAAGGGTTTCGTCGTAGTGCTTCAGAACGTTACGAATGTTCCCGGTTAAAATTTTAATAAAGCGCAAACGCACAGATTGGCTTTTGATGGTGATTTCCGGGAACAATTTAATGATAAACTTCATGGCGGCAATGTTTCTTTGGCAAGCATTTAAGCTTGTAATGGAAAAGTACAGCAGCCCCTATAACCGAAGGCTGCTTCCAGGCGCGCAAGTATACCACCATCAGGCGCCTCCTGTGCACATTGCGCGTTATTTGATAATTACCCTGAGTCCGATACCATATCAGGGATAAAAAACTGAGAGTCAGACATTCACTATGCCGAAGAAAAACGATGCACCTGCCAGTTTCGAAACTGCGCTGAGTGAACTGGAGCAAATCGTTACCCGTCTGGAAAGCGGCGATCTGCCGTTAGAAGAGGCGCTTAATGAATTCGAACGCGGTGTGCAGCTGGCGCGCCAGGGCCAGGTAAAGCTGCAACAGGCGGAACAGCGCGTGCAGATCCTGCTCTCCGATAACGAAGACGCAGCCACCACCCCCTTCACCCCGGATGCCGAGTAGATGGATTTTTCGAACCAGCTTCAGGCGTGTGTCGAGCGTGCTAACGACGCACTGCGCCGTTTTATAGAACCGCAGCCTTTTCAGAACACTCCACTGGTTGAGGCCATGCATTATGGCGCACTGTTAGGCGGTAAGCGCCTGCGTCCTTTTCTGGTCTATGCCACTGGCAGAATGTTCGGTATCAGCCTGGATACGCTGGATGCCCCGGCCGCTGCGGTCGAATGTGTTCATGCCTATTCGCTGATCCATGACGATCTCCCGGCAATGGACGACGACGATCTGCGCCGCGGCCAACCGACCTGCCATATTAAGTTTGGCGAAGCGAATGCCATTCTGGCTGGCGATGCTCTGCAAACGCTGGCGTTTTCGATCCTGAGCGATGCACTGATGGTGGAAGTGGCGGATCACGACCGGCTGGCGATGGTTTCTGAGCTGGCGAGGGCCAGCGGGGTTGCCGGTATGTGCGGCGGCCAGGCGCTGGATCTGGAGGCAGAAGGCCGTCAGGTTAATCTGGAACAGCTGGAGCGCATTCATCGTCACAAGACCGGGGCACTGATTCGCGCCGCCGTTCGTCTGGGGGCGCTGAGCGCGGGTGAGCGGGGACGCGAAGCCCTGCCGATTCTGGATCGCTACGCAGAGAGTATCGGTTTAGCGTTCCAGGTTCAGGATGACATTCTGGATGTCGTGGGCGATACTGCAACATTGGGTAAACGTCAGGGTGCCGATCAGCAGCTTGGCAAAAGTACCTATCCCGCCCTTCTGGGCCTTGAGCAAGCCCGACAAAAAGCCCGGGACCTGATTGATGACGCCCGCCAGTCGCTGAATCAACTGGCTGCGCAGTCACTGGACACCTCGGCACTGGAAGCGCTAGCGGACTATATAATCCAGCGTGATAAATAACGAAAACACCACGATGAGTCTCTGATGAGTTTTGATATTGCCAAATACCCGACACTGGCGTTGGTTGACTCCACCCAGGAGTTACGTCTGTTGCCGAAAGAGAGCCTGCCGAAGCTGTGCGACGAGCTGCGTCGCTATCTGCTCGACAGCGTAAGCCGCTCCAGCGGCCATTTCGCCTCCGGGCTTGGCACGGTGGAGCTCACCGTGGCGCTGCATTATGTCTATAACACGCCCTTCGATCAGCTGATCTGGGACGTGGGTCATCAGGCTTATCCGCACAAAATTCTCACCGGCCGCCGCGATAAAATTGACACCATTCGCCAGAAAGGCGGCCTGCATCCGTTCCCGTGGCGTGGCGAAAGCGAGTACGACGTGCTGAGCGTCGGTCACTCTTCCACCTCGATTTCTGCCGGGATCGGGGTAGCGGTCGCGGCGGCTAAAGAGAACAAACAGCGCCGCACCGTCTGCGTCATTGGCGATGGCGCGATCACCGCCGGGATGGCCTTTGAAGCGATGAATCACGCGGGTGATATCAAGCCAGACATGCTGGTTGTCCTCAACGACAACGAGATGTCGATTTCTGAAAACGTCGGGGCGCTGAACAACCACCTGGCGAATCTACTCTCCGGCAAGCTCTACTCCACCCTGCGTGAAGGCGGCAAAAAAGTGCTCTCCGGCGTGCCGCCCATTAAAGAGCTGCTGCGTCGCACCGAAGAGCACATCAAAGGGATGGTGGTTCCCGGCACGCTGTTTGAAGAGCTGGGCTTTAACTACATCGGCCCGGTGGATGGTCACGACGTTCTGGGCCTGGTCAGCACCCTGAAAAATATGCGTGACCTGAAAGGCCCGCAATTCCTGCATATCATGACCAAAAAAGGTCGTGGCTATGAACCGGCGGAAAAAGATCCCATCACCTTCCACGCGGTACCTAAATTCGATCCGACCAGCGGCTGCCTGCCAAAAAGCAGCGGCGGCATGCCGAGCTACTCAAAAATCTTCGGTGACTGGCTGTGTGAAACCGCCGCCAAAGACGGCAAGCTGATGGCCGTGACCCCGGCGATGCGCGAAGGCTCCGGGATGGTCGAGTTCTCCCGCAAATACCCGACCCAGTATTTTGATGTCGCCATCGCTGAGCAGCATGCGGTGACCTTTGCCGCGGGCCTGGCGATTGGCGGCTACAAACCGGTGGTGGCGATCTACTCTACCTTCCTGCAGCGCGCCTACGATCAGGTGATCCACGACGTCGCGATCCAGAAACTGCCGGTGCTGTTTGCCATTGACCGCGCGGGTATTGTCGGTGCCGACGGCCAGACGCACCAGGGGGCGTTCGATCTCTCCTATCTGCGTTGTATCCCGGATATGGTGGTGATGACCCCGAGCGACGAGAACGAATGTCGTCAGATGCTGTTCACCGGCTATCACTATCAGGATGGCCCAACGGCCGTGCGTTATCCGCGCGGTAACGCGGTTGGCGTTACCCTTGAGCCGCTGGCAAAACTGCCGATTGGTAAAGGCGTGGTTAAGCGTCGCGGTGAAAAGCTGGCGATCCTCAATTTCGGTACGCTGATGCCGGAAGCGGCAAAAGTGGCGGAATCTCTTAACGCGACGCTGGTGGATATGCGCTTTGTGAAGCCGCTCGATGAGGCGCTGATCCTGGAGATGGCATCTGAGCACGAAGCGCTGATCACGCTCGAAGAGAATGCGATTATGGGCGGCGCGGGCAGCGGCGTGAACGAAGTGCTGATGGCGAAGCGTAAAGTTGTGCCTGTTCTGAATCTCGGCCTGCCGGATCACTTTATTCCGCAGGGTACCCAGGACGAAGCGCGCGCCGACATCGGCCTGGATGCCGCAGGTATCGAAGCGCGCATCGCCGCCTGGCTGGCGTAATCCCTCCCCTTTCCGCTCCTGCTATGCTTAACGGTACGTTTTAAGCAAACAGCAGGAGTGGAACCATGCAATACAATACATTAGGAAAAACGGATCTTAAGGTTTCCCGTCTTTGCCTGGGCTGCATGACCTTTGGCGAACCGGACCGGGGTAAACACGCCTGGACGCTGCCGGAAGAGAGCAGCCGTCCGATCATCAAACACGCCCTCGAAGGCGGCATTAACTTCTTTGATACCGCCAACAGCTACTCCGACGGCAGCAGCGAAGAGATTGTTGGCCGGGCGCTGCGCGATTTTGCCCGCCGCGAGGAGGTAGTGGTCGCCACCAAGGTTTACCATCAGGTAGGCGATCTGCCGGAAGGCCTCTCCCGGGCGCAGATCCTGCGCTCCATTGATGACAGCCTGCGCCGCCTGAATATGGAGTATGTCGATCTCCTGCAGATCCACCGCTGGGATTACAACACCCCGATTGAAGAGACGCTGGAAGCGCTGAATGACGTGGTCAGAGCAGGTAAGGCGCGCTATATCGGCGCGTCGTCGATGCATGCCGCGCAGTTTGCCGACGCGCTGGCATTACAGGAACAGCACAGCTGGGCACCGTTCGTCACCATGCAGGATCACTACAATCTTATCTACCGCGAAGAGGAGCGGGAGATGCTGCCCCTCTGCTACCAGCATGGCGTGGCGGTGATCCCGTGGAGTCCGCTGGCGCGCGGGCGTTTAACCCGTCCGTGGGGCGAAACCACTGCCCGCTCGGTGTCCGACGAGTTTGGCAAAACGCTGTATGACGAAACCGAGGCCAACAACGCGCAAATCGCCGAGCGCTTAACGGGCGTTGCCGAGGATCTTGGCGTGACGCGCGCTCAGGTGGCGCTGGCATGGGTGCTGAGCAAACGGGGCGTAGCCGCACCGATTATCGGTGCCTCGCGGGAAGAGCAGCTGGATGAGCTGATCAACGCCGTGGACATCACTCTGACGCCGGAGCAGATTGCCGAGCTGGAGACGCCTTACAAGGAGCATCCGGTGGTGGGGTTTAAATAGATGTGAACGCATTTGTAGGCCGGGTAAGCGCAGCGCCACCCGGCAATACAAGCCGCACAGAACTATGCGAAGTGGTCGTAACCTTTCCAGTCGAGCGTCACCGGCTCGCCGTTCTGCACAAATTGCAGCCCTTCGCTCTCCGGCATAATCTGGCCGATACAGGTAAACCCTGCCCCCAGATTGGCTAACGCCACATCCAGCGTGCCGCGGTTCAGCTCGGGTACGGTAAAGCACAGCTCGTAATCTTCCCCGCCGGAGAGCGCCCAACGCAGCGCCTGCTCTGGCTCCACATGCCTGCGCATCGCCTCAGAGAGCGGGAAGTGATCGAGGTCGATCCGCGCGCCCACGCCGCTGGCTTTCAGAATGTGGCCGAGATCGGAGATCAGGCCATCGGAGAGATCGATAGCTGAACTGGCGCGATCGCGCAGCGCCTGACCGTGCAGAATACGCGGCGTCGGGCGCAGATGGCGCTGCACGAAATAGGCCGCGTCATCGGCGTTTTCCACCATCAGGCGCTTCTGCAAAATCGCCAGCCCGGCCGCGCTGTCACCCGGCGTACCGGTGACATAAATCCAGTCGCCCGGCTTCGCGCCAGCGCGTTTCAGCGCGCGGCCTGCTGGTACGTAACCGTGGATCGCCAGAGTCATCGACAGCGGCCCGGCAGTCGTGTCGCCGCCGATCAGCTGCATATCGTAGTAGTTAA
The DNA here is from genome assembly GCF_965195605.1 of Leclercia sp. M-A074-M. Lineage (NCBI taxonomy): Bacteria > Pseudomonadati > Pseudomonadota > Gammaproteobacteria > Enterobacterales > Enterobacteriaceae > Leclercia > Leclercia sp. M-A074-M. The sequence continues at coordinate 134,731 of NZ_CBDAHM010000007.1, read as the reverse complement.
GCTGCTCAAACAGCGCATCGCTGAAGGCCTCGAGCCAGCTTTCATCGACCTCTGGCAGGGTCAGCGCCAGGGTTAACCACGCGGGATCGGCCCCCATTGCCGCCAGATCGCTCACGTTTACCGCCAGCGCTTTGTACGCCAGATCGGCAGGATCAATATCCGGCAGGAAATGGTTACCGCACACCAGGGTGTCGGTGCTGATCGCCAGCGTCTGTTTTTCGGGAATATTGAGAAGTGCACAGTCGTCGCCGATGCCGGTTTCCACATCGCGACGCGAGCTTCTGACTCGGTCAAAATAACGGGCAATCAGGGAAAATTCGCCGCATGCCATACGTTATGCCTCAGCAAAGAAAATAAAAAAACCGGAGCCCGCACCACCCAAAGGCAGTACGACACTCCGGCTTGCGGATCACTTTTTACGGGGACGGATCGCAGGTGCAGCTTTGTCCAGCACGCCATTCACAAATTTGTGGCTGTCTTCAGCACCGAAGGTTTTCGCCAGTTCGATCGCTTCGTTGATGGCCACTTTGTAAGGCACATCGTCACGTTTAGACAACTCAAACAGTGCGATACGCAGCACCGCTTTTTCAACCTGACCCAGCTCTTCGAGCAGACGGGAGAGGTACGGCTTCATCAGACCGTCGAGATACGCGCTATTAGTCGCCACTCCCGACAGCAGTTCACGGAAGTACACGACGTCAACGTCTTTGACGTCTTGTTCCGCCAGGAACTGGTATTCAACATCAGCGATGTCGTTCTGCGACAACTGCCAGGAGTAAAGTGCCTGAACGGCACATTCACGGGCGCGGCGACGAGCAGCAGGTTTCACGGAATTCCCCTTACAAAAAAATCAGGCCTTGATGGCTTTCAATACATTGATCATTTCAAGCGCGGTCAGTGCAGCTTCTGCACCTTTGTTACCGGCTTTGGTGCCAGCACGTTCGATGGCTTGTTCAATACTTTCAGTGGTGAGTACGCCGAACGCGACAGGAATTTCTGCATCCTGCGCCACGTGCGCCAGACCGTTGCTTGCGCCACCCGCAACATATTCAAAGTGCGCGGTACCGCCACGAATCACCGTACCCAGTGCGATTACCGCATCGTATTTGCCGGTTTTCGCCAGTGCGCCCGCTGCCAGTGGCAGTTCGTAAGCACCCGGAACCCAGACAACGGTAATGTTTTCGTCTTTCACCTGGCCGATACGTTTCAGGGCGTCAATCGCGCCATCCAGCAGGCTGTCATTGATGAAGTTGTTGAAACGCGCAATGGTGATGGCGACGCGAGCGTCCGGGGTAGCAACGGCTGCTTCAATAATGTTCATACTCTTCCTTAACGGGTTCATTTGGTGGCCCCGCAGGGGGGCGGATTTTATCATAATATTTTGCGCACTGCTTCCCTATTTAGGCAAGCCTTACGCGGTGGTCAGGTGAAGACAGACATCCGGCCCTACCGGACGTATTTCGCTGAAGCTAAATGCCGGTGCATCCGCCAGTTTTTCCAGCCCTGGCAAGGCGCACAGGCCGCGCGCGTCGTTGCCTAACAGTTTAGGCGCAAGATAGACGATCAGCTCATCCACCAGCCCCGCCTGCAACAGCGCCCCGGCGAGCGTCGGGCCAGCTTCGACCCAGATGCTGTTGATCTGCTGTTTGCCCAACAGCATCATCAGCACCACTAAATCGAGATGTCCTTTATGCTCCGGCACCAGAATGGTGCGCACGCCTTCCGGCCAGCTGCGGTCATCTTCCTGGGTGCGGGCAAACCAGGTCTCGCCTGGCTGCTGCACAATGCGGTGCTCAGGGGTAACAAGATTCTGCCGGTCGACCACAATCCGCAGCGGCTGGCGTAAATTCTCTTGCGGGTAGAGTGCCTGAGTATCCGCGTTTAACTCATCCCAGCGCACGGTCAGCGCAGGATCGTCGGCCAGCACGGTGGCATGCGTGGTGAGAATAGCATGGCTTTGCGCGCGCAGACGTTGCACATCGCGCCTTGCCTGTGGGGAGGTGATCCACTGGCTTTCACCGCTGGCCATTGCCGTGCGGCCATCCAGCGACGCGCCAAGTTTCAACTGCACGTAAGGGAAACCGGTCCGCATCCGCTTGAGAAAACCTTTATTCAGGCGTTCGGCTTCACTCATCATCAGGCCGTGACTGACCTCAATCCCAGCCTCCTGAAGGCGGTACAGACCGCGCCCGGCTACCTGCGGATTAGGGTCCTGCATCGCCGCCACAACCCGTGAAACGCCAGCGGCAATCAGGGCATCGCAGCAGGGCGGGGTTCGGCCATGATGGCTACAAGGCTCCAGCGTGACGTAGGCGGTTGCGCCCCGCGCCTTCTCGCCGGCCATGCGCAGGGCATGCACTTCGGCATGGGGCTCCCCGGCACGGTAGTGAAAACCCTCCCCGACGATCTCGCCATCCTTCACCATGACGCAGCCGACATTTGGATTGGGATGGGTGGTAAAACGCCCGCGTTGCGCCAGCTTGAGCGCTCGCGCCATGTAAATCTCATCCAGCATGGGCTTAATCCTGTAGGCGGGCGATCTCTTCGCCGAACTCTTTGATATCTTCGAAACTGCGATACACGGAAGCAAAGCGGATATAGGCAACTTTATCGAGCTTTTTGAGCTGCTCCATCACCAGGTTACCGATCATTTTACTTGGCACTTCGCGTTCGCCGGTGGCGCGCAGCTGGGTTTTGATGTGATTAAGCGCCATTTCAACGTCGTCTGCGCTCACTGGCCGTTTTTCCAGTGCCTTGAGCATCCCGCTGCGCAGTTTTTCTTCGTTGAACGGTTCGCGGATGTCGTTACTTTTCACCACACGCGGCATCACCAGCTCAGCCACTTCAAAAGTCGTGAAACGTTCGTTACACACCAGGCACTGCCGACGGCGGCGTACGGACGAGCCCTCTCCCACGAGTCGGGAGTCGATTACTTTGGTATCCACGGCGAGACAGAATGGGCAATGCATACGGTGTCCTGACTATCGGGTTAACTGAACTCTATTTTACCCCGAACTGGCTCCACAACAAAGAAGGAGCGTTTTTGAGATAAAGGATCTATACGAACGCCTGCATCGTTGACTACCCTTAGCAGAATCCGATATTTCAGGGAAATAAGTGCCATGACAAGACGTTACCTGAGGATCCTGCTGGTGGGAAGCCTCTTTAGCCTTAGCGCCTGCGCGCAGCAAAGCGAAGTTCGTCAGATGAACCAGAGCATCAGTTCGCTGAACACAACCATGAACAAGCTGAACCAGGAAACCGTCAAAATCACCCAGCAGAATGCGCTGAACGCCAAATCGACCAGCGGCGTCTATCTGCTGCCAGGGTCAAACACCCCTGCCCGGCTGAACAGCCAGATCGGCACGCTGCGTATGTCGCTGATGAATGTTGCGCCTAATGCCGATGGCACCCGGGCCACGCTGCGCATCCAGGGCGAATCCAACGATCCGCTGCCGGCATTTAGCGCCACCGTAGAGTGGGGCCAGATTCAGGGCACGACCGACAGCTTCCAGGAGCTGAACGTTCAGACCCAGCTCATTAATGCTCCGGCCAGTGTGCTGGCACCCAGCGATGTTGACATCCCGCTGCAGCTAAACGGCATGACGCCCGATCAGCTCGGCTTTATCCGCATCCACGATATTCAGCCCGTCGCGCAATAATCCCCCTGCGGAACGTGTTCACGTTCCGCTCCCTTCTTTGGTTACAAACATTGGCAACAGAAATGTTTGCTATTACAATCCGCTCCGTTAAAAATACGCAAACGTGAACGCAATCGATTACGTATGTGAGAGATCTGTGAAACAACACATATTTTTGTGAGCAAGGATTCCTATAATAGGCCCCCAGAAACACGAAATATTTAGAAACGCAATTCGCGCCTTTTTCACGCCCGCAAGGGATTTCAAATCAGTGGCATTATTATGAAAAAAACATTACTCGCAGCCGGTGCACTCCTGGCGCTCTCTTCTACGTTCTCTGTGCAGGCAGCGGAAAACGATAAACCAGAGTACGTCTCCGACTGGTGGCACCAGAGCGTTAACGTCGTCGGCAGCTATCACACCCGTTTTGGACCGCAGATCCGCAACGATACTTACCTGGAATACGAAGCGTTTGCCAAGAAAGAGTGGTTTGATTTCTATGGTTACATGGATGCGCCGGTATTCTTCGGTGGTAACACGGATGCAAAAGGTATCTGGAACCACGGTTCCCCACTGTTCATGGAGATCGAACCGCGCTTCTCCATCGACAAGCTGACCGGCACCAGCCTGGCGTTTGGTCCGTTCAAAGAGTGGTACTTCGCGAACAACTACATCTACGACATGGGTCGCAACAAGTCTGGCCGTCAGAGCACCTGGTACATGGGTCTGGGTACTGACATCGACACCGGTCTGCCGATGAGCCTCTCCATGAACGTCTATGCCAAATATCAGTGGCAGAACTACGGCGCAGCGAACGAAAACGAGTGGGATGGCTACCGTTTCAAAGTGAAATACTTCGTGCCAATCACCCAGCTGTGGGGCGGTAACCTGAGCTATATCGGCTTCACCAACTTTGACTGGGGTTCTGATCTGGGCGACAACGATTTCCGTGACCTGAACGGGAAGAAGGCGCGCACCAACGACTCTATCGCCTCCAGCCACATCCTGGCGCTGAACTACGATCACTGGCACTACTCTGTTGTTGCCCGTTACTGGCACAACGGTGGTCAGTGGAACGACGACGCAAGCCTGAACTTCGGCGACGGTGACTTCAGCGTTCGTTCTACCGGCTGGGGTGGTTACCTGGTTGTGGGTTACAATTTCTAAGATGATTTGTGCCGGGTGGCGCTTCGCTTACCCGGCCTACAAAACATGTTAACGGCACAAACCGTAGGCCGGGTAAGGCGCAGCCGCCACCCGGCAAAAAAGCCAGCTTAAAAGCTGGCTTTTTTATTGCTTCACCTTCCGTAAAAAATCGGCCAGCGACCTGTTCGCGCTTTCGCTAAAGCGTCTCTCCGTCATGGTGATATTCAGACACCTGTCGAGCCGGAAGCAACGATAGTCATCACGTCGCTCGCACCACGCCGCCAGCAACCAGTGCTCTCCCCAGAAGAACAACCCCAGCGGCTGCACTTCGCGAGAAGAGAGCTGCCCGGCTTCATCACGATAATGCAGCGCCAGCACCCGCTGGCTGGATATCGCCTGATGAATAAGATCAAACCCGCTGCGGGAGTGGTGCTGCATGGCAATATCCGGGGCGTAGATCCGCGTCTGCTCTGCCTTGCGACGGCTCTCTTCCGGCAGGATCGCCAGCACTTTCTCCTGGGCCGACTCCAGTTCGCGCGACAGCGACTCCCCGCCCCAGGTTTTGAGCAGGCGGATCGCCACCATCAGCGCCTCCGACTCCTTGTTGGTGAGCATCAGCGGTGGCAGGTCAAAACCCGACATCAGCCGGTAACCGCTCCCCGCTTCGCCTTCCACCGGCACGCCGGAGAGCGACAGATCGCGGATATCGCGGTAGACCGTGCGTTCAGAGACGCCCACTCTTTCCGCCAGATGCGCTGCCGTTGTCAGACGTCTTCCCCGCAGGATCTGCACAATCTGAAACAAACGGTCAGCGCGTCGGGTCATTTTTTCTTACGCTCTCAGGCAGGTTGATGAAGGCCGACGCGATTACCTTCGCTGTCGGTAAATAAAGCGATAGTACCAATACCGCGCGGCAACGTCAGCGGGCCAAATACGCACTCGCCACCGGCAGAGGCAACGCGGTCAAGCGTGGCCGTCAGATTGTCAGTATGCAGATAGATAATGGCTCCCTGCACCGAGGGAATAATCCCCTCAAATTTTGCCAGCGCGCCGCCAGTAGCCGGATCCTCATGCGGGAATACCGCCAGCTCGGCGCAGTCCATTTTCTCGCGCCTCAGTGAAACCTGCATTACCGGCTCATAAAATTTGATGGCGCGATCCATATCTGCGACCGGAATTTCAAACCAGTTAATCACACTTTTCATACATCCTCCTGACTCTTGTTTGGGTTCAGAAGGAGTCTACGACAGGCCTCCTGACAGCATACTGTCAGGAGTGTTTGTCAGGAACAGGCAAAAAAAATCCCGGTCAACAGACCGGGATTTTGATAACACGATAAACGTGGCCTTACGGCAGAATAGACGGCTGATCCGCCCCTTCTTTCTCAACCTTCTGCTGGAGCAGGTGCTCGCGCTTCATGCCCAGCTTCAGCGCCAGAGCGGACGCCACGTAGATAGAAGATGCTGTACCAATGGAGACACCGATCAGCATGGTCAGCGAGAAGCCTTCCAGAATCGGACCGCCGAAGAGATAGAGCATCAGGATCACCATCAGGGTGGTCCCGGAGGTGATCAAGGTACGGTGCAGCGTCTGGGTCAACGACACGTTAAAGATTTCGTACGGCGTACCGCGACGGATCTTACGGAAGTTTTCACGGATACGGTCCGATACCACGATACTGTCGTTCAGCGAGTAGCCAATAACCGACATCAACGAGGCCACAATGGTCAGGTCAATCTCGATATGGAACAGCGACAGAACGCCCATGGTGATCACCACGTCGTGCGCCAGGGCGATAACCACCCCGGCAGCCAGACGCCATTCGAAGCGGAAACCGACATACGTCAGGATACAGAGCAGCGCCACCAGCAGCGCCATCGCACCGGTCTGAGCCAGATCCGCGCCTACGCTTGGGCCAACGAATTCAATACGTTTTACCGTCGCATTCTGGCTGGTCGATTCGTTAATCACCTGTACGACTTTGCTGCCCAGCTCCTGGCTGCCGTTGGCATCCTTCACTGGCGGCATGCGCACCATGATGTCACGGCTGCTGCCGAAGTTCTGCAGCAGCGGCTCTTCAAAGCCCGCCTTCTGCAGCGACTCGCGCATCTGGTCCATATCGACCGGTTTTTCCAGGGTGATTTCAATCACCGTACCGCCGGTGAAATCGAGCCCCCAGTTAAAGCCTTTTACGCCCATGATGGCGATGGACAGAACCAACAGCAGACCCGAAATGCCAAAGGCCCAGTAGTCCCAGCGCATAAAGTCCCAGACTTTACGGCCGTAGTTCAATTGTTCAACAGTATATTCCTGTGCCACAACGCACTCCTCAGATAGACAGCTTTTTAACGCGCTTGCCGCCGTACAGCAGGTTCACGATGGCACGGGTGCCGACAATAGCGGTAAACATTGACGTCGCCACACCAATACCGGTGGTGATAGCAAAGCCCTTGATCGCGCCGGTACCCACTGCATACAGGATAAGAACCTTAATCAGTGTTGTTACGTTCGCATCGAAGATGGAGCTGAACGCGCCCCGGTAGCCTTCGTCGATCGCCTGTTGGATGGAGCGACCGTTGCTTAGCTCTTCTTTGATACGTTCATTTATCAGTACGTTGGCGTCAACCGCCACCGCAAGGGTTAAGACGATACCTGCAATCCCTGGCATGGTCAGCGTTGCCCCCGGCAGCAGGGACATAATGCCGACAATCAGCACCAGGTTTGCAATCAGCGCAGAGGTCGCAATCAGACCAAACTTCTTGTAGAAGAAGACCATGAAGATGATGGAGATCGCCAGACCCGCCAGACACGCTTCCAGACCCTGCTGGATGTTCTGCATACCCAGCGTTGGACCGATGGTACGCTCTTCAACAATCTGAATTGGCGCAATCAGCGCACCGGCACGCAGCAGCAGCGACAGCTGACGGGCTTCGTTCGGGTTGTTGATACCGGTGATACGGAAGCTGTTACCCAGGCGAGACTGGATATTGGCGATGTTAATCACCTCTTCCTCTTTCACCAGAACCGCACGACCGTTGGCATCTTTTTTACCGCTGTCTTTGTACTCCACGAACAGGGTCGCCATCGGTTTACCGATATTGTCCTTAGTGAAGTTAGACATGATGTTACCACCTGCGCTATCAAGCGAGATGTTAACCTGCGGCTGGTTGTACTCATCCTGGCTGGAGGTGGAGTCAGTGATGTGGTCACCGGTCAGGATCACACGCTTGTACATCACAACCGGCTGACCTTCACGGGTCTGTTTCACTTCAGAGTCGCCCGGAACGCGGCCAGATGCGACAGCATACTGATCGACGTTGGTGTTCACCAGACGGAATTCCAGGGTCGCGGTTGCGCCGAGAATCTCTTTGGCACGGGCGGTATCCTGGATACCCGGCAGTTCAACCACGATACGGTCAGCACCCTGACGCTGTACCAGCGGTTCAGCCACGCCGAGCTGGTTTACACGGTTACGCAGGATGTTGATGTTCTGCTGCACCGCGTATTCACGCGCTTCTTTCAGACGTTCATCGGTCATGACCGCACGCAACTGGTTGCTGCCCTGAGAAGAGAGCACCAGATCGCGGTGACGCTGGGTCAGATAATCCATCGCCTGGTCGCGGGCGTTGCTGTCACGAAACGTGATGCTCATCCCGTATTTATCTTCCTTACGCACGGTGGTGTAAGGGATGCCTTTATCACGCAGATCGCTACGCAGGCTATCAATGTTTTGTTCCTGAAGTTTTCCGAGTGCGGTTTCCATATCCACTTCCATCAGGAAGTGAACGCCGCCACGCAGGTCGAGACCGAGTTTCATCGGCTCAGCGTTGATAGCAGCTAACCAACGCGGAGTTGCAGGAGCAAGGTTCAACGCCACGACATATTTATCACCCATCACGCCCATCAGCGCTTCACGAGCGCGGAGCTGCGTGTCGGTGGAGTCGAAGCGAGCAAGAATTGCGCCCTCTTCCAGTGCCACAGACTTAGCGGTAATTTTTTCTTCTTGTAAAGTTTTCTGGACCTGGATCAGCGTTTGCTCACTGGCGGCGACACCGCGCGCGCCAGTGATTTGAACAGCCGGATCCTCACCATACAGGTTGGGAAGCGCATACAGCAGGCCGACGACAATAACGACGACCAGCATGACGTACTTCCACAAAGGATAACGGTTTAACACGGCAGTTCCCTTTGGGAAAAGTTAATTACAGCGCCTTCATGGTGCCTTTCGGCAGAACGGCAGCAACGAAGTCACGTTTGATAACCACTTCAGTGGTATCGTTCAGTGCGATAACGATATAGCCGTTATCAGCGACTTTGCTTACGCGACCTACCAGACCACCGTTAGTCAGAACTTCATCGCCTTTCGCGATGGAGTCCATCAGCTTTTTGTGCTCTTTGGTGCGCTTCTGCTGTGGACGCAGGATCATGAAATAGAAGATCAGACCGAACACCACCAGCATCAGAATCAGAGACATCGGGCTGCCCTGCGCCGGTGCACCTGTTGCCGCTACCGCATCAGAAATAAAAAAGCTCATTAAATTTCCCTCATTAAATAAATTAATCAACGTTCAAAGGTGGAACATCCCGACCCTGTCGTTGGTAAAAATCGGTCACGAAGCTCTCTAATTTACCCTCTTCAATAGCCTTGCGTAAACCAGCCATTAAGCGCTGGTAATAGCGAAGGTTATGAATCGTGTTGAGACGCGCGCCTAATATTTCATTACAACGATCAAGATGATGCAAATAGGCACGAGAATAATTGCGACAGGTATAGCAATCGCACTCGGCATCGAGTGGGCTGGTGTCGCTTTTATGCTTCGCATTACGGATTTTTACCACGCCATCGGTCACAAACAGGTGACCATTACGGGCGTTGCGGGTCGGCATAACGCAGTCGAACATATCAATGCCGCGACGTACGCCTTCAACCAGATCTTCTGGTTTACCGACGCCCATCAGGTATCGAGGTTTATCTGTTGGAATTTGCGGGCAAACATGCTCCAGAATACGGTGCATATCTTCCTTCGGCTCCCCTACAGCCAGACCGCCGACAGCGTAGCCATCAAAACCTATCTCTACCAGACCTTTAACAGAGATATCGCGTAAATCTTCGTAAACGCTGCCCTGAATAATGCCAAACAGCGCATTTTTATTGCCCAGGCTATCAAAACGGTCGCGGCTGCGCTTCGCCCAACGCAGCGACATCTCCATCGAGCGCTTGGCGTAGTCCCAGTCCGCCGGGTATGGCGTACATTCGTCGAAGATCATCACGATATCGGAGCCGAGATCGTACTGAATCTCCATTGATTTTTCAGGATCGAGGAAAATCGGGTCGCCGTTAATCGGGTTGCGGAAATGCACACCCTCTTCGGTGATCTTGCGGATATCACCCAGGCTGAAGACCTGGAAACCGCCGGAGTCGGTCAGGATCGGTCCTTTCCACTGCATAAAGTCATGCAGATCCCCGTGCAGCTTCATGATCTCCTGACCAGGACGCAGCCACAGGTGGAAGGTGTTACCGAGGATAATTTGCGCACCAGTGGCTTCGACTTCTTCCGGCGTCATCCCTTTTACGGTGCCGTAAGTGCCCACAGGCATAAAAGCGGGCGTTTCTACTACGCCGCGATCAAACACCAGGCGGCCACGGCGAGCGCGACCGTCGGTAGTATCGAGTTCAAATTTCATTTTTTCTCCTGCACCAGAAAAACAGTCCGGCGCGTTAAACCAGTGCCGCGGACTTATTCCCCGACACGTTCATTCAAAGCCTGCGGATTGTACGTGATAAACATCGCGTCACCGTAACTAAAAAAGCGATATTTTTGTTCTACCGCAGCCTTGTAGGCGTTCATGGTGTTTTGATAACCCGCAAAGGCCGAAACCAGCATGATCAGGGTCGACTCCGGCAGATGGAAGTTGGTCACCAGCGCGTCGATCACCTGATATTGATAACCCGGATAGATGAAGATTTGGGTATCGTCGAAGAAAGGGGCGATCAGCGCATCTTTCGCGGCCTGGGCTGCGCTTTCCAGCGAGCGAACCGAGGTGGTGCCCACAGCTACGACGCGGTTACCGCGCGCTTTGGCCGCCATCACCGCGTCCACAACCTCCTGCGGCACCTCGGCATATTCGGAGTGCATGATGTGATCTTCGATACTGTCCACGCGCACCGGCTGGAAAGTACCCGCGCCGACGTGCAGCGTGACAAACGCCATCTCAATGCCTTTTGCGCGCAGTTTTTCCAGCAGCGGTTCATCAAAGTGCAGGCCCGCGGTCGGTGCCGCGACTGCGCCAGGCTTCTGGCTATAGACGGTCTGATAGAGCTCGCGGTCGGCCTCTTCGTCCGGCCGCTCAATGTACGGCGGCAGCGGCATGTGGCCGATGCTGTTGAGGATATCCAGTACCGGACGCTCATCGTTGAACTGCACTTCAAAGAGCGCATCGTGGCGCGCCACCATGGTGGCATTGATGCTCTCGTCATCCCCCAGCAGCAGCTCCGTACCCGGCTTCGGTGCCTTGGAAGCGCGAATATGTGCCAGAATACGTTTATCATCGAGCATTCTTTCGACCAGCACTTCAATTTTGCCGCCGCTGGCTTTACGGCCAAACAGACGGGCCGGGATCACGCGGGTGTTGTTGAACACCAGCAGGTCGCCCGGGTTGAGCTTGTCGAGCAGATCGGTGAAGGTTCCGTGCGTCAGCGCACCCGTCGGCCCATCCAGCGACAATAAGCGGCAGCTACTGCGCTCCGGCACAGGATAGTGGGCAATCAGGGACTCGGGTAAATCAAAAGAGAAATCGGCGACGCGCATGGCATATACTCGTGACTTAAAAACAGGCGGCTTAGTCTAGTGCTCACACCTCTTTGCTGCAACAACTAGCCTCGCTTCGGATAACGAATCGCATGAATTTTCTCGCTCACCTGCACCTCGCTCATCTCGCTGACAGCTCCCTTTCCGGCAACTTGCTGGCCGACTTCGTCCGCGGTAACCCCGCCGAGGCGTATCCCGCCGACGTGGTGGAAGGCATCTTCATGCACCGCCGGATTGATGTCCTCACTGACAACCTGCCCGAGGTCAAAGAGGCAAAGGAGTGGTTCCGCCCGGAGACCCGCCGCGTGGCGCCCATTACGCTGGATGTGATGTGGGATCACTTTGTCTCCCGCCACTGGGAACAGCTCTCACCCGAGATGCCGCTGCCAGCGTTCGTGCGCTATGCCCACGCCCAGGTGACGATCATTCTGCCGGACGCCCCGCCGCGCTTTGTTAATCTGAATGATTACCTGTGGTCAGAGCGCTGGCTCGAACGCTATAGCGAAATGGACTTCATCCAGCGGGTGCTCAACGGCATGGCCAGCCGACGTCCGCGTCTCGATGCCCTGCGCGACTCCTGGCAGGATCTGGATGCCCATTATGAGGCCCTGGAGCAGCGCTTCTGGCAGTTTTATCCCCGCATGATGGAACAGGCGAAACATAAGCAGCTTTAATATAAATATGATTGATAGGTAAAAGCTGGGTTAACGATTGTCAACGCCTCTTTGTCTTTAGGACAAACACTCTCTATACTGGCCCGCGTTGCGTTCTAAATAACCTTAGTATCTACAGGAGAATCATATGGTTCTGGTAACTCGTCCGGCTCCGGATTTTACAGCTGCAGCAGTTCTGGGCAACGGTGAAATCGTTGAGAACTTCAACTTCAAACAGCATACCAACGGTAAAGCCACCGTTCTGTTCTTCTGGCCAATGGACTTCACCTTCGTTTGCCCGTCTGAGCTGATCGCGTTCGACAAGCGTTACGAAGAGTTCCAGAAGCGTGGCGTAGAAGTGGTTGGCGTCTCCTTCGACTCTGAGTTTGTACACAACGCATGGCGTAATACCCCTGTCGACAACGGCGGCATCGGTCCAGTGAAATACGCGATGGTTGCGGACATCAAACGTGAGATTCAGCAGGCTTACGGTATCGAACATCCGGACGCGGGCGTTGCCCTGCGTGGCTCCTTCCTGATCGACGCGAACGGCATCGTGCGTCACCAGGTCGTGAACGATCTGCCGCTGGGTCGTAACATCGACGAAATGCTGCGTATGGTTGATGCGCTGCAGTTCCACGAAGAGCACGGTGAAGTGTGCCCGGCTCAGTGGGAAAAAGGTAAAGAAGGTATGAACGCGTCTCCAGACGGCGTTGCTAAATACCTGTCTGAGAACGTATCCAGCCTGTAATTGGCACGGTTTACGAAAAAGGCCCGCTTATGCGGGCCTTTTTTTATGCCTTACGCTGTGTCTCCCGCCAGATGCGCCAGGCCATACCTGCCAGCAAAATCACGCCCGCAATCAGCACGCCCCACACCAGCAGCGTATTCATCCTGCTCTCCCGCTCGGCCGCGGAGGTAGCGGTCAGACGCTCCTCGCCGCCTAACGCGACATTATCCTGAATGTCAGCCTGCGGCAGGTTTGCCATATCATAGGTTTTACGCAGGTCAGCAGGGATCAGCATGTCGGGCTCCACGCTGGCAGGCTTTGCCGCCCCATTGCCCCAGGCGAGCACATACGGCGCTTTCCCCTGTGCGTTGAACACCAGGTCATAGCGGTCGCGATGCCCCATGACGCTCGGCAGGTATTCTGGCAAACGCGCATTCAGCGTCGTGATTTTTACCGCCTGCACCAGGCCCCCGTTAAGCGAAACCGGTGGAGACATTTTCCCTTCCAGACGGTAAAGGATCTCTTTTTTCAGCGGGTGCCATTTGTCCTTCTCCGTACTCCGCCACGCTATCTCTACGGGTAGGACGCCGTCGCCATTCAGTGAGATAGTGACAGCACTCAGCGGCTGCGGTCGCGACCAGTGCCACTGGACTTCACTTGTCGATAACTGCTCCCCTTCCCCCTCCAGGCCGATCTCTTCCGGGGCCGCCTGCGCAGGTGCGCGAATTGCGTTTACGCCGGTCAGGGTTATCTCCTGGCTCTGCGTATTCAGCACCACCATGAGATAGCGATTCGCATCGGGAGATAAAACCATATCGGTATCGATCCGGTCGAGCTTAAGGCGATCCTGGCCGCTGACCACGTCCAGCAAGGGCATCTCTTCGCGCAGGGTATACCACTGCTTAAGATCCTCGCTGTAATAAACCGACGCCGTTCCCTGCCAGGACGTCTGGGGGGTATTCCAGAGCAGCTGCAACTGGGACAGGCTTATCTCGCCCGTAGCCTGCTCCGGCAAGGTCAGCAGATAATGTTGCCCGGCTGCGGCGGCTTTTTGCCCCTCGAGCACAATCTCTACGCCGTTTCGGGAGCGGAGCAGGATTTTATCGCTATCCTCATCCCCTCGCGCAGGTGCAAGCGGCGAGGCGTCCAGATGAAAGAAGCGAAGTGGTGTGGATTGCACTGACGCCTTGGGAGGCGTCGCGGTGACCAGGCTGAAGGGAACCGGCTCGCCTGACTGGTTAAAGACGCGGACATCATGCAGATCGGGTGACGTGCTCTGCTCATAGACGGCAAGCGGCAGCATCACCCGATACCACTGGGAAGGGACGGAGGTATCCAGTGAACGACCAAAGGCATAGTCCCGGGGCGATTCCGTTTGTACCCCGTCGCAAAACGCCGGGCCGGAAAGCACCAGCAGCGCGCTACACGCTACCGCTTTCATCCATTTCATTTTTCATCTCCTGTTTTGGGCGGCAGCGGTGAGAAATAACCTACGATCAGTACCAGGATCGCCACGCCGATAAACGCCACCGCGCGCGACAGCCCGCCTCCGCCCTCGCTATCTACCAGCATCAGTTTAACCATCACGACACCCAGCAGCACAGCGCCGCAGAGCCACTCCTGCCGGGAAGCCCGACGGGTAGCATGGATCATGACCACCAGCGCGCTCAGCATCCAGAACAGGGCAAAACAGGTCTGGACAAGCCGGGAATCCCACAGCGATGCCATATTCCAGGCCACGTCGCCATACCAGGCCAGCGCGCGCATTAGCGCACCGTTAAGCCACCAGAAGCCAAACGCCATAAGCGCGACGGCAGGCCACGGGCGGGCCTGCGAAAGCAACGCGGGGTAGTAGCGATCCACCGCGCGATAAAAGACCACCAGCCCCAGCAACGCGAACGCGGCACCTTCCTCAAGCGGGTTCACCAGCGGTAGCCAGGTCTGGCGATAGACCACGCCGTCCTGGAAATTGGTCACGACCAACAACACCAACAGCGCCACGACAACAGGGATCGGCGCCAGGCAGGTGTAAAGCGCAGGCCATTCCCGGAACGGCCACCCGCGACGCCGTACCGCCGCAGAGAGCGCCATAATCAAACCGCCACCTGCTGCCATCGCCAGTCCACTGCCCCAGGCCGCCATTCCCCACGGCAGCGACCGGGCAAACCAGTAAAGCTCGGCGGCCAGCGCCAGTAAAATCATCCAGAACAGCGACAGATGCAGCCCCATCGCGATGCGCGGCAGGAGCCTTTCACCGTCACGCCGCAGCAGCATCAGCGCGGCAGGAAGCGCAACGCACCAGGCCAGGTTTGACCAGCCGGCGGCAAAGACCTGCTGATGCCAGAGCTGATACCCCACCATCAGCAGCATCAGCGGCCACAGCAGCCATTTGCTGGCATCCAGCTCTGGCCACGCCAGATGAGCGGCAGCCTGCCGCCAGCCCCAGACCGAGACGGCCGAGAGCGCCAGCACGCCTGCCAGAACAGATAATTCCTGCTTCAGCATCAGCTGTGACGCCCCCAGCAGCGCCACTATCCAGAACAGCAGCCCGCCTGCCAGCAGTACCCAACTGACGGGCAGAACGATTTCCCGCCACAGCCAGGCCGCAGCCAGCCAGCAAAGGCTGAGGACGGCGAAGATAAGCAGCAGGCTCAGCGATGTCACACCGTTCGTTTGCGCCCACAGCGCGCTACCCAGCGCCAGCACCAGCAGCGCCGTCCCACTATAGCTCATACGTCGCTGCTGCTGTTGCACGCCCAGCCAGAGGATGCCCAGCCCCTCCAGCGCCCAGGCCATCGCCGTCCAGCGCGCCGACAGCGCCAGCGGAATAGCGAGCGTGGCAAACCCGCCGCCGATCGCCAGCGCCGCCATGACCAGCGGCCGTCCGAGGGAGGGATAGCGCCGCAGGGCGAGGAACGCCAGCGAGAGGTAAAAGGCACCGTACCCCAGCGCGCTGAGCGCCGGGCCGTAGGTCCAGTGCTGAGTCATGCCGTACTGCATTCCAAAACCAACCAGCGGCGGAGCAAACAGCAGCACGCCGTCAATAATTTGCTTCCCTTTCTCCTGCGCCCGCAGCGACAGCGCCACGCTCAGCACGCCGAATATCAGCGTATTGGCAATCAGGAACAGCTGGCAGACCCCATAGTCTTCAGGCCGGTAGTCGTTCAGTCCCCAAAGGCCGCCCACGCCGAATGTAAACAGCAGCCCGAGCAGATTCAGCTCGCGCCAGTGCTGCCAGATGCTGATAGCGAGAATGCCGATGGAAAGCAGGAGGTAGAAAGAGAAGAGCGCCACAAAGCTGCCGCCTCCGGTAGACAACAGCAGCGGCGCAAGATATCCACCGAGACTCGCCAGCATAGCGAGGCTCAGCGCCCTCTGCAGCACCGCCAGCCCGACGCTCGCCGCGCAAATGACCACCAGCAGCGCAAAGGTCAGCGTCATCGGTAACATCTGCCAGAGCCGGAAGGCGCCAAAGACGGTCAGATAGAGGATGCCTGCCGCCCCTCCCTGGAGGATCAGCGAATAGATGCGCTGTCTGTGCCGCAGTCGCCACCCGAGAGCCAGCAGAACCATGGCAAACAGCGCCGTCGCGGCCAGGCGAAGCTCAAGCGGGAACAGGGAGTGCTCTACGGTATAGCGCAGGAGGAATGAAAGACCGAGAAAGAGCAGCAGGATGCCAAGCTTCGCCAGCGGGTTCCCCTGCATAAACCAGCGCACCAGCGACGTCAGTATGCCGCCAAAGGCAGAAGGCTGTTTTGCCGCGGGCGCAGGAGCCGGAGCGGTTGCGGGTTCTGCCGCGGCAGCGGGAATATCCGGGCGCCAGAGGTCGACAGGCGCGGGCGCGTCATCAACCACCGGCTCAGCCACGACCACCGGCGCAGCGGCCTGTTCAGGCTCCGGCGCTTTCTCCGCCACGCCGCGCTGCTCAAGTGCCTCAATGCGCTGGCGAAGCCTGGCGATCTCCTGTTTCGCCGCCGTGCTTCGATTAAAGCCGATAACCGCAAGCACGGGCGCAACCACCAGCGCAAAAATCAGGAATATACAGCCAAAGATGTAAAGCTCGTCCATGTTTCCACCTTCACCGTTAACGATCCGTTAAGATTGACACAAATCGTTGCATTTACGCCATCTTAAAAGGTGGAAACCGTCCCGCCCGACATTAACTGCCGAACCAGACCGAGGCGGAGATCGCCGGTAGCGACAGTACGCCCTCCTGCGCCACCCCTTTCCCCTCTTTCAGCTGCCACTGTTTGACGTTGAGCAGCGGCGAGTCATCTATCACCACTTCGCAGGCATCGCCCCGGTTAATCGCCACCAGCACCCGCTGCTGGTTGTAGACGCGCATAAACACCACCACGTTGTCGTGGGCGTAGACCACCTGACAGCCGCCGTAGCGCAGGGCCTGGCTCTGCTTGCGCAGCTTAATCAGCCGCTGATAGAGCGCCAGTAGCGTCTGGTCCTGCTTTTCAGCCTCCCATGGGAAGGTCTTACGGCAGAAGGGGTCATTGTTGCCGTCGAGCCCCACCTCATCGCCGTAATAGATACAGGGCACCCCAGGCCAGGTAAACAGCCAGGTGACCGCCAGCGGCAGGCGGGCGACATCCTTACCGAGCAGCGACTTAAAGCGGGCGGTGTCATGGCTGTCGAGCTGGTTAAACATGCGTAGCTGCTGCTGATGGGACAGGCTGGCGCGGTAGTTATCCATCCATTTCACGCAGGTTTCAGCGTCGATGTGCTGCGGATCGTAGGAGATGTCGGTGTTGGCAAGGAAGCCCCACAGCGGGAAGGTGAAGCCGCGGTAGTTCATCGCCGAATCTTCCGCGTCGGCCTGCAACCACTGGCGAGCGTCGCCAAAATGCTCGCCAAAGACGAAGGCCTCCGGATTGGCCAGCTTCGCCGAACGGGTGATCCCGGTGACATGCTGTAGATTATGGCGCGCCCCACCCTCTTCCCCGAGCATATGCACCACATCCAGCCGCCAGCCGTCCATACTCCACGGCGCTTTCAGCCAGTGACGAACAATACTCTCCTCGCCGCCGTAGATCTCGTTCACCACCCCTGACGACTGATAATCGAGCTTCGGCAGGCTGGCATAGCCCAGCCAGTCGAGGGCGCGGCCCTCGTCGTCAAAGCTGTACCAGTCGCGGTGGGGCGAGTCCGGGTTATGGCAGGCGCCGCCGGTTCCGCGGTTGTGGCGATCAAACCAGGCGTGGGAGTCCCCGCTGTGGTTAAACACCCCGTCCAGAATCAGGCGCATCCCCTCCCGTTGGGTATTTTCCCGCAGGCGTAACAGCGCCTCGTCGCCGCCAAACCGCTCATCCACGTGGCGGTAATCTTCGGTGTCGTATTTATGCACACTGGGGGCGACAAACACCGGATTGAGATAGAGTGCCGTGACGCCGAGTTTTTTCAGCCAGGGCAGCTTTTCGCTAATGCCGTCGAGATCCCCGCCGTAAAAGGTGGAGCCCCCCGCCTGGGCGGTGACCGGTTCGTCCCACGCGCGGAAAATCGTCTCATGGCCTGCGGCATGGTGATAATACGTTTTGTCCAGCTCTGGGTTGCGCCGCTGGCTGCGGGCAAAGCGGTCCGGGAAGATCTGATAGAAGACCTGCTCCACCACCCACTGCGGCCCGGCATCCGGGTAATCAATGGCGAACTGCTCCAGCCGGGCGGGAGGAAAGCGGCTAAAGCCCTGCGGGGTGAACCACAGCTGGCGGTTATGCCAGAGCATTTTGAAGCTGTAGCGGTGCCGCGGCTGCCCTTTCGTCGTGTCAATGGTCGCCCGCCAGGCCGTCACGCCGGGCTGCGGCTGGCTGCGCTGCTTATGCATCGGCAGCGAGGTCTCTTCGTTATCGAATTCAGCGCGTAGCGTCACCCGCTCAGGCAGGTTTTCCCCTGTCAGCCACAGGGTAATGACAAGTTTGTCGTTGTTTTGTTTAACAAATGGGGCAACCGGCAGGTGCCATGCATTCAACATCTTTTATCCCCTTTCCCAGAAATGAGGCCACCTTGCCACAGGGTAGTTGATGTTCCCTCCTCATGGAGAGATTTATTGGGGGAGGAGAAAGGGGGAGGAGAAAAATGCCCGGCGTTTGCCGGGCATTTCGGTTACTGAGCTTCTGCTAACTGGCGCTCGCGGCGGCGTTTAAAGACCCACCCCACCAGCAATAGCGCTATCCACGCAAAGCCGACATACAACGAGATGCGGGTTTCCGGGTGGTAACCAATCAGGCCGATAATAAAGACCAGGAAGATCAGGCCAGCAACGGTAGTTGCCACGCCGCCCGGCACTTTAAACTTCAGCGCTTTTACCTCTTCAGGCGACAGACGGCGACGGAAGCCAATCTGCGACATCAGAATCATCATCCAGACCCAGACGGTGGCAAAGGTCGCCAGCGACGCGATCACCAGGAAGACATTCTCCGGCATGATGTAGTTGAGATAGACCGACAGCAGCAGCGCCACGGTCATCACCAGCACCGTCACCCACGGCGTGCCGCGGCTGGAGGTTTTGGCGAAGGCCTTCGGCGCACTGCCCTGCTCGGCCATACCATGCAGCATACGCCCCACGCCGAACACGTCGGCATTGATAGCGGAGAGCGATGCGGTGAGCACCACGAAGTTCAGAATACTGGCGGCGAAGGTGATCCCCAGATGCTGGAAGGTCAGCACAAACGGGCTACCGTTCGTGCCCACCTGGTTCCACGGATAGATGGACATGATCACAAACAGCGTGCCCACGTAGAAGACCAGGATACGCATCGGTACCGAATTAATGGCGCGCGGAATAGACTTCTCCGGATCTTTCGCTTCCCCAGCGGTGATACCGATAATTTCGATCCCGCCGTAGGCAAACATCACCATCTGCAGCGACATCACCATGCCTATCCAGCCGTTACTGAAGAAGCCGCCGTTACTCCACAGGTTATGGATGCCGGTTGGTTCGCCGCCGTTGCCGATACCCCAGATAATGATGCCAATACCGGCGGCAATCATGATGATGATGGTGGCCACTTTAAAGAAGGAGAACCAGAACTCCAGTTCGCCAAACACCTTCACGCTCATCAGGTTGATGGCGCAGATGATCAGCACCACGCTGAGCACCCAGATCCAGTGCGGGACCGCCGGGAACCAGACGCCCATATAGATGCCGAAGGCCGTTACGTCGGCAATGGCGACAATCAGGATTTCGAAACAGTAGGTCCAGCCGGTGATATAGCCCGCCAGTGGGCCTAAGTTGTCTTGCGCATAGCGGGAGAAGGAGCTGGCTGAGGGGTTATGAACGGACATCTCCCCCAGCGCGCGCATGATGATGTAGGCGGCAACACCGCCGATAAGATACGCCAGCAAAACGCTGGGACCGGCCATTTTGATGGCATCTGCCGAGCCATAAAAAAGACCAGTACCGATCGCAGAACCCAGCGCCATAAAGCGGATGTGGCGGGCGGTAAGGCCCCGCTTCAGTTTGTTAGAGCTTTCCATTTACGTCTTGCCATTCAACACAAAAAAAACAAAAAACCACGGGGCCATAAGCCCCGTGGTTGAACATTTATCCGTTGATTAGTGCGCGTTCGACGTTACCCGACGCCCCGCAGCACGATCCCAGATTACGGCCAGAACCAGTGCAACAACGGTAGGCATCAACCAGGCCAGGCCCTGTTCGGACAGCGGCAGACGCTGTGTCCAGGCAGGGAGCGTATCGCCAATAGCCGATGCTTTGATGCCGTCAAGGATACCAAAAAGCAGGCTAATAAACATGGCCGGGGCAATAATTCGGGAAGAATTATTCCACCAACCGCGGGTGAAGCTCAGCACCACCAGCACGATACACGGCGGGTAGATGGCCGTCAGCACCGGAATGGAGACCTGGATCAGGTGGCTCAGACCGAGGTTAGAGACCGCCATGGAGAAGATACCGAGGATGAACACCAGCGTACGGTAAGAGAGCGGCAGATACTGGGCAAAGAACTCGGCGCAGGCGCAGGTCAGGCCCACCGCCGTCACCAGACAGGCCAGGAAGATCAGGATCGCCAGCAGGAAGCTCCCCGAACCGCCGAAGGTGTTCTGAACATAGGCATGCAGGATAGCCGCGCCGTTTGCGCTCTGGTCTACCAGGGCCGCGCTGTCAGAACCCAGACGGAACAACGCCAGATAGAGCAATGTCAGGCCTACGCCCGCAATCAGACCCGCCCAGATGGTGTAGCGGGTCAGCAGACGCGCTTCGGTCACGCCGCGGGAACGGGCGGCGTTCACAATGACGATACCAAACACCATCGCGCCCAGGGTATCCATGGTCAGGTAGCCGTTCACAAAGCCGTTAGAGAACGCGGCATTTTTGTAGGCGTCCATTGCATCGCTGATCGGGCCGGCAGGCCAGATAACGGCAGCCACGGCCAGCACAATCAGGGCCACGATTTTCAGCGGCGCGAGGAAGTTACCCACGGTATCCAGCAGCTTGCCCGGATAGAGGGAGACCAGAATCACCAGAGCAAAGTAGATGAGGCTATAGATCAACAGCGGCATAGCGCCGTCGCCGGTCAGCGGAGCGATACCCACTTCAAAGGAGACGGTCGCGGTACGCGGGGTGGCAAACAGCGGGCCGACGGCCAGATAGCAGACGGTTGCCAGCAGAATACCTGCGACTTTCCCGATAGGGGTGCTCAGGCTATCCACGCCGCCGCCAACTTTCGCCAGCGCAACGACGGTCAGCACCGGCAGGCCAACCGCGGTAATTAAAAAGCCAATCGCAGCGGTCCAGACGTGTTCACCCGCCTGTAAGCCAACCATGGGAGGAAAGATGATGTTGCCAGCGCCAACGAACAGCGCAAATGTCATAAAGCCCAGCGCGATGATGTCGCGCGATTTCAATTGATGGGTCATAAAACCTTACTGCCTGTGGATGTGGTGTTGAAAACGTTGAATTTTTCGCTATCCGTTGCGGAACAAAACAGCGAAAAAAATGTGCAACCTCAGCGGGAAATGCTTCCCTACCGGCGTGGAGAAGAATAGTTTTTCGATTTACCACGCAAATACAGTCTGTCCGACGATATCAGGGTGGCAATTTAAACGCTTATAACGTTTAAAGGCAATATGGGATCTCAAAACCAGAATAATATGCCAACTCGAAAGTTAGAAGTGGGATAATAAACCATTTATAAGAAAAACTCATGGCTAATCATGCGAACAAAAAAGCAACAGGCGTATAATATTTATTCGCGCTTCGCTGAACTGCAAAGCAAACAGGCCAGCATTGGCTGGCCTGTGGCAATTTCTGATTACAGTGACGCTGTCAGGCGCTGTTACTGGCAATCAAACGTTCCGGGATCACAAAGCTAAAACGCGTACTTTTCCCCGGCGTACTGACGATATCCAGGCGGCTGTCGTGGTGATTAATGGCGTGTTTAACAATCGCCAGCCCCAGGCCACTGCCCCCCGTCTGCCGGGAGCGCGCCTTATCCACCCGGTAAAAACGCTCGGTAAGACGCGGAATATGCTCCGGGCCGATACCGGGACCATCGTCTTCCACGCTGAACTCCGCTCCCGTTGGCGCATGCTGCCAGCGCACGGTGATGTGGGTGCCGGGCGGGGTATGATTCACCGCGTTATAGACCAGGTTAGAGATGGCGCTGCGCAGCTCGTCGGTACTGCCGCGTACTTTGAGGCTGTTATCCACCTCGAAGGTAAGCTGGTGCTGCTGCTGGCTTAAGGTCTGCGCTTCGCGCTCCAGCATCCGCAGCATCATCGGCACATCGATGGTTTCATTCAGCGCCAGGGTTGGCGCCGCCTCAATGCGGGAGAGGGTCAGCAGCTGCTTCACCAGCCCTTCCATGCGCTGCGTCTGCTCGCGCATGGTATGCAGCGCTTTTTCCCGCGGCGCGCCTTCCAGCGTCTGCTCCTGCATCATCTCCAGATAGCCCTGCAATACCGTCAGCGGGGTGCGCAGCTCGTGGCTGACGTTGGCGAAGAAATTGCGCCGCGCCCCTTCAAGCTGGTGCATTTGCGTCACATCCCGCGCCACCATCAGCCACTGCTGGTCGCTGTAGGGCATCACGCGGATCTCCAGATGGCGACCGTTGTTCATGACCAGATTGTGCGGGCGGGTAAAATCGCGTTTTTTCAGATACTGGGCGAACTCCGGATAACGCAGGAGGTTGAGGATATTCTGCCCGTTATCATCCGGCCAGCGCAGGCCCAGCAACTGCTGCGCCAGTCCGTTACACCAGAACATCGCGCCCTCTTCGGTGGTCAATACCACCGCATCCGGCAGCGATTCGGCGCCGCTGCGAAAGCGTTTGATCAGGCTGCCCAGCTCGCGTCGGCGTTTTTTATTACGCATCTGCATCTGGTGCAGGCCATACAGGAGGGGTTCCCAGCTGCCGCTTCCTGGCGGCGGGGTCATACTTCTGTCAACCCATAGCCACCATGAGAGGCGGAGCAGATTCCAGAAGTGCCAGATCAGCAATCCCGTGACTGCCGCCAGCAAAAACCAGGGTAAATAACCGATTACGGCCCCGAGGATCAGGGCCGGAATACAGCAGAGTATCAGTTCAAAACAGAGCCTTTTCCATGACAGCCGTTCCAGCACGCGTCACACTCCTGTCATTGTTCAGAAACGGGTTGAGAAACGATAACCCGTGCCGCGGACGGTCTGCACCATGCGATCGTGACCGCTGGTTTCAAGTGCCTTGCGCAAACGGCGGATATGAACATCAACCGTGCGATCTTCCACATAGACGTTAGTGCCCCAGACATTGTTGAGCAACTGCTCGCGGCTATAGACGCGTTCCGGGTGGGTCATGAAAAAGTGCAACAGTTTGAATTCCGTTGGTCCCATATCGAGGGGATTTTCACCGGTCATCACGCGGTGCGAGGTAGGGTCCAGACTCAGCCCCTGCATCTCAATCACCTCTTCCACCGCCATCGGTGAAATACGGCGCATTACGGCTTTAATGCGCGCCACCAGCTCTTTCGGGGAAAACGGTTTGGTAATGTAGTCATCCGCGCCGGTCTCCAGACCGCGAACGCGATCTTCCTCTTCGCCGCGGGCCGTTAACATCATCACCGGAATATCGCGGGTTAAGGCTTCACGTTTAATATGTTTGATGAATTGCAGGCCAGAGCCGCCAGGCAGCATCCAGTCGAGCAGGATCAGATCGGGCCAGGGTTCGTTGAGCTGGTTCACCGCGCTGTCGTAATCTTCGGCCTCTATCGGTTGAAAGCCATTTTGTTCGAGCACGAAACAGACCATTTCGCGAATGGGTGCTTCATCTTCTACGACCAGAATACGTCTCGCCATACTTAGCCCTGTCTTATTAAGGTTACATGTTTGTAATACGGCGTCATTATGCGTCAGATTTATGACAGATTTATGAAAAACGCGCCCGCTCATAAAGGCAAGCCGTTGTTTTATGGCAGCCCCGATTGTAGCGGTTATCTTCCTCCCCCTGAAAGTTTATAATCCCGCTAACCATTTTTTGCCACGGATCTGTTATGCGCATACTTCACACCTCGGACTGGCACCTGGGACAAAATTTTTACAGTAAAAGCCGCGCCACCGAACATGAAGCGTTTCTCAACTGGCTGCTTGAGATGGCGCAATCGCATGACGTGGATGCCATCCTCGTGGCCGGGGATATTTTTGATACCGGCTCGCCGCCCAGCTACGCGCGCGAGCTCTATAACCGTTTCGTGGTCAATCTGCAAAAAACCGGCTGCCATCTGGTGATTGTGGCCGGCAACCATGATTCCGTCGCCACGCTGAACGAATCCCGTGAGATTCTGGCGTTTCTCAACACCACCGTGGTCGCCAGCGCCGGACATGGGCCGCAAATTCTGACCCGACGCGACGGCACCCCCGGCGCGGTACTCTGCCCGATCCCGTTTTTACGTCCCCGGGACGTGGTGCGAAGCCAGGCGGGCCTCTCCGGGCTTGAGAAACAGCAGCAGCTGTTGCAGGCCATTACCCACTATTATGCCGAGCAATATACCCAGGCCTGCGCGCTTCGCGGCGACAGCGTACTGCCGATTATCGCCACCGGGCATCTCACCACCGTCGGCGCCAGTAAAAGTGACGCGGTACGTGACATCTATATCGGTACGCTGGATGCGTTTCCCGCGCAGCACTTCCCGGCCGCTGACTATATAGCGCTGGGCCATATCCACCGGGCGCAGATGATTGGCGGTTGCGAACATATCCGCTACTGCGGCTCCCCTATTCCCCTCAGCTTTGATGAAACCGGCAAAAGCAAATGCGTTCATCTGGTGAGTTTCGACCAGGGCAAGCTCAGCAGCGTCGAATCGCTTGAGGTGCCCATTACCCAGCCGCTGGCGGTGCTGAAGGGCGATCTGGCGGCGATCACCGCCCAGCTTGAGCAGTGGCGCGGCGTGGAGCAGACGCCTCCCGTCTGGCTGGATATCGAACTCACCACCGAGGAGTACCTGCACGATATGCAGCGTAAGATCCAGCAGCTGACGGACGATCTGCCGGTAGAGGTCCTGCTGGTGCGGCGCAGTCGCGAGCAGCGCGAGAGAAGCCTTGCCAGCAACCTGCGTGAAACCCTCAGCGAGCTGCGGGTTGAGGAGGTTTTTGAGCGCCGACTCGCCCAGGAAACCCTGGATGATACCCAGCGGGCCCGGCTAAACGAGCTGTTCAGCCACACGATCCACGCCCTCAGCAATGAAGAGGATGAGGCATGAAAATTCTCAGCCTGCGCCTGAAAAACCTTAACTCGCTCAAGGGCGAATGGAAAATCGACTTTACCGCCGAACCCTTCCTCAGCAATGGCCTGTTTGCTATCACCGGCCCAACCGGCGCCGGGAAAACCACCCTGCTGGATGCCATCTGCCTGGCGCTTTACCACGAGACGCCGCGCCTGAATACGGTCTCGCAATCGCAAAACGATCTGATGACCCGCGACACCGCTGAGTGCCTCGCCGAGGTCGAGTTTGAAGTCAAAGGGGTAGCTTATCGTGCGTTCTGGAGCCAGAACCGGGCGCGCAACCAGCCGGACGGCAACCTGCAGGTGCCCCGCGTGGAGCTCGCCCAGTGCAAGGACGGGAAGATCCTCGCAGATAAAGTGAAGGACAAGCTGGAGCTGGTTGCCTCTCTGACCGGGCTGGACTATGACCGCTTTACCCGCTCGATGCTCTTATCCCAGGGGCAATTCGCCGCCTTTCTGAACGCCAAACCGAAAGAGCGCGCCGAACTGCTCGAGGAGCTGACCGGCACGGAAATCTACGGCCAGATCTCCGCCATGGTGTTTGAAAAACATAAGGCGGCACGCAGCGAGCTGGAGAAGCGCCAGGCCCAGGCGGCCGGCGTGGTGTTGCTCAGCGAAGAGCAGCTACAGCAGCTTCAGCAAGGTTTGCAGGTACTTACTGACGAAGAAGCGCAACTGCTGGCGCAGCAGCAGGGACTCCAGAAAGATTATCAGTGGCTTACCCGCCACGATGAGCTGGTGCGGGAGCAACAGCGATCGAAGGCCGCGCAGCAACAGGCGCAGCAGGCCCTGACGGACGCCACGCCGGAGCTGGAAAAACTGCATCTCGCCCAGCCTGCGGCCCTGCTGCGCCCGCACTGGGAGCGGCAGCAGGAGCAGCTTGCCCAGCTTTCGCAGACGGAACAGCAGATGCTGGATGTGAATACTCGCTTACAGTCCAGTACGGCGCTGCGTTCAGGCATTCGTAACGGGGCGCTGCGCACGCACGACAGGCTGCAAACCGAGCTGGCTGCACTCACCCAGTGGCTTACCAACCACGACCGCTTCCGCCAGTGGGGCCAGGAGATTGCAGGCTGGCGCGCCCACTTCACCCAGCTTAATCGCGATAAAACCCAGATCGCGACGCTGACCGGGCGTATCACGGCGTTACGCCAGAAGCTGGCGGGATTACCGGAGAGCGCTCTGACGCTTACCGCAGAACAGACCGCCAGCGAGATGGCACTCCAGACGCAGTCCCGCGCGGCACGCCAGCGCCTGACTACCCTGCATGCCCGCTATCAGCCTCTGCAACAGCGATCGCGGCAGACTCGCGAAAGCGTGCAAAAGGCCCAGGCCGAGCTGGCAAAACTGAACGAAACCCTGACGCTACGCCGCCAGCAGTACAAAGAGAAAAACCAGCACTATCTCGATCTCAAAACCTTATGTGAGCAGGAAGAGAAGATTAAGAAGCTGGAGAGCTACCGGGCGGAACTGGAGGCCGGAAAGCCCTGCCTGCTCTGCGGCTCTACCGAACATCCGGCCATTGCCCAATACCAGGCCCTGGCGCTCACCGGAAACCAGCGCCGCCGGGATGCGATGGAAAAGGAGGTCGCCGCACTCAAAGAGGAAGGCCTGCTGGTTCTGGGGCAGGTAAATGCGCTAAACAGCCAGCTTCAGCGCGAAACAAGCGAAGCGCAGACGCTCTTTCAGGATGAGCAAGCGCTCACTAAAGAGTGGAATGCGGTGTGTGAAACCCTCTCTGTGCAGTTGAACATTCAGGACGACATCGCCCCATGGCTGGCTAAACAGGAGCAGTACGAACAGCAGCTTTACCAGCTGAGCCAACGCCTGACCCTGCAAAGCCAGCTGAGTGAAGAGGAAGCCCAGCTTCAGCTTTACCAGCAGCAGCTTCTGGCGACGCGCACGGCTATGGCGCAAACGCTTCATGCCCTGTCGCTGGCGGCACCGGAGGACGGTACCGAGTCGGCCTGGCTTGCGGAACGGGAAAAAGAGTCGCTGGCCTGGCAGGAGCGGCAGACTCAGCACAGCGCCCTGCGGGAGCGCATCACCGCCCTGGCACCGCTGCTGGAGACCCTTCCGGCAACGGATTCCACGCAGGTGGAAAGTGCGATCCCGGATAACTGGCGCGAAATCCATACCGAGTGCGTCTCCCTGCAAAGCCAGCTCGCCACGCTGCAGCAGCAGTACACGCTGGAAAGCGAACGTTTACAACAATCGCAGGCGCAGTTTGCCGCCGCGCTGGCTGCCAGCATCTTTAGCGATCGGGAGACATTTCTGGCGGCCCTGCTGGATGGCGATACGGTTCGGCGTCTGGAGCAGTTGAAACAGACTCTGGAGAATCAGATCCAGCAGACCACGGCCCTGCTTCAGCAGGCCGGTCAACGACTGAACGAACATCTGGAACAACGTCCGGCGGGCCTGACGACGGACGCGCCGGCCCTGCAGGAACAGCTTCAGCAGCTCGGCCTGAAACTGCGGGAAAACACCACCCGCCAGGGGGAGATCCGCCAGCAGCTTAAACAGGACAGCGACAATCGCCAGCACCAGCAGGCACTGATGCAACAAATTGAGGAGGCGGCCCGCCTGGCGGATGACTGGGGTTATCTTAATGCGCTGATCGGTTCCAAAGAGGGGGATCGCTTCCGTAAGTTTGCCCAGGGCTTAACTCTCGACAACCTGGTATGGCTCGCCAACCAGCAGCTGATGCGTCTGCATGGCCGCTACCTGCTGCAACGCAAGGCCAGCGACGCGCTGGAGCTGGAGGTGATGGATACCTGGCAGGCGGATGCCGTGCGCGATACCCGCACCCTCTCCGGCGGCGAAAGTTTTCTGGTAAGCCTGGCGCTGGCGCTGGCGCTTTCCGACCTGGTGAGCCACAAAACGCAAATTGATTCGCTGTTCCTCGACGAGGGCTTCGGCACCCTGGACAGCGAAACGCTGGATACCGCCCTGGACGCGCTGGATGCGCTGAATGCCAGCGGCAAAACCATTGGGGTGATCAGCCACGTCGAGGCGATGAAGGAGCGCATCCCGGTGCAGATCAAAGTGAAGAAGATTAACGGGCTGGGGTACAGCAGGCTGGATAAGGAGTTTGCTGTTTTGTAAGCCGGGAGCGCTACGCGTCACCCGGCTTTTGCCCTGTCAGTTTGGCCACAGCCAGGCTGCGCCGCGTACGCCGCTGGAGTCGCCGTGCACCGCTTTACGGATCGGGGTTTCGCATTCGCCGCCAAACACCCACTGCTTCACCAGCTGGGGAACGGTGCTATAGAGACGGTCAACGTTGCTCATGCCGCCGCCCAGGACGATCACATCCGGGTCGAGAATGTTCACCACGTGCGCCAGCGACTTCGCCAGCCGCATTTCATAGCGGCTGAGCGCCAGCTCCGCGACGGCGTCCTGCTCTTCCACCAGACGCATGATCTCGTTGCCTTTTAGCGGATGCCCGCTCAGACGACGGTAATCGGTGGCGAAGCCGGTGCCGGAGATAAAGGTCTCGATACAGCCCTGTTTGCCGCAGTAGCACGGCACTTCAGCGCGGTACTTCAGTTCGTCTTCATCCATCCACGGCAGCGGATTGTGTCCCCACTCGCCAGCCGTGCCGTTGCCGCCAATATGGGCGCGCCCGCCAAAGGCCACGCCTGCGCCGCAGCCGGTACCGATGATCACCGCAAATACGGTCTGTGCCCCCGCCGCGGCGCCGTCGATGGCCTCTGACACCGCCAGGCAGTTGGCGTCGTTGGCCAGCCGGACTTCACGGTTCAGGCGCTGGCTTAAATCGCGGTCAAAAGGCTGGCCGTTAAGCCAGGTCGAGTTGGCGTTTTTCACCACCCCGGTATAGGGCGAAATCGACCCCGGGATCCCCATACCGACCGTGCCGGTCTGGCCGGTGGCCTTTTCGGCCATCTCCACCAGAGTAGCGATGGTTTCAATGGTCTGCCGGTAGTCGTCACGCGGGGTAGGGAGGCGATGGCGGAACAGCTGCTCCCCCTGCTCGCCAAGGGCAATGACTTCTGTTTTCGTGCCGCCGAGATCAATACCAATTCGCACAGAACGTTCCTCATTATTTTGATTATCAACAGAGTAGAAGCCTGCTACCCGATTAGCAATGCAAGCGATGCGACAATTCGCTATCATGCCCGCTGAATTAAACGACAAGACCGTGGAAATTATCATGCTGTGGTTCAAAAATTTGATGGTTTACCGTCTCAGCCGCGATATCGAACTGCGTGCAGACGAGATGGAAAAACAGTTAGACCTTTACGCATTTACCCCGTGTGGCAGCCAGGATATGGCCAAAACCGGATGGGTTCCGCCTATGGGATCACAGAGCGATGCGCTGACCCACACTACCAATGGTCAAATCATCATCTGCGCGCGTAAGGAAGAGAAGATCCTGCCGACGCCAGTGGTGAAGCAGGCGCTGGAAGCCAAAATTTTTAAGCTGGAAGCCGAACAGGGCCGTAAGCTGAAAAAAACTGAGAAAGATTCGCTGAAAGACGAAGTGCTGCACTCCCTGCTGCCGCGCGCCTTTAGCCGCTTCAGCCAGACAATGATGTGGATCGACACGGTTAACGGCCTGATTATGGTCGACTGCGCCAGCGCCAAAAAAGCAGAAGATACTCTGGCGTTACTGCGTAAAAGCCTCGGTTCGCTGCCGGTGGTGCCGCTGACGATGGAAAACCCGATCGAGCTGACCCTCACCGAGTGGGTACGGGGCAACAATGTCCCGCAGGGCTTCCAACTGCTGGACGAAGCCGAGCTGAAAGCGATCCTGGAAGATGGGGGCGTGATCCGCGCCAAGAAGCAGGAGCTGGTCAGCGATGAGATCGCCGTGCATATCGAAGCTGGCAAACTGGTGACCAAGCTGGCCCTCGACTGGCAGCAGCGCATTCAGTTCATGATGTGTGACGATGGCTCGATCAAGCGTCTGAAGTTTTCCGACGAGCTGCGCGATCAGAACGACGATATCGACCGGGACGACTATGCCCAGCGTTTTGATGCTGACTTCATTCTGATGACGGGTGAACTGGCGGCGTTGATTAAGAGCGTAGTAGAAGGATTGGGCGGCGAAGCACAGCGTTAATGCTTCATACCAGAGATCGGAGCCGGGTTAACCCGGCTCTTTTTTTTACAGATAACGACACAGATAAGAGGCAGGTTCCGCAACCTGCAGATGGAATTCGCTGTGGCCTGGCACGTTGAAAACATCGCCCGGGTTATAGACTTTCCACTCCGTTTCCCCCGGCAGTAACACTTTGAGCGAGCCGCTCACCACGGTCATCTCTTCTGGCTGCGCGGTACCGAAGGCGTACTCCCCCTCTTCCATTACGCCAACACTGGCGCGGCCAGTAATGCTGCTGGTAAAACCGATGGACTTCACTTTACCGGAAAAGTATTCATTAGTCTGAAGCATGGACTGGTCCTTATTGTCGTTGGTTGTCAACCCAATATAGGGGTGACACTCCGTACCTGTCACGCAAAATCATCAGACCAGCAATTCCGAGGCCAGCCGGGCCACCAGCACGTTTGATAACAGCACCGGCACGTCCAGGTGTTTTTGCAGTAAATCACGGTGATGTTGATGAAAACCAAGACAATCGAGCATCAGGACATCTGCGCCGCGGGCCAGCAGATCGCGCCCGGCGTCGATCAGTTTCTCTTCGCTGTCCCAGAAAGGATTGGCTACAGCAAGCAGCGGCGCCTTAACCAGGCACTGCCATTTGCGGGACTGGTTCTCCATCAGCTCAGGGATCGGCACGATCACCCCCACCTGATGGCCATCGACAATCGATCCGACCAGCGGCGGGATGATCCGCGTCGGCTCAAGCAAAATTGCATTGCGGGCGACGAGGCCAGTGATGGGCGCGGTGCTCATCAGCAGGATCACCTCATAGCCCTGGTTATCGAGCACTTCGATCACGCCTTGCAGGGCGCACGCGATCTTCGGCAACGAGACGTTTCCCAGCTCGCCGTCGCTGAGCAGGGTAGGCAGCTGCGCCTCGCCCGGTTCAGGGGCGTAGTCTTCCATGACCTCTTCCCGGCTCAGCGTACCGAGCAAACTGTGATGCGTAATTTGTTGCGCAGAAATATGCTCCGTTAAGAGCGGTAGTACTTCGCTTACCGGGACTACCCCAATCGTGAGGATCGCCAATGTTGCCTTCATCGTTCTCGCCTTTCTATACAACCACTACCGTGACACAGATACAGGCACACTTCGCTGCACAGTTCGCTGTTCAGGAAAAAGTGCTGAAAAGCGTAGCAGCAGATTCAACCGCTGGAATGTAAAGATCCACGTGCCTGACAGAATGTGTCTGTTAAACCTGAACATTACCCTCCGTTTAATGTTTA
The DNA here is from genome assembly GCF_965195605.1 of Leclercia sp. M-A074-M. Lineage (NCBI taxonomy): Bacteria > Pseudomonadati > Pseudomonadota > Gammaproteobacteria > Enterobacterales > Enterobacteriaceae > Leclercia > Leclercia sp. M-A074-M. The sequence continues at coordinate 102,685 of NZ_CBDAHM010000007.1, read as the reverse complement.
CGCTTTTTGAATAGTGTGATTACGGTACGGTTTTGACCGTATTCAGATTTAATTCAGGCTTTATCGGGATCTTCGTAGCGCACTTTCGCATCCTTCGCTTCCTGCTCCGTTTCATGTTCACTGATCAGTGAATCCGGTTTCGGGTGGTCAGCACGCAGCTGATACCAGGTGACAGTCTTGCCCGTTGCGCCTTTCTCAACGGCAACAATACGGGCTTCACGCGGATAGGGAGGTCTGGTTGGCATAGTTCATCCTTTATTTTATTAGGTTGGCTGAACTATCAGTATAGACATCAGTTAGCTGGCGCATGCCAGATGAAGCGCAGCGACGATATTTTGCACCACTTGCGCAGGAGGAAGGGAGGCGTCCACCACGTGGTGAGCGGCTTCGCGATAGAGCGCATCACGCTCCGCCAGCACTGCGCTCACCTCTTCGCTGATAGGTTTGCCGGTCAGGGTTGGGCGCTGTCCCTCTTCTGGCGAGGCTTCGAGACGCCCGACCAGCACCGGCACCGGGGCACAAAGATAGATCACCCGGCCCTTTTCACGCATAAACTGACGGTTGTAAGCGGACAAAATAATGCCGCCGCCGGTGGCGATAATGCCGGAGCCTGCGGTCACCGCCTCGAGGGTCGCCGTTTCGCGGGCGCGAAAACTCTCCCACCCTTCCTGCTCAACAATCTCAGCGATGCTTTGCCCGGCATAGGTCTGTAGCCAGTGATCGGTATCGACAAATTCACTCTGACACAGACGAGCCAGTTCAAGACCGACGGTGGTTTTGCCACAGCCGCGGGGGCCAATTAAAAAAATAGGCTGGGTCATGACCAGGTGTTCCCTTTGATGCCGCGCGCATGCGGTGCGTGAAGTCGAAAAGAGTGCAATGATACCATTAAGCTAGTACACACGTTAACCGTAAAATAATTATTACATCAGGCGTGATGTTAAACTGACAGTTAAGTCAACCCAAGAGATAGCGAGGGTTATCCTGTAAAGAAAAAATTGCACTAAACGGTGCGCTCACCTTACCTGAACCCACCCGCCGTTGACAACCCCGGATTGTGGTAATAATGACCAAAACCGCTCACGCAGCGATGATTACCCCTGGCGGCGCTTCACTTCCAGCAGCCATTTGTCCAGCTCGGCGGCGAACTGCTGCCTGTCGCGCTGGGAGAGGCTGTCCGGCCCGCCGGTCTGCACGCCGCTGGCGCGCATCGTGTCCATAAAATCACGCATCGTCAGCTTTTCACGGATAGTAGCTGGCGAATAACGCTCGCCGCGCGGATTGAGCGCTGCGGCCCCTTTCTCCAGCACCTCCGCCGCCAGTGGAATATCGGCGGTGATCACCAGATCGTCCGCGCTGCACAGGCGTACAATTTCGTTATCGGCCACATCAAAGCCGGCCGGTACGCGCAAGGAACGGATAAAACGGGACGGCGGCACGCGCAGGTTCTGGTTCGCCACCAGCGTCAGCGGCATCTGTACGCGCTCGGCAGCACGAAACAGGATCTCTTTAATCACATTGGGACACGCATCGGCATCCACCCAAATCGCCATCTTCTCTCTCCGGCATATAATGCTGCGTAACAAAACCTGATAGGCTAAAGTGCCACAATCATAACAAAGTTTAAGAGGGAGACGTGATGGAGAAGAAAATCGGTTTTATCGGCTGCGGTAATATGGGCAAAGCCATTCTCGGCGGTCTGATTGCCAGCGGTCAGGTGCAGCCTGGCCAGATTTGGGTCTACACCCCATCACCGGACAAGGTCGCCGCCCTGCACGATCGGTACGGGATTAACGCCGCGCAAAGCGCCCAGGAAGTGGCCCAGGTGGCCGATATCGTCTTCGGCGCGGTGAAGCCGAACATGATGGTGAAAGTCCTGAGCGATATCACCTCCAGCCTCAATAAAGAGACGCTGGTGGTCTCTATCGCGGCAGGCATCACCCTCGATCAGCTGGCGCGCGCGCTGGGCCACGACCGTAAAATCGTCCGCGCCATGCCCAACACGCCGTCGCTGGTAAAAGCGGGCATGACCTCTATCACCCCTAACGCGCTGGTGACCCCCGAAGAGGTTGCCGATGTCGTCAATATTTTCCGCTGCTTCGGAGAGGCCGAAGTGATTGCCGAGGCGATGATCCACCCGGTGGTAGGCGTCAGCGGTTCAGCGCCCGCCTACGTGTTTATGTTTATCGAAGCGATGGCAGATGCCGCGGTGCTGGGCGGGATGCCGCGCGCGCAGGCCTATAAATTTGCGGCGCAGGCGGTAATGGGCTCCGCCAAAATGGTGCTGGAAACCGGCAAACATCCGGGCGAACTGAAAGATATGGTCTGCTCTCCGGGCGGCACAACCATTGAAGCGGTGCGGGTGCTGGAGGAGCGCGGTTTCCGGGCAGCGGTCATTGAAGCCATGAACAAGTGCATGGAAAAGTCAGAGCTGCTAAGCAAATCCTGACCGACAGCCGGACGTCAGGCGGCCACTTCGGTACGGTTACGTCCGGCATTTTTCGCCTTATAAAGTGCAATATCCGCCGCTTTTAACCATTCCTGATAATGCACCATCGACGTCGTGAGCGGCGCGACACCGACGCTGATGCAGAGCTTTACCTGCGGAGCGCCCGGCAGGCGCAGTTCCGCCAGCCGTTCATGGACCCGCGACATTGCCGCAATAGCGTTTTCCGCTGGCGTTCCGCTCATGATTACCGCGAACTCATCGCCGCCAAAGCGACCAATCATATCGCTGGCGCGTAACGTCAGTTGTAGCTGACGGGTCACGGCGAGAATCGCCTGATCGCCTACGTCATGGCCCCAGGTATCATTAATGCCTTTGAAGTGATCGATATCGATCAGCAGGATCGTGGCGCTCCGGTGATAGCGACGGCAGTTTTCAAATTCTGTACGCAGCAACACTTCCCAGTGACGACGGTTGTATACCCCTGTCATCCCATCCAGAGTACTCATCAACTCAAGACGGCGCTTATGTTCCACCAGACGGCTGGTTGTACGGAAGCTTACCCAGGCAAATAGCATCGGATAACCAACAATCCCCGGCAGGGCGAGCCAGACCTCAAGCGGGGTACTGATAAAGCCTGCCGGAATGTGCATCAGCTGCTGGGTAACCAGCGCCGCCAGCGCGGTCATCAATGATCCTGTACCACACAGCCTAATCCCCCCCACGCCCATCAGGTTCATGCTCATCATCATGACCAGCGCCGCGGTGGGCATGGCGTTAACGCCCATCAGTCCAATCCATACCCCGGCCATAATGGCATCGACTTTGAGGTTAAACATCTCATTGTGATGGGGATTGGCAGAGCGCATCGCCAGTTGCCAGGCCAGATGGGGCCAGACAAAGGCCCATCCAACCAGCAAAAGCCACCAGACGCCGTTAACCGATTGCGCGGTCAGCACGCTGGCAACAGGGAAAAACAGAAAAGCCAGGCCCGCCGCACGCGGGAGCCGTAAACGACGGGCCAGACGAATTCCTGAGCGATGATGCTCATCCGCCGAAAGCGCCAGATTTATCCCTTCCCGGGCATAGACTTTGCTGTAAATGTTTTCATCATTCATGGTCATTGGGAACACTCAAAAGCATTTTCCCAAATTATAGAAAGGGTTATCTGGCGCTAAGTATGATATTTCGGGTGAGCCAAACGGAACGCTCACCCTTTTGAACTAGCCAGTTTTCTTCAGGCAGGCGCTCATGAACTTACTCCGGTCGTCCCCTTTAAGGGATTGTTGGGTCGCCTGGGAGTTACATTCACGCATCCTTTGTTGTTGCGGCGTCAGGCTTTTTTCGTTGGGTTTAGAGGAGGCGTTTTTCAGGCAATCGCTCATATAGCTCTTACGGGAGTCGCCCTTCAGGTCCTGGGCGGTCGCCTGCTGATTGCAGGTGGTCATACGTTGCTGTTGCGGTGTGAGCGGCTGATCTTGCGCCCCCGCGGGAGTAAGAGAGAACAGGCCAAGGAGCAGGGTCGCCAGTAGTGTGATTTTCATAGCACTTTCCTTCTGTGAATGATCTCCTTAAGTCTGGTTCGTACTGCTAAAAAAACCACCCGCGCCATCGGGATAATTTCGCACAGTGGTTATTTCGGCGTGGCTCATGCCGTCGCTAATAAGCAGAATAATATGTTGGGCCGGCGGCAGCGTCATATACCCGGTACCAGGATAGAGAGAACATTTACAGCATAAATTGTGGGGATAATGTCGCGAGGTAAGCTATGGAATATAACGTGCGCTCTGTTTCACTTATTTTTCCCATTGAGGAAAGATAAAAATAAAACAGAGCGACGACAGGCAACCGGGGTGACGGTTTTTGACAACAACTCAGGTCAAATAATGGGTCAGCTGCGCGGGTGCCGTAGCAGCTTTTTTACGTATTGCTGCAGCATTTCGCTGTCCTGGGCCGGAACCTGTGCATCTGGCCTGGCCTCATCCAGCGCGCCTTCCACGCTTTCGATCAGCGCCTGTTGATCGCTTTGCGCCATCTGTCGTAGCAGGGCGGTAACCACTATTTCCAGCGCTTCAACCTGAACCACAAGCTCTTTTGACTCTTCTTCCTTTTCTGCCAGCTTAACTAACAACTCTGCAATTAGATTTTTCACAGCGCTATTTCCTTATCACGTTTTTTTGCGACGTTATCATTATGATTGAGACTTGCAAAGTGGGTAAAAGTACTATTTTTAAGGAAATCCCACATGGCGCATAAATGCGTTTCTGTACGGCCGGTAAAAATGCGACTTAAATTAAATTTTTCTTTTTTTCTGCGTAACCTGAATTAAATACAAGAACCGCCATTTCACAGGAATGATAATGGCGGCCAGATATCAATATATTATATAGCTACATTAAGAACGGCGGACTTCCTGCAGGCGGCGCTGGCGCATCGCCCACGCCAGTTGCAGAATGTTTACCAGCACCACCACAGCGGTGGCGGCAAATACCCAGCGGAAACCGGCCATCGCCGAGACCGCGGCCCCCATCAACGGACCGGCAACATTCCCCAGATACATAAACGACTGGTTATAACCGAAGATCCGTCCGGTGACCCGATCGCTGGAGTACTTAATCAGCAGGGTCTGTACGGCGGGCAGCATGGCGCCATCCGCAAAGCCGAGTAGAAAGCGCAGCACGCCCAACTGCAAAGGGGTGGTGACAAAGGACATGGCGAAAAAGAGCACCACCGCCACAATAAGCGTCGCCATCAAAATACGCCCGGTGCCGATGCGGTCCCCGAGCTTGCCCAGACGTGGGGCGGACATCAACGCGGAGATCCCCGGCACCGCGGCAATCATCCCGCTGAGGAAGGCGATATTATTGCTCTCGGGTGCCATCGACTGAATAAACAGCGCGAGGATCGGCCCCACCGAGCCGTTGCAAAGCTGGATAACCATGGTGGTGATGAACAGGCTGATCATCAGGCCCGGATAAGGGAGCGAGGCAAAGACCGCCCTGCCGCTCAGCCGCTCCGCCTTGCTGACGGTGGGGCGAACCCCCTCTTTGATCAGAAACAGCGTTACCAGAAAACTTACCACCAGCAGGATCGCTGTGATCAGAAATACCGCGCGCAGACCCACATGGTCTGCCAGAAAGCCGCCCATCAGCGGGCCGCCGATCACGCCGCTGATTTGCGCCGTCGACAGAGTACTGATGGCCCAGCCGCTGCGCTCCCGGGGAACCTGCGACGCCACCAGCGCCATCGCGTTAGGAATATAACCGGAGGTCAGCCCCATCAGCGCGCGCAGCAGAAAAAGCTGCCAGACGTTGGTGGCAAAGGCCTGGAGCAGGATCGCAATCGCCATGCCGAGCGAGGCGCGCAGCAGCATCAGCTTGCGCCCTTTACGGTCCGCAAGGCTGCCCCACATGGGCGAGACGATGGCCGAAACCAGAAACGTGACGCTGAAGGTGAGCCCTGACCACATCGACAACGCTTCGTGCGACGAGACGCCAAGCTGGGAGACATACAGCGGCAAAAACGGCAAAATCTGGCTGATGGCAAGGCCGGTGAAAAAACAACCAAACCAGACCGAAATAAGGTTAACCTTCCACGATTCCATAGGCGAGCACTGTCTTCATATTACGTAAATTCGTTATCAGATTAGCAAGTTACCTTTCACCGGACGTTGTCAGAGATGCGCCCGGCGTCTCTTTGGGGTTTTATCTTCCCAGTCATCATATTTGTGAAATATGTCACATATTTTCCCCTTTTTGCTGGTGATTTATGCTTTGCGGGCAGTAGCCAACCCCCCGCATCCCAAGGTGAAAATGGTTGGCGTGGGCGGCGTTATAGTCCGGGCCCAGCGCGTTACCGAAATAGCCGCAGCTGGCACTGAGTAGCGCACGCAGCCAGGGTTCGGTGGAGGCACTCTTCCAGCCGCGCAGAACCGAAATTCGCTGACCGTTTTCCAGGGTAAAGCCGCTGATATCCAGCGCCTCGGCGGTGGCATGCTCGCTGCGTCGGGCGTTGGCGCGGTGATAGATATTGCGGCAGGCAAAGCTGCCGAAATGGTCAATGCGCGACAGACCGCTGCCCATCATGGTTTCGGTGATGGGCCGGGCCTGCTGGTTGACGAACAACGCCGAGCTGAGCGCCAGCGGGCAGCTGGCAAGAAAACTGCTGCTAAGACTGACGGAGCCAAAACTACGCACGCGCACCACATCACTCAGCGGACACTCTCCCGTGCTGTCGGCCACCGCCTGGGTGCGGATCAGCTGACGCGCATTAGCCTGCGCCAGCAGCACATCACAATGCTCAGGCGTCAGGCGACGGAGCTTAAACTGGGTCAGGGTACCGGGGGGATCGTCAAGCGTGAGCGGTGCAAACGGATTGTAATAAGACGGCAGCCAGCGGTAGCCCGCAATAGCCGCAGCAATGAGGATTAGACAGATAATCAGGCTTTTTCCTTTCACTCACCCCCCTTCGCAATGTGTCAAAACATTATGGCAGAAGGCGGCGAATCCCGCCGGGCATCGTGATATGGTAGGGGTTTTGAGTCTGAGTGGATGAGTGTACGTGATGGCGAAGTTGCGGGTAGGTATTGTCTTTGGGGGAAAATCAGCAGAGCACGAAGTGTCGCTGCAATCGGCCAAAAATATCGTTAACGCGATTGATAAGAGCCGCTTTGAGGTCGTGCTGCTGGGCATTGATAAACAGGGTCAATGGCACATTAACGACGAGCAGGGCTATCTGCTTAACGCCGACGATCCGGCGCATATTGCGCTGAATCCGTCTGAGGTCAGCGTTGCTACCGTGCCGGGCGTGACGCAGGGCCAGCTTATCGATGCCGGTACCGGACAGACGCTTTCACAGCTCGACGTCATTTTCCCGATTGTCCACGGCACGCTGGGTGAAGATGGCTCCCTGCAGGGGATGCTGCGCATGGCGAACCTGCCGTTCGTCGGCTCCGATGTCCTCGGTTCTGCCGCCTGCATGGATAAAGATGTCACTAAACGCCTGCTGCGTGACGCTGGCCTGAACGTGGCGCCCTTTGTTACCCTGACCCGCGCCAACCGCGAGCAACACACCTTTGCCGATCTCAGCGCCCGCTTCGGCCTGCCGCTGTTCGTCAAACCGGCTAACCAGGGCTCCTCCGTGGGCGTCAGCAAAGTGAACAGCGAAGCGCAGTTCAGCGAAGCGGTACGTCTGGCGTTCACCTTCGATCATAAAGTGGTGGTTGAGCAGGGAATTAAAGGGCGTGAGATTGAATGCGCGGTGCTGGGCAATGATTTCCCGCAGGCCAGTACCTGTGGCGAAGTGGTGCTGAACAGCGACTTCTATTCCTACGACACCAAATACATTGATGACAAGGGCGCGCAGGTGGTGGTACCCGCGGCGCTGGAGGCTGACGTTAACGACGCGATCCGTGGAATTGCCATCGAAGCCTATCAGGCGCTGGGCTGTCGCGGTATGGCGCGCGTCGACGTCTTCTTAACGGCGGACAACCGCGTGGTGATCAATGAGATCAACACCCTGCCCGGCTTCACCAACATCAGCATGTACCCGAAACTGTGGCAGGCCAGCGGTCTCAGCTACCCGGATCTGATCACCCGCCTGATTGAGCTGGCGCTGGAGCGACATGCCGCTGACAGCGCCCTGCAGATTTCAGTAAACGGTTAATCCGCGTCGTTCGCCGTCGTCTCTTCCGGGCGACGGCGAATAATAAACCCCGCCAGCCAGAAGCTGACAACCCAGGTCACCAGCCCTACCGCATAGGTCTGCCAGCCTTTCGCTTCGAAGCCCAGCAGCCCCACCACCCCATTCAGAATAAAGATAAGCCCAATAGCAAAGGCGTAGAAATGCCAGTCACGGCGAATTTTGGCAGGCAGTTTCATGGTCGCTCCAGAAGAAAAAATCTATCCTCGCACAGATTTGTCTTCAGGTCTGCGGCCTGTGCGGAAAATCTGAAATGTGCGGGGATTTCACTTAAGTAAAAAATCTGTGATGTGCGGCAAAATTCGACAAACCAGGAGAATTCTCCAGGCCAATTTACCAACATTCCGATATTGACAACAGCCATGAGCTGTCAAACTTGACGTGTACAACAGGCACATAGCCAGTCAGAACACTCGGAGGTATGTATGGCAGATTTTACGATGTCAAAGCCCATCTTCAACACCAGGCAACCAAAAACCTCCACGGCAGGAAATATTGCATACGCGCTGTTTGTGCTTTTCTGCTTCTGGGCTGGCTCACAGCTGCTCAATATTCTGGTGCATGCTCCCGGCGTCTATGAGCACCTGATGCAGGTCGAAGAGAGCGGCCGTCCGCGCGTTGAGATTGGGCTCGGTGTCAGCACCGTCTTCGGGTTGATCCCCTTCCTTGTCGGGCTCATGGTGTTGGGCGCCGTTGCCCTCTACGTGCGCTGGCGCCGTTATCGCTAGTTGAGCGCCATGCACTTCGCCCGGCGATCGTCAACGCGCTGGGCAAACCAGGCTGTCGTCAGATTGCGGGTGATTTTCGGGCTCTCAAGCTGGATCCCCGGCAGCATCGCTCTCGGTAACGCCTTGCCACTCTTCTGCTCCGCCAGTTTAAAGACCTGCTGATAGAGCTCGGTTTTCTCAAATGCAAAGCTGTCGCCCTTCTCCAGCTGCCGACGGATCTCACTGTCGCTCATGTCCAGCTTGCCTGAAAGCTTGCGCACCGCCAGCTCTGTCTTCCCTGCGTTACTGCTGCCATAGGCGATCAGATCGCCATCCAGAGCCAGCTTCACCCCGCTGGCGCGGCTGACGGCATTCTGGAACGCCGCATTGCGGCTCGCATACCAGCCCGCGTTAAAGTCAGCAAAGCGGTAGAGCGGCACCGTATAGCTGGCGGGGTAGTTCAGCAGATGGTAGGTGCCAAACCAGAGTCCGCCGCGCAGGGAGAAGACCTCCTGGCGAACCGTGTTTTCGATTTTCCACGGATAGCCATCGGTATGCTTTTCGGCAAAGGCGATACTGACCTGCATTGGGCCACCGGTATGCACCGGATTGAGAGAGCCAAACAGCGTCTGTCCCATCGGCACCATATTGATAAAGTCATCGAAGATGGCGCTGAGCTGCTTCTCGGTTTTCACCGTATCCAGCCGCTCGCTGTAGCTCTTGCCGTTTGGCGATTTGATTTTCAGTGCCGTGTGGACCAGAAACACCGGGATGTGGAGTTTTTCGGCGCGACGGTCAATCTCCTTCCAGGCGATTTTATTCAGCCCCGGCACCGCCGGATCGGACTGATACAGCGACTCCTGCTGTGCCACCGCCAGCACCGAGCAGATATTCTCCTCGGTAGGGGCAATCTTCTGGCTCTCAAAGGTTTTCGCCAGCGCCGAGGCCCACTGGTCCCGGTCTTTTACCGTGGCGGGCATTTTTTGCCGCACCACGCTTGCCACGTCGACGGGCTTTTCGCCCTTTTTCAGCGGCGCAGCCCCTTGCTCAGCACACCCGGCCAACACCAGGGCGGCAAGCAGGGATAAGGGTAACGCGCGCGGTACGGTAAAAGACATAACAGCTCCCTGTATCAACTCAACGTATGGGTAACTTCCTGAAGATCCTGACCATCCAGCTCACGTTCAAAACTGCGCAAACGTTTATAGATGGACATCAGCTCCACCAGCGTGGTCCATGAACTGATCAGATACTGGAACGACCCGCGTACCTGACCGAAGACGTTAGTAATTTGCGTCATCAGACCCAGCGTAATCGTACCGGCTACAATCGACGGGAACAGCAGGAACAAACCGAAAACGTTATCCACCTGCAGATAGAGAATGCGGGCAATGTTGAAATACATGTAGTGGAAATAGAGGCGGAAGTAGTTCCGGCGCACCGCGCCAAACAGCTCACGCACCGTTGGCGGCGAGGCGCGGCTGGCATCGTCTTCGCCGTAGACCAGCTCTTTACGGTAGGCGGCCTCAACGCGCTGGTTTTTGAACTCCAGCCCCGGCAGTTTGATCCCGACCACCGCCAGCAGACCGGTGCCCATCAGCGACCAGACAATCGCGGCGATCACCAGGCCATAGGGCAGATGACCGACAATCGGCAGGTCCGGTACGTGCGCCGACAGCGTGACCAGCACCGGCAGGAAGGCGATCAGAGTCATAATAGCGTTGATAAAGCTGACCCCCATATCCTCAAGCGTGGAGGCAAAGCGCATGGTGTCTTCCTGCACACGCTGGGCGGCACCTTCAATATGGCGCAGCTGCTGCCAGTGGGCCATATAGTGTTCGTTCATCGCGGTACGCCAGCGGAAGACGTAGTGGCTGACGAAGAAGTTATTCATTACGCCAATAACAACGGCGATGAGCGCGATGCCGAGGAACACGCCCACTTCATGATAAAACTGATTGATAGAGACTTTGTGCGGCGCGCTGAGGGCGGTCTGGATCAGGTCATAGAACGGGGCATACCAGGCGTTGACCGCCACGCCCACTTCCACCAGAAACCAGGTGACGAAAATAATCAGCGCGGTGCCGAGAATCGACCAGTACTGCCAGCGGTGCGGCGACCAGACAAACCAGAACAGGGCAAACACCCCAACGCAGAACGCATAATAGGCGTAGAAGATCAGATAGCTGCGTGACCAGAAACGTGCCGCGCTGATCGGCACATCACCCGTAGCGCCAACCAGACGCTCAAACCAGGCCCCGCCACCCGCCTGCCAGAAAATGACCGCGATCAGAGCCCAAATAAAGGCCGAGAGAAAAAAGGGTCCCGGTTTTGGGAAAAACGACTTAAACATAACGCTTCCTTCTTGTAGTTATCGCTACTGCTGTGGACGACGGATTATCAGACCTGTTGGGCCTGTATTAGTTCGCCGTCAACCGCCACCCGAGCGGAAAAGCCAATGAACCAGGCAGGTATCATAAGCGCAATGTCACAAAACATGAGATCGGTAATAACGAAATTGTTCGTATTTACCCGCGGTTACGTTTTTCACGCTATCGTTATGCTGTTCAGGCCTTTGCATTATGGTGTTTAGTAGTATAAATACGCATACTTTTTCATTCACTTCATGGATACTTTCGTTGAAACGTTGTCTGTTCCTCTCCGCCGCGCTGTATGCGGCCAGCCTCACCAGCGCGCAGGCTGTCGAGCCGATTACCGACCCGGCTTTTGCCTCCGATGTGGTTGATCGCTACGCGAATCATATTTTTTACGGCAGTGGCGCAACGGGGATGGCTCTGGTGGCGATTGACGGCAACCAGCGCGTATTCCGCAGCTTTGGCGAAACGCGCCCGGGCAATAATATCCATCCGCAGCTTGATTCTGTGGTGCGCATCGCCTCCCTGACCAAGTTAATGACCAGTGAGATGCTGGTGAAACTGCTCGATCAGGGCGTGGTTAAGCTCAACGATCCGTTAAGTAAATATGCGCCACCGGGCGCCCGGGTGCCGACATATCAGGGCGCGCCGATTACGCTCGTCAACCTGGCTACCCACACCAGCGCCCTGCCGCGCGAACAGCCAGGCGGCGCGGCCCACCGTCCGGTCTTCGTCTGGCCAACCCGCGATCAGCGCTGGAACTGGCTGTCGACAGCCACCCTGAAATCATCCCCGGGCTCCCAGGCCGCCTATTCGAACCTGGCGTTCGATCTGCTGGCCGATGCGCTGGGCAACGCCGCGGGCAAGCCCTACGCCCAGCTGTTCGAAGAGCAGATCACCCGTCCGCTGGGGATGAAAGATACTACCTTTACTCCGTCACCCGATCAGTGCAAACGCCTGATGGTGGCAGAGAAAGGGGCCAGCCCGTGTAATAACACCCTGGCGGCGGTCGGTAGCGGCGGGGTTTACTCCACTCCTGGCGACATGATGCGCTGGATGCAGCAGTTCCTCTCCTCTGATTTCTACGCGCGCAGCAACCAGGCCGACAGAATGCAGACTCTGATCTATCAACGCAGCCAGTTAAGCCGGGTGATCGGGATGGATGTACCAGGCCGTGCGGACGCGCTGGGCCTTGGCTGGGTCTATATGGCACCTAAAAATGGACGGCCTGGCATTATTCAGAAAACCGGCGGTGGCGGCGGATTCATCACCTATATGGCGATGATCCCGCAATCTAACGTGGGCGTATTTGTGGTGGTAACGCGCTCGCCGCTCACGCGTTTCGTCAACATGAGCGACGGCGTTAACCAGCTGGTGGTGGAGCTGAGCGAGAACAAACCGCGGGTTATCCCGGCCTCCTGACGCTAATATTCAGCGGGCAAGTGGTTGATTCTGACCAGCTTGCCCCTGTCCATAGTGATGTAGTTCCCCTGACGTAGCGCCGCCAGCACTTCTGCCACCACGGAACGCGAAATACGTGTGCGGCGCTGAATGTAGTTCATGACCCCCACCCGCATACGCAGCGTCTCATCCCACTGGGCCATATCCAGCAACGTGGAACGGATTTGACTGTACGAATTGTTGCCCACCAGCTGTTTGTCGCGGATCTCCATTACCCGGTGGTGCCAGGAGAGCCAGCAGAAGGCATCGGACCATAAACCGGCCTGCTGGATCAGCTGGCGGGCCCCGGATGCAGGCAGCCAGAAACCGGTACAGGGGGATTGCGTCACCAGCAGGTATTCGGTGCTGCAGCCCATCATGCCGGCATTCAGCCCGAAGATATAAGGTGCGGTGACAATCTCTATCAGCAGATCGTCCTGCTGACGGTGGATACTGAGCGTGCCCGACTGCAGCACTACTGCGTTTTCATTTTCTTTATCGCAATCCCCGAAGACAGGATGCATTGCAGGAAGCGTAAATGGTGTGCTGTGCGCCGCCAGGCACTGTTCAAGTCGGGAGAACTCAGAAATGGGTTTTGCATAACGGTTCATGAGATCTCAGGTCATCCTTAACTGACGCTATAACAACGGGGAGGCAGGCCTCCCCGCATCAGACATATTACCAGGTGTATTTCACACCCAGATTAGCGCCCCAGTTTTGATCGACATCCCCCCCACCCAAATAGGTGGCATCAGTGTACGCACTGAAGTTTTTGGTGAAGCTGAACTGGGTCCCCAGGCCTACGCGCACCGCAGAGCCTTTCACACCGTTATCGATGTTGTTGCCGTTAACTTTGGCATCTTCACCGGCATCGTCATAAACGTAGGCCAGTTTGAAGAACGGCGTCAGCGCCTGGTCGTCGCCATAACCGAAGGTATAACCTGCATCAATACCGGCTTCATAACGCATGCTGTCGTAAGACTGGCTTCCCACACGCAGGTCGTTGCTCAGGCGGTAGTCGTCCCCGGACTGGAACAGACCGGAAATGGCTGCATAGGGGGTCAGGTAACCGGCAGTGTTCGGTTTCCAGTCGTAACCCAGTTTCAGCCCAAAGCCCCAGGCGTCAGTCGTGGTATTGCCATCGACATATTCACCATTGCTCATGTTCGCTGAGAGATCGTTATTGAAGCGCGAATAGCTCAGGGAGCTATCGATGAAGAGATCGTTAGCAAAGCGCGCCGCGGAATAGAGCATTGCGGTCTGGCTGTCCTGATCCACCTGGCCGCTGCGGTCATTCATATCGCCTTTCGCAAAGCCCGCTGCCGCACCGACGATCCAGTCAGCGTTATTACCATCAATATGGGTATCGAGGCCCACCATGATGCCGCTAACGTCCTGATCGTAATGGATAGTGCCATTATCGCCGTCAAAATTACCGCCGAAGATGTTCACCCATGCGCCACCGTTGTCTGCCAGGCCATGACGGCTGTTGGTCAGACGGTTAGCGAGCGCATCCTGCTGCAGATGCCAGATGTTGGTGTTGGCAGAAGGAATGCTCAGCGCCATGTTGGCGTAATCAGTCAGACGCTCCTGACGCAGCACCACGGTATCGCCCTGCTGCTGTACCTGATAGGTGTAAGCACCGAGATCCGCTTTATTGGCTGCGGTGAAGCTGGCCTGCGTATCGGCGTTATTGTCGTAAACGCGAATAATTTCCTTATTCTTGTAGTCAGCGACAGAACCCGCGCCGGTTGCGTTATCCAGACGCACTTTATAGTTACCGGACACTTCACCGTTCACCGCCAGATGACCGTCAGAGTTCAGGGCGATCACCCCGTAATCGTAATCAGCCTGGTGGATATCATTGGTGATATAGCGAGCATTGTTCAGATCGGAATTGAACACATAATCACGGCTGGCAACATTCAGCACGCCGCCATCGGTCAGCACCATTTTGTGGGTATCGACCTGGCCCAGACCCAGCGCCAGTTCAGCATGGTTATCCACGGTAATGGTGTTGGCATACAGCGCCGCCGTTTCCTGAGTCAGGGTGGTCCGGCTTGCGCTGTCGAGATAGAGGCTGTCGGTTGCCACATCACCGGAATCGCCAATGTTCATGGTCGACGCGTTGGTCAGAGTGATGCTGTCCGCCAGTAAGCCAGAGCTTTCTACGTTGACCTGCGAACGGTTATTGACGGTCAGCTTGTCAATGTTGGATTGCTTACGGGTATCCCATTCGGAACCGTTATCCAGCGCGACGTTGAACAGACCGCTCTGATAAACCTGGTTGCCCACCAGATGACCATTGCTGTTGAAGGTGGATTCAGGCCAGATGCTGTTTGGCTCCAGGCTACGCCAGTCGACGCTGCTGTAGCCCAGACCATACATCTGAGAAGGCCCAATCGCCTCGACGCTGGAGACGGCTGCGCCGACCCACTTACTGCCGTTGGTAAGGGTCAGATCCAGTTTGTCAGTGCCATCCCAGCCGTTGGTGGTCGGGTTGTAGACGCCGTCAGCGGTGGTATCGGTAGCCGGATCGCCATTTGGATAGAAGTTGTTGTCGAAGGTGCTGGTGAACAGTACATCGCCGCTCAGCGTGGAGTGATCGAAGTTAGCCGTGGTCTGCATGGCGTTATCCGCGCTGCTGGCACTGACGATCAGCGCTGCATCATCCGCAGCCGTGGCGTTGCTCTCGCCGTAATCGCTCGGTTTCGCCGACTGACCGTAAAAACCGTTGGTGCCCAGATCGCTGTAGGCGCCGGAGGTGACAACCGAATCGTTAACCTGCAGGGTATTGGTAAAGACATGGCTGTTGTCTTCAATGCCGGTCACAGCATCATACGGCGTGTTATCCAGCTGCTGATAGCCCTGAGTCAGAGTGATACCGGCCACGTGGGAGTTGTTTTGAATAACGATGTCCGATTCTACGTCGAGGGTAATGGCATTGCCCAGCGCGTAAGTATCCCAGTAACGGGTGGTCGTGCTGGTGCCGTCAACGACGTCATAAGCGTAGTGCTCGTAGGTATCGTTGATGGTGGAATTGTCGACATTCAGGCTAAAACGATCGTACTGGTTATGCGTTGTACCATCCGCATTCAAACCGCCATCACATTCGGTGGTCATGCAACCGGAGGTGATCATACCGTTGACGGTGCTGTTGGAGATTGACAGCGAATTGGCATGCCCGCCCGCGCCATCATCAAGGTAATACGTTGAGATAACGCCGTTTACCGTCGACTTGTTAATGACAGGATAGATATCGTTGTCGTGGGTCGCGCTGGAGTAATTCCAGTCGGAGTAGCCGTTATACCAGGCAGAGGTAGACGTATTATCATATCCAAAAGTGTTATAAGTGCTACCAGAAATATCTTTTGCATTGGCCTGAGAAGCGATAGCCAGCGTACAGGCTAATGCAAGTTGAGATACAACAAATTTCTTTTTCCATGTTTGCATTGGGTCATCCCTCCTCAGGGACGTAAGCAAGTTTGTCCGTAAATACAGTGCAAATATATTGCGAGGAGAATTATGCAGTCGCTAAAGAAAATAGTTCAATGAATGTAGTAATTATGTCCGAAAACAGACAATATAATACAGGCACTTTTTAAAATATAAAAAATAATAATAAAAAGCACAAATAACAAAGAGTTGCATTCAATCGAAACAAAAGAAACACAAGGCGAAAGATCATCAGAAATTATTAAATAAAAGCGAATGAGAAATATAACATATAAATAATAATAGCAATTTTAAAAAAACAATGAGAAGGATTAGGATATTACCAGGGCTAGCTATATCCAGATTCAGATAATTTTCGCGCGATATTATAATGTAAACTTATTTCAGGAAGTAAAATATAAAACCATAAATAATACCGCTCCCACCGCCCTGCATTCTCAACCTAAACGACAACTTTAGTAAAACAGTCCGGCTGCATTTCAGGTACACTGTCCCTCTTCGATTCACTACCTCAGGCATATCATGACCGATTTAATTGCTCGTCCCCGTCGCCTGCGCAAAACCCCGGCGTTGCGCGCATTATTTGAAGAGACAACCCTGTCCCTGAACGATCTGGTGTTGCCGATTTTTGTTGAAGAAGAGATCGACGACTACAAAGCCATCGACGCCATGCCGGGCGTGATGCGCATTCCTGAGAAGCATCTGGCGCGCGAAATTGAACGCATTGCCAACGCAGGCATCCGCTCAATCATGACCTTCGGCATCTCCCACCATACCGACGCCACCGGCAGCGATGCCTGGAAAGAGGATGGTCTGGTGGCGCGTATGTCGCGCATCGCCAAACAGACGGTGCCAGAGATGGTCGTCATGTCCGACACCTGCTTCTGCGAATATACCTCCCACGGCCACTGCGGCGTGCTGTGCGATCACGGCGTGGATAACGATGCCACTCTGGAGAACCTGGGCAAACAGGCGGTGGTGGCTGCCGCCGCAGGCGCGGACTTTATCGCTCCGTCTGCTGCTATGGATGGCCAGGTGCAGGCCATTCGCCAGGCGCTGGATGCCGCTGGCTTCACTGATACTGCGATCATGTCCTACTCCACCAAGTTCGCCTCCTCCTTCTACGGTCCGTTCCGTGAAGCGGCCGGTACCGCCCTGAAGGGCGATCGCAAAACCTACCAGATGAACCCGCTCAACCGCCGCGAAGCGATCCGTGAGTCGCTGCTCGACGAAGCGCAGGGCGCTGACTGCCTGATGGTGAAACCGGCGGGCGCCTATCTGGATATCCTGCGCGACATCCGCGAGCGCACCGAACTGCCGCTGGGCGCCTATCAGGTGAGCGGCGAGTACGCGATGATCAAATTCGCCGCCCAGGCGGGGGCGATCGACGAAGAGAAAGTGATCCTCGAAAGCCTGGGGGCGATCAAGCGCGCCGGTGCGGATCTGATCTTCAGCTACTTCGCGCTGGATCTGGCCGAGAAGAAAATTCTGCGTTAATCCCTATTGCCGGGTGGCGGCTTCGCCTTACCCGGCCTACGGACCTGGAACACAAGCTTCACCCCCCTGCAATACAATCGACATCTGGCGCTTCTACTGTCTCAGCAGAACAGGAGGAGGAGCCACCATGTTTAGTCTCGACAGCGTTCTCGATGACCTTTGGCCGCAGGCAAAACCTGCACCCTGGCAAAAAAGCGTGTTAAAGAAGCTCTTATACGAAGCGGAATTTCAGCAATTTGCCGCCGACCACCGTCACCTGAAAGGGCTCGATATGGTGGAACAGATTCTGGAGCATCTTGATATCCTCTGTACCCTTCCGGCTCACGACCTCGAACAGATCCCCGCCCACGGCCCGCTGATTGTTATCGCGAATCACCCCACCGGTACGCTGGACGGACTGGCGCTGCTGTATGCCCTCTCCCGCGTGCGCCGGGACGTGAAAGTGGTGACCAACCGCATGCTGACGCATCTGGCACCGTTGAGTGCGCTGTTTATTCCGGTGGATAACATGGGCGGACGGACAGGGAAATCGTCGTTCGCCCTGATGGAGCAGCAGCTGCAAAATGGTGGGGTGCTGATCTTCTTCCCGGCGGGGGAGGTCTCCCGCCCCACGCGCACCGGGATCCACGATAAAAAGTGGCACCCCGGCTTTATCAAACTGGCGGGCAAATTCCGCGCCCCGCTGCTGCCGGTTAATATCCCCGCCCGCAACAGCCTGCTGTTTTATGCCACCACCCTGCTCTCGCCGCAGCTGTCGATGCTGCTGCTGATGCAGCAGATGTTTCGCCGTCGCCACAGCCGCCTGCCGGTGAAAATCGGCCAGCAGATCGGCTGGCACCACTGGTACAGCCCCACGCTCTCCGCCCGGGAGCTGGCCGAGCAGTGCCGCCAGCACGTGCTGCGCCTCGGCAAGGGACTGCCGGGTGTGTTCAAAACCGAGTCCGCCATTGCCCGCCCGGAAGACCGTGCCACCCTGAAGCGCGCCCTGGCGCAGGCGGAGCGTCTGGGCATTACCGCCGATGGCAAAAGCATCTATCTGTGGCAGCGCAACGGCCAGGAAGAGGTGCCGATACTGCGCGAGCTGGGCCGCCTGCGGGAGATTGCTTTTCGCGCCGTGGGCGAAGGCAGCGGTAAACGGCGCGATACCGATCGCTATGACGATGACTATCTGCACCTGATTTTATGGGATGACGACGATCTGGAGATTGTAGGCGCCTACCGCTTTATGCCGACCGCCTTCCAGGGACGGGATGCCCTCTACAGCCACAGCCTGTTTCACTACGGCGACGACATGGATGAGATCCTGGAGCACGGGATTGAACTGGGGCGCAGCTTTATTCAGCCGCGCTACTGGGGACGCCGCGGGCTCGACTACCTGTGGTCCGGCATTGGTGCTTATCTGGCGCGTTACCCGCACTATCGTTACCTGTTCGGACCGGTCTCCATCTCCGGGGGATTACCGCCCGCGGCGCGGGATCTGCTGGTGGCCTTTTACCGGCTCTGGTTCCCGGCCACTCATCCGCTGGCGACCTCGCGCCGCCCGTACCCCGCCTCATTGCCCGACGTGCTGTCGCAGTTTGGGGGCGAAGATTATGTGGAGGATCTGACCCGGCTGAAATCACTGCTTGGCAATCTGGGATGCGGCATCCCGCCGCTGTACAAGCAGTATTCCGAGCTGTGCGAGCCCGGCGGCGTGCAGTTTATCGATTTTGGCAGCGACCCGGCGTTCAACAACTGCGTGGACGGGCTGGTGCTGGTGGATTTGTGTTATCTGAAAGCCAGCCGTTATCAGCGGTATATCGAGGCACATTTGTAGCGCCCGGTGGCGGCTTCGCCTTACCGGGCCTACGGGTGCCTCTGTCATGGGGCACGATAAAATGGCTTATCCCCTAAAATCGTTGCCCGATGCATTATCCGCCGCTGCGGCAGGTAATCGGCATTGGCGTAATGCTGCGTCACCCGGTTATCCCAGATCGCCAGATCGTTCTCCTGCCAGCGCCAGCGCACCTGAAACTCCGGTTTGGTGATATGGGCGAAGAGGAAACCTAACAGCGCCTCGCTCTCTTTCTCGCTCAGGTCAACAATTCGCGTGGTAAAGCCTTCGTTGACGAACAGCGCCTGCTTGCCGCTCACCGGATGGGTGCGCACCACCGGGTGCAGCAGCGGCGGATGCTTTGCCACCGCCTCCCGCCAGCGCTGGTGCTCCTCTTCCGTTTTACGGTACTTATACTCCGGGAACGATTTTTTGAAATCGTGCTCCGCCCGCAGGCCGCTCAGCAGCTGCTGGAACGGGGTGGATAACGCCTCAAAGGCGGCAATTCCACTGGCCCACAGCGTATCTCCCCCGCTCTGCGGCAGCTGTTTCGCCGCGAGGATCGCCCCGGCGGGCGGGGTCTCGATAAAGGTGACATCGGTGTGCCAGTTGTCGTTATCCGGTGGATTATCGTTATGGGTATCCAGCACGATGATCTCCTCTACCCCCTCGGCATGGGGATAGACCGGGTGGATATGCAGATCGCCGAACAGCAGCGCCAGGGCGCGCTGCTGCTGGGGCGTCACCGCCTGCTCGCGCAGGAATACCACCTGATGGCGCAACACCGCGTGATAGAGCTGCTCAAACTGGTTATCGCTTAATGGGCGGGTCACATCCAGCCCGGAAATTTGCGCGCCGATATACGGCCCCAGCGGGGTAATGGTCAGACGTTCACTCATTGTATCTCTCCATGCCAGGGCGTCAGGCGGCGCTGTAGCGCGCGCAGCCCCAGTTCTAATCCGAAGGCGATCACGGCGATCGCCGCGATCCCTGCCAGTACCACGTCCGTCGCCAGGAACTCCCCCGCCGACTGGACCATAAAGCCTAATCCGCGCGTGGCGGCGATGAGCTCAGCCGCCACCAGCGTTGACCAGCCGACGCCGAGGCCGATGCGCAGCCCGGTCAGGATCTCCGGCAGCGCGCCGGGCAAAATCACAAACCACAGCACCTGCGCACGGCTGGCGCCCAGCGACTGCGCCGCGCGGATCCGCACCTGCTGGGCGCTTTTGACCCCCGCCAGCGCAGACATTGCCACCGGGGCGAAAATCGCCAGGTAGATCAGCAGGATCTTCGAGGTCTCGCCGATGCCAAACCAGATCACCATCAGGGGCAGATACGCCAGCGGCGGCACCGGACGATAAAGTTCGATCAGCGGATCGAGAATGCCCCGCACCGTCGGGCTCAAGCCCATCGCAATGCCCACCGGGATCCCGACGATCGTCGCCGCCAGCAGCGCCACCAGAATGCGCCCCAGGCTGGCCGCCAGATGCTGCCACAGGGTGGCATCCATAAACCCCTGCGGACCGGCGATGGTAATGAGTTTCACCAGCACCTGGCCCGGCGGCGGCAGGAAGAGCGGGCTTATCCACTGCGCCGCCGCCACTGCCCACCACACCGCAAGCAGCACCAGCAGGGTGGTGACGCTGAGCGTCAACGAACGGGAAAAGGGCCAGCGCAGGGTCAGCCGTTTGCGCGCCGTTTTGTCATTGACCACAATGCTCATGAGAAGGCCTCCCGCTGTTCAAACACGCGGCTCAGCACATATTCGCGCCGGGCAATAAAATCGGGGTCGGACTTGATGCTGCGCACCGGCTCGCCCGCCACGAAGCGGCGGGCAAAGTTGAGCGGCAGACGCTCCAGCACCCGCCCCGGTCCCGGCGAGAGCAGCACCAGCCCGGTGGCCATAAACACCGCTTCTTCGATGTCGTGAGTGATGAGTAGCACCTGCTTGCCGGTCTCATGCCACAGGCGTAGCAGCAGAGTTTGCATCTGCTCGCGGGTAAAGGCGTCCAGCGCACCGAAAGGTTCATCCAGCAGCAACAGTTGCGGATTGGCCGCCAGCGCCCGGGCGATGCCGACGCGCTGACGCTGGCCGCCGGAGAGCTGCCAGATAAAGCGTTTTTCCGCCCCTTCCAGCCCGACTTTTTTCAGCATCCCCCGTGCGGTTGCCAGCCGCTCATCACGCGACGTGCCCGCCAGTTGTAGCCCGAAGGCGACGTTCTCCTGCACGTTACGCCAGGGCAGCAACCCTTCGTTCTGAAAGACCACACCGCGCTCGGCACCGGGTCCCACCCCCTTTTTCCCTGCCAGCTGGATAGCGCCATGCTGATAAGCTACAAACCCGGCGATCAGATTCAGCAGCGTGGTCTTCCCGCAGCCGGACGGACCGAGCACCACCAGCAGCTCGCCGCTGTCCAGCGTCAGGTTGATATCCTCCAGCGCAGGCTTGCCAGCGTAATCGGCGTAGAGATTTGTAATATTCAGCATCCGGCCCCCCTTACTTCACAAAGCGATCGGTGACGTACTGGCTGTAGTCCGCCGCCACCGCGGGCACTTTGCCCTGCTCTTTCAGGAAGCCTGCGGTATCAACAATCGCTTTATTCACCGGGCCTGACAGCTGCTGCAACTGCTGGGCAGGCGTCAGGTAGGTATTGCCTTTCACCAGACCCGGCACGTCGGCTTCCGGCACCCCGCTCAGGCGGGCCAGTTTTTCGATATTGGCGGGCTGTTTCAGCCATTCATCCGGGTTGGCAATGTAGGGCTGCTGAGCGTCGATGGCGCTTCTGGCGAAGGCTTTCACCACCTCCGGGTGTTTCCCGGCAAAGTCTTTACGCACCACCCACACGTCGAGGGTTGGCGATCCCCACTGGCCCACCTGGGCGGAGTCGGTCAGCACGCTGCCGTCCTTTTGCAGTTCGTTTACCGCCGGGGACCAGACATAAGCCCCGTCGATATCGCCACGCTGCCAGGCGGCGATGATCGCCGGAGGTTGCAGGTTGATGATCTCCACCTGGCCCGGTTTGATCCCCCAGTGTTTCAGGGCGGCGAGGAGGCTGTAGTGGGTGGTGGAGATAAAGGGCACCGCGATGCGTTTGCCGATCAGATCGTCTGGCTTCATGATGTTTTTCTTCACCACCAGCGCTTCGGAATTACCGAGCTGCGAGGCCAGCAGGAAAACTTCAATCGGCACCTGCTGACTGGCGGCCACCGCCAGCGGGCTGGAGCCGAGATTGCCAATCTGCACGTCGCCGGAGGCCAGCGCCCGCACGATGGCCGCGCCGCTGTCGAACTTACGCCAGTCCACGTTGGCGCCGCTCGTTTTCTCAAAGGTTTTATCCGCCTGGGCCACTTTCGCGGGCTCAGCGGAAGTTTGATACGCAACGGTGACATCTACCGCCTGCGCCTGGAATACCCACAGCGCCAGGGCGCCGAGTAAGGTGATACGCGATGAAATTGCCATGGTGTCTGCTCCCCTCTGTTGTTATGGAGGCAGTATTTCCGCGGCGAGAATTTTGATAAAGGAATTAAAAAGCATCGTTAATGCCGAATCGTTTTTAGAAAAAAAGCGGCAATAGATAGTTGGATTTTAGGGATTGGGGTGAGGGCTATTTGTCTCGTGTGGGCAAAGAAATATGTAACGGTAGAGGTAGTTCCGTTCACTTCACGGTCCGTGCTGCTCTGGTATACCAGAACCGGTGAACGTGCCAGGGGGGTGGCGACTACGCCTTACCCGGTCTACTTTACTACCCAAACCTTTATTGCAATTTTGTTACATCCGTTACATAACCGCAGCTGCACAATTGCCAGCCAACCATTGACAGGCATCATAGGCGAATGACTTCGTAAAGGTATCTGAGATGATCAAAGTGGTGCTGGTGGACGACCATGTGGTGGTGCGTTCCGGGTTCGCCCAGCTGTTAAATCTGGAAGACGATCTGGTGGTGGAAGGCCAGTACAGCAGCGCCGCAGAGGCCTGGGCCGCCCTTAGCCGCGAGGCCATCGATGTGGCGGTGCTCGACGTCGCCATGCCCGATGAGAACGGCCTGAGCCTGCTCAAACGCCTGCGCCAGCAGCGCCCGGGATTTCGCGCCATTATCCTCAGCATCTACGACACCCCCGCCTTTGTGCAGAGCGCGCTGGACGCCGGGGCCAGCGGCTATCTCACCAAGCGCTGCGGCCCGGAGGAGCTGGTCCAGGCGGTCCGATCCGTCGGCATGGGCGGACACTATCTGTGTGCCGATGCGGTTAAAGCCCTGCGCGGCGGTGAGCCGGTATCACAGGCGCTGGCGGTACTGACCCCGCGCGAGAAAGAGGTGTTCGAGCTGCTGGTCCAGGGCAAAAGCGTGAAGGAGATTGCCTTCCAGCTTGAGCTCAGCCACAAAACTGTCCATGTTCATCGCGCCAACGTGCTGGGCAAACTGCAGTGCAGCAGCACCATTGAGCTGGTGCACTTTGCCCTCGATCACCAACTGCTGACGGGCCACTAATGCGGCGCTCCCTGCGGCACATCATCCTCTCGCTGTTTATTATGCTGGCCTGGGGCACCGGCTGGCTGATGCTGTGGACGCTGAGCTTTTACCTCACCCGCAACGGGCAGCAGGCGGCCCTGTTTTTGCCTCAGGGCGTCTATCTGGCGCTGCTGATTGTGCTTTCGCGCCGCTTCTGGCCGGCGCTGATCCTCCCTCCGCTGGCGGCGATGTTCTGGCTGCACGGCGAACAGCTGCTGACTCATCACCTGATGCTGGTGGTGCCGCTGATGGGCACCGTCTGTGCATGGCTGGCGCAGCACTACTGGCACCGCTATCCCCTCTACTGGCAGCGTCTGTCGCTGCTGATCGCGGCAGTGACCCTCAATGCCCTGCTCCAGACCCTGATCCTGGCGCCGTTCCTTGAAAGCCCGGCCACCCTGCTGGTGCTGGCCTCCTTTACCGGCGGGGTGCTGCTGACGCCGTTCGTCTACCTCGTGTTTGAGTTTTTGCGCCAGCAGCATCGCTACCATCTGCTGGGGCTCGATACCAGCAACCCGCCGCTGCGCACCTCGCTTATCATCTGGTGTAGCCTCTTTTTTATCATCGGTATCGGCACCCAGATGGTGCTCTCCCCCTCCCTGGAGCGGCTGCTGCTGATTGTGGTGTTTCTGCCCAACGTGGTGATGGCGTGGAAGTTTGGCTGGCAGGGGGGCGTGCTCTCCGGGCTGCTGGGCAGCATGATGATCACTATTGCCCGTCAGGTCGGCGTAGGGTTCAGCGATCTGCTGGAGCTGGAAATTTTTCTCGCCACCCAGTCGCTGCTGGGGATTGGGCTGGGGATCGCTATCAGCCGCCAGCAACATCTGGCGATGAACCTCGATCACTATCGTCGTCGGCTGGAGGCAGAATTGCAGGCCCGACGCGAGCTGACCGAAAAGCTGATCCATACCGAAGAAGATACCCGCAAGCACCTGGCCCGGGAGCTGCACGACGAGATTGGGCAGAACATCACCGCCATTCAGATCCAGTCCCAGCTGGTAAAACGGGCGGGGGATAATCCGCAGGCGTTAGAGGCCGCCGGGCAGATCAACGAGCTGGCCCGCCGCATTCACCACTCCACCCGCCAGCTGCTGCGCCAGCTTCGCCCCCCTGTGCTGGACGAGCTCTCCCTGAACGAGGCGCTGCACCACCTGGTGAACGAGTTCGCCTTTGCCGAGCGCGGCATTCAGTGTCGGTTTGACTACCGGCTCACCGCTCCGCCGCAGAGTGAAACCCTGGTCTTCACCCTCTATCGCTTACTCCAGGAGCTGCTGAATAACGTCAGCAAACATGCCGATGCCAGCGAGGTCAGCGTCCTGCTCTGTGAGCAGGATAACCAGCTGCGGCTGGAGGTTAAGGATAACGGCAACGGTATCAGCATGCAGCAGATCCCCGGCTTCGGCATCCAGGGGATGCGCGAGCGGGTGCATGCCCTGGGCGGCGAGTTCACCCTGGAGTCCCAGGGCGGCACACGCGTAATTGTTAACCTGCCCACAGTTTTGCAACAAACACACCGCTAACCAGGAAAAAGTCTTAGTCACGCCAGACTTTCTCTCATCCCTTTTTCGTCGCGCTTTCATACAGTCATTGCAAATGGAGAACGCCATGCCCGCACTGTCAGCTGAACAGGTTACACAACGCTACCGCCGGCTGCGCCCGCGACTGCTGCTCTGCATGGTCACTGGCTACGCCGCGTTTTACCTGACGCGTAAAAGCCTCAACTACGTGCTGCCCGCATTGCAGTTGGATCTGGGGTTAAGCAAGAGCGATATCGGCCTGATCGGATCGCTGTTCTACCTCAGCTACGGCCTGTCGAAATTTGCCGCCGGACTGTGGCACGACAGCAAGGGCCAGCGGGCGTTTATGGGCATCGGCCTGATGGCGACCGGGGTACTGAACGTGCTGTTCGCCTTCGGCGACTCCCTGCCCCTGCTGCTGTTTATCTGGACGCTGAACGGCTTCTTTCAGGGATGGGGATGGCCGCCCTGCGCCAGGTTGCTCACCCACTGGTATTCGCGCAACGAGCGCGGCTTCTGGTGGGGGTGCTGGAACACCTCCATCAACATCGGCGGGGCGATTATTCCGCTGATCTGCGCCTTCGCCGCCCATCGCTGGGGCTGGCAGGCGGCGATGCTGACACCGGGGATCATCAGTATCGTGCTCGGCCTGTGGCTGACCACACAACTGCGGGGCACACCGCAGGAAGAGGGTCTGCCGTCGGTCGGGGAGTGGCGCAACGATCCGCTGGAGTTGCGCCAGGAGCAGCAGAGTCCGCCGATGGGGCTGTGGCAGATGTTACGCACCACCATGCTGCAGAACCCGATGATCTGGCTGCTCGGGACCTCCTATGTGCTGGTCTATCTGATCCGCATTGCCCTCAACGACTGGGGCAACATCTGGCTGGCGGAGAGCCACGGGGTGAACCTGCTGAGCGCCAACGCCACGGTGATGCTGTTCGAAGTAGGCGGTCTGCTCGGGGCACTCTTCGCCGGATGGGGGTCGGATCTGCTGTTCAGCGGCCAGCGGGCGCCGATGATTTTGCTGTTCACGCTGGGGCTGATGGTGTCGGTCGCCGCCCTGTGGCTGGCCCCGGTTCACCACTACGCCCTGCTGGCGATGTGCTTTTTTACGGTGGGATTTTTTGTCTTTGGTCCGCAGATGCTCATCGGCCTTGCCGCCGTGGAGTGCGGGCACAAGCAGGCCGCAGGCTCGATTACCGGTTTTCTTGGCGTGTTTGCCTATCTGGGGGCGGCGCTGGCCGGGTGGCCGCTGTCGCAGGTTATCGAACGCTACGGCTGGTCGGGGATGTTCAGTTTGCTCTCCATTGCCGCCGTGCTGATGGGTTTACTCCTGATGCCGCTGCTGATGGCGGGCATCACCGCTTCTCGCAGTCACATAACGTCATAAAAAGGGCTGAATAATGAAAACAACGCTTCTCTCTACCCTCATTGCTTCCGGGATCGCGCTGGCAACCTTAACCGGTGCCGCACAGGCCAAAGGCCGCCTGGTGGTTTACTGTAGCGCCACCAACGAAATGTGCGAAGCCGAAACCAAAGCGTTTGGCGACAAGTACGACGTCAAAACCTCGTTTATCCGCAACGGCTCCGGCAGTACGCTGGCGAAAGTGGATGCCGAGAAGAAAAACCCGCAGGCTGACGTCTGGTACGGCGGCACCCTGGACCCGCAGTCTCAGGCTGGTGAGATGGGGCTGCTGCAGCCGTACAAATCGAAAAACCTGGAGCAGATCATGGAGAAATTCCGCGATCCGGCCAAGGTGAAAGGCAACCTCTCCTCTGCGGTGTACGTGGGCATTCTGGGCTTTGGCGTCAACACCCAGCGCCTGAAAGAGAAAAACCTGCCGGTACCGCAGTGCTGGAAAGATCTGACCAAACCGGAGTACAAGGGCGAGATCCAGATTGCCGATCCGCAAAGCTCCGGCACCGCCTACACCGCGCTGGCGACCTTCGTCCAGCTGTGGGGGGAAGACCAGGCTTTCGACTACCTCAAACAGCTGAACGGCAACGTCTCCCAGTACACCAAATCGGGCATCGCCCCGGCGCGTAACGCCGCCCGCGGTGAAACGGCCATCGGCATCGGCTTCCTGCACGACTACTCGCTGGAAAAAGAACAGGGCGCGCCGCTGGAGCTGATCTCCCCCTGCGAAGGCACCGGGTATGAGATTGGCGGCGTCAGCATCCTGAAGGGGGCGCGCAACGAAGAGAACGCGAAGCTCTTCGTGGACTGGGTGCTGTCGAAAGAGGCCCAGGAGCTGGCGTGGAAGCAGGGCAAGTCCTATCAGATCCTGACCAACACCACCGCAGAGACCTCGCCGAACTCGCTGAAGCTCGATGACCTGAAGCTCATCAGCTATGACATGGATAAGTACGGCTCCACGGATGTGCGCAAGGCGTTGATCAACAAGTGGGTCAGCGACGTGAAGATGGGTAAATAAGCCCGCTATTGCTCCTTTGCCGGGTGGCGCTACGCTTACCCGGCCTACAACACCGGAATACCTATGTTACAGACACTCGCTCTCCATCCCGTAAAAAAACGGGATGCGGTCTTCCTTTGGGTTTTTGTTAGCTGGCTGGCGTTTGCCCTGCTGCCGAGCTGGAGCCTGGATTACGGCCTGCTGGAGTCCACCGGCGACGAGATCCTCGACGCCTACAGTTGGTCACACTTCAACATTAGCTGGCTGTGGTATCTGCTCCCCACCCTGCTGCTGGTGCGCCCGTTCACCGAGGCGAAGCGCGAGCAGCGTAGCCGTCACTACCTGGACGCCGGCTGGGCACTGCTGTGCATGGCCTTTGTGGTCATCAGCGCCACCCTCG
This sequence comes from Leclercia sp. M-A074-M, assembly GCF_965195605.1. NCBI lineage: Bacteria > Pseudomonadati > Pseudomonadota > Gammaproteobacteria > Enterobacterales > Enterobacteriaceae > Leclercia > Leclercia sp. M-A074-M. Next base: position 74,412 of record NZ_CBDAHM010000007.1, on the reverse strand, counting down.
AAGGACGCGGCCTGGGCTACGCCACCATCGTGCTGTTTGTAGCGCTGGGGGCGATCATGACCCTGGCCCTGACCCGCCTCGAGTGGCTGGGCGGCGACCGCTTTGTCATCGGCTCGCTGATTACCATTGTCGCCCTGATCGGCATCTTTATCGTCTGGCCGAGCATCGCCATCTTTATTCCGATGTTCACCAACGACGCCGGGGAGTTCGCGCCGCTGGCGTTTATGAATGTGCTCTCCCAGGCGCATATCATCCAGGTGATCATCAACTCGATCCTGCTCTCGATCGCCGTCGGCATCGGCTGCACCTTCTTCGGCCTGGTGCTGGCGATCTACACCACCCGCATCGCCAGACGCAGCGCCATTATTGGCCGTATTTTCTCCATCCTGCCGATTGTTACCCCGCCGTTCGTGGTAGGTCTCGGCGTGACGCTGATGATGGGTCGCTCCGGCTATATTACGGAGCTGATGGTGGACTGGTTTGGGCTGACCAATACCAACTGGCTGTATGGCTTCACCGGTATCTGGCTGGCGCAAGTGCTGGCCTTTACGCCGATGGCCTTTATGATCCTCGACGGGGCGATCAAGACCATTCATCCGTCGCTGGAGGAGGCGTCGTACACCCTGCGCGCCAGCCGCTGGCAGACCTTTAACGGCGTCTTTGTCCCGCTGCTCAAGCCCGCGCTGGCCAACGCCTTTTTGATTGTCATCGTCCAGTCGCTGGCCGACTTCAGTAACCCGCTGGTGCTGGGGGGCAACTTCGACGTGCTGGCGACGCAGATCTACTTCTACATCACCGGCTCTCAGCTCGACTATCAGGCCGCCAGTACCCTCGGCGCCTTCCTGCTGCTCTTCTCCCTGCTGGTGTTCTGCATCCAGTATATGTGGATCGGCAAGCGCTCCTACGTCACCGTCTCCGGCAAGTCCTACCGCGGCGACGTCCAGCCCCTGCCGGTCACCCTGGTGTGGAGCGTGGTCGCCCTGCTGGCGGTGTGGATCGCCTTTAACGCCCTGCTTTACGGCAGCATTTTCTACGGCAGCTTTACCGTCAACTGGGGGGTGGATTACACCCTGACGCTGGATAACTTTATCAAGCTCTTCGGCCAGGGAATGAGCGACGGGGCATGGCCTTCACTGCTTGATACCCTGCTCTACGCCGGGATCGCCGCGCCGATCACCGCCGCCTTCGGCCTGCTGATCGCCTGGGTAGTGGTGCGCCAGCAGTTCAGGGGTAAAAAGACCATCGAGTTCACTACCATGCTCTGCTTTGCGGTACCGGGTACCGTGGCGGGGGTGTCATACATCCTCGCCTTTAACAGCGCCCCGGTCTACCTGACCGGCACCGCCGCCATCGTCATTATCTCCATGGTGATGCGTAACGTGCCGGTGGGCATTCGCGCCGGGATCGCGGGTTTGGGCCAGATCGATAAATCGCTGGACGAAGCCTCGCTGAGCCTGCGCGCCGGGAGCCTGCGCACCATTACGCATATTCTGCTGCCGCTGCTGCGCCCGGCCATTCTGTCGGCGCTGATCTACAGCTTTGTGCGCGCCATTACCACCGTCAGCGCCATTGTGTTCCTCGTCACGCCGGATACCCGGGTGGCAACGGCCTACATTCTGAACCGCGTGGAAGACGGTGAATACGGCGTGGCGATTGCCTACGGCTCGATCCTGATTGTGGTCATGCTGGCGATCATTTTCCTCTTTGACTGGCTCATCGGTGAGGCGCGTATCTCCCGTTCAAAAGCCAAAAACCAGGCGTAACACTATGACTCAGAAACATTTCGTTGAACTGCGTAACGTGACCAAGCGCTTTGGCGCCAACACGGTGATTGAAAACATCAACCTGGCGATCCCCCAGGGGCAGATGGTGACCCTGCTCGGCCCCTCCGGCTGCGGCAAAACCACGGTGCTGCGTCTGGTGGCGGGGCTGGAAAAACCCACCGACGGACAGATCCTCATCGACGGCGAAGACGTGACCCACCGCTCCATTCAGCAGCGTGATATCTGCATGGTATTCCAGTCTTACGCCCTCTTCCCGCACATGTCGCTGGGAGAGAACGTCGGCTACGGCCTGAAGATGCTCGGCGTGTCGCGCGCGGAGATCAAATCCCGCGTCAAAGAGGCGCTGGCGATGGTGGATCTGGAGGGCTTCGAAGACCGCTATGTGGATCAGATCTCCGGCGGCCAGCAGCAGCGCGTGGCGCTCGCCCGCGCCCTGATCCTCAAACCGAAAGTGCTGCTGTTTGATGAGCCTTTAAGTAACCTCGACGCCAACCTGCGGCGCAGCATGCGGGATAAGATCCGCGAGCTGCAAAAGCAGTTCAACATCACCTCGCTGTATGTGACCCACGACCAGAGCGAGGCGTTTGCGGTCTCGGACACCGTGCTGGTGATGAACAAGGGCAATATCATGCAGATTGGCTCCCCGCAGGATCTCTATCGTCAGCCCGCGTCACGCTTTATGGCGAGCTTTATGGGCGATGCCAACCTGTTCCCGGCCACCTTCACCCAGGATTACGTGGCGATCCACGGCTATCGCCTGCCGCGCCCGCTCCACTTTGCCGCCCAGGGGGCTGGCACCGTTGGGGTACGCCCGGAGGCGATCACCCTGAGCCAGCACGGCGAGACGAGTCAGCGCTGCGTGATCCGCCACGTCGCCTATATGGGGCCGCAGTATGAGGTGATTGTGGAGTGGCACGGCCAGGAGATTTTGTTGCAGGTGAACGCGACAAGGCTGCAGCCGGACGTGGGGGAAGCGTATTTCCTGGAGATCCATCCGTATGGGATGTTTGTGCTGGCAGATGCGGCGTAAACGGCACCGTTTTGTTCCCTCTTCCTGTGGGAGAGGGCTGGGGTGAGGGGGAGCGTGCGGCTCCGGTGGTGGTTCCGGAGGCGTTAAAAGAAAGCCTGACGGTAAAGGATTTCCCGACCCGTCTCCCTGTGTTTGAGCCCGAGGCCGATCACCTCGGGCGCTACTGCCAGGTACTGACCCAGCAGTTGATCAGTGGCTCGCTCACCACGGACGTGGAAAGAGTCATCCAGAATCTGCCCGGAGAACGGGTCAGTTTCTACGCCGATACGCTCAAGATGCCGCGCTGGCTCAGAACCGATGAGGGGGTAATTGAACTCCTGGCGTAAGCAGAGGTAGGGTGATTAATGCCCGGCGGCGCTGCGCTTGCCGGGCCTACGGTTGCCATTACCTGTTTCACTTAAAGCCTTTTAATTTTAAGCACTTTTCTGTAAACCACGCTTCCTCTCGCCTGTCGCACACTGTACGATTAATATACAAAACAAACAGCAATTAGAGGGATACTAAATGCCAGTTGATGAAAGTATAAAACCCACATCAGGAACACCCATTGTACCCGGTGGCGTCAGACAACTAACGATAGGTGAAATTGCACTAGCCAGGACTTTATTTGGTGAAAGTCTGATCTATAGCCGCATTTGGGTTCATCGTGAAGGGTATTTACCATTCAACCTGCAACCCGTAGATGTTGCAATGGCTCCCGACGGCGAATTATGGTTTAGAGAGGGAACCTATTCACCGGATTTTTCTTTAGAAAGAGACCTGCAGAAGAAACACAGATTTATGCATGAAATGGTTCATGCATGGCAAGCACAAAAGGGAATGTTTGTTAGAACCAGAGGGTTATTCTCTCGCCTGGCTGATTATAGTTACAGTTTAGACAAAGCTAACTTCCTCCATTATGGGCTAGAACAACAAGCATCAATTGCCAGCGATTATTGGCTACTTCTTACCTATGGGTTTAATAGTGATACGTTATATTTAACAGAATATAGAGATTATCATCCGAATGTATCCACTCATGAACTCATTAGAAAATACAAATCAGTTTTGAAAGGATTTCCAGGATGAAGAGATTACTCACATTACCTTTTATTGTTATCCTTACGGGTTGCCCTGGTGGAGGAAAACCAGCATCAATACATCGTAGCGTGTTTATGCAAGGTAACACCATCTGCTTTACTATAAACAAGAATGATGTTCTAAAACGTTATAGCATTTACTATTGGCCTAATAAAAAATACACAATTTTAGAAGCAAAAGATAATATATCCTTATCATATCCTGACACATGCGTAAACGTTAAATTGCCAAAGGGATATAACTATAATATTGCATATAATTTAAATGGAGTCAGTTATTCTGATTCATTCTTTATCGACAACGATGGGAACAGATAATTATGTCACTACCAGCTTATTTATTTCTGTATGATGAAAATGGAATGCAAATTCCAGGAGATTGCATGGCTTTAGGCCGTGAGGGTGCAATAGAAGTTATGAATAGTAGTTACGGCGTAAGGCAGCCAGTAGACAGCAATACAGGAAACATGACAGGATGTAGACAACATAGTCCTGTAGTAATTCATAAACAACTTGATAAAACCAGCCCTTTCTTTGCTATCGCTGTGTGTGAGCAAAAGAGATTTCAAAAAGCGGTACTTAAATATTATGAAATCGTAGAAGCAGGAATAGAGACGGAGATTTATAATATTAAGCTAGAGGGTGTTGTCGTTTCTTCTGTAGATTTCACTCATGTTTATTATCCTGGTAGTACTACCCCGAACATGCATGAAGTAGTGGGACTTAGATTCCGAGGTATTGAATGGAATTATGTAAGAGGAAATATTAAATATGATGATGCATGGATGAAGCCAGCAAAACCGAATGAGACGCAAAAATAAAGTAAATGGGGCAATCGTAGAGCCAGTCAGTGGCTTAAATGACTGGCATTACAAATTTGGTTGCCGTTTTCGTATTTGCTGCCTTTCCCATAGGGACAAAGGCTCCACAATATTTCTTAGGTCCTTAAAGCAAGCAACGTATGGTGAAAGGCCCCCACTTCAGTCGAACGTTCCCTCATCACTCCAGCCCTCTCCATCAATGAAGAGAGAGCCGCCCGAGCAATGAATTTTTAACGAAAGTTCTTCAACCGAAACCGATAGTGCAGCGCTATTCTCAGCGCCGGGCAGTAATCTCAGCAATATCCTTCGGCGTCGTCCTGCAACACCCCCCAATCAGCTTCGCCCCCGCCGCCAGCCACTGCGGCAAATACCCCGCCAGCGTCTCGCACGCTTCCCCGTGATGATGCCAGGTTTTGCTCACCGCATCGTAATGCTCGCCCGAGTTCGGATAGACCACCAGCGGTAACGCGGTCAGGCTTTGCAGGTGTTGCAGCGCGCTAGTGGTCTTCTCCAGCGCGATACAGTTAATCCCCAGCGCAATCACCTGCGGATAAGTCGCCAGCACCGACACCACCTCGCGCAGCGGCGTGCCGTCGCTCAGGTGCTCGCTGTCGCGCAGCGTAAACGAGAACCACGCCCGGGCGCGCGGGTAGGCCGTCAGCAGATCCGCCAGAGCCTTAATTTCAGCAAACGATGGCAGGGTTTCGCAGGCCAGCAGATCCGCCCCGGCATCCAGCAACGCCTCTACCCGCGGACGATGAAAGGCGGTAAAGACCTCTGCGCTGCGTACATAATCGCCGCGGTATTCCGACCCGTCCGCCAGGAATGCGCCATAGGGCCCGACCGAACCGGCCACCAGCCGCGTGCCGGCCTGCGGGTTTTCCGCCAGATACGCTTCCCGCGCCTTGCGCGCCAGCTCAACGCTTTTGCTAATCAGCGCCCGGGAGTGCGCCTCGTCCAGCCCGCGGGCGGCAAACCCCTCCGGCGTGGCCTGATAGCTGGCGGTGATCGCCACCTGCGCCCCGGCACGGAAGTAGTCGAGGTGTACGTCGCGGATCAGCTCCGGGTTCTCCATTAATACTTTCGCCGACCACAGGCTGTCGGCCAGGTTACAGCCGCGCGCTTCCAGCTCCGTTGCCATCGCACCGTCCAGCACCACAAAGGGCTGGCTTTCAAGGAGGGCGGTAAGCGGATTATTCTGCGACATGTTCAGGCTCCTGGGTTTTCAGATTTTGAGTAAGGTAGTATGCGCCATAGCAGAGCGCCACAAACGGCAAACCACAGTAAAGGGCAATGCGCTGGCTCGGGTCAAAGGCCAGGCCAACGCAGGCGACCAGGCAGAGGATAAAGCCCAGCACCGGCACCAGCGGATACCACGGGGCGCGGTAGTGCAGATCGTCGAGCGGTTTACCGGCCTGCAGATGACGGCGGCGGAAGACAAAGTGCGAGGCGCAGATGCTGATCCACACCGCCACGACCGCAAAACCGGAAATCGCCGACAGCGCGACAAATACCGTATCCGGGGCCACCACGCTTGAGAAGAGTGCCAGCACGCCGCCGAGCATCGACACCGACAGCGCCGTCAGCGGCACGCCATTTTTATTCACCCGGGCAAAGCAGCGCGGCAGGGTATTTTCATTCGACAGGGACCACAGCATCCGCCCGGAAGCATACAGGCCAGAGTTGGCCGCCGAGAGGATCGCCGTCAGGATCACAAAGTTAACAATATCTGCGGCATACGGAATGCCAACCTTCTCGAACACCAGCACGAACGGGCTTTTTTCCACCCCGGCCTGCTGCATCGGGATCAGCGCCGCCAGCACGAAGACGGTGCCGATAAAGAAGATGATCAGGCGGGCAATGGTGGTACGAATGGCGACAGGAATGACCTTGTGCGGATTTTCAGTTTCACCCGCCGCGATGCCAATCAGCTCGGTGCCCGAGAAGGCAAAGTTAACCGCCACCATAGTCATCAGGATCGGCAGCCCGCCGTGCGGGAACCAGCCTTCGGCGGTAATGTTGCTGAGCCCCGGCGCGGGTGAACCGTCCTGCATCGGGATAAAGCCAAAGATGGCCGCCCCGCCAAGAACAATAAAGGCGATGATGGTGATGACCTTCACCAGCGAGAACCAGAACTCCCCTTCAGCAAAGAAGCGGGTTGAGATGACGTTGAGGGCAAAAATGACCGCGCAGAAGACCACGCACCACACCCAGACCGGCACCTGCGGGAACCAGTACTGCATGCAGAATCCGGCTGCGGTAAAGCTCGATCCCAGCGCTACGGTCCAGGTGAGCCAGTAGAGCCACGCCACGGTGTAGCCGGTTGCCGGGCCGAGATAGCGTGCGGCATAGACGTGAAAGGCGCCGGTCTCCGGCATCGCCACGGAGAGTTCGCCGAGGCACTGCATCACCAGCCAGACCACCAGCGCGCCAATCAGATAGGCCAGCAGCGTGCCCGCCGCTCCGGTGGTGGAAATAATGTAACCCGTATTAAAAAAGAGCCCGGTGCCGATCACGCCGCCGAGGGAGAGCATGATCAGGTGGCGGGTCTTCATGGTGCGCTGTAGCTGTCCGTTTTGTTCTGTTTGCATATCACCTTCTATACGTATGGACATCTAAACATCCAAAAGAAGGTGTGTTTATACCGCGATTCTTAACAAATTGCTAGCCATGCACCAGACGAAGACGCGCGCGACGGGCGCTTAAACGGGGCCGCACCGTATAAATCACGTAGAGATAGGGTCGCCATGCCATAGGACACCTCCTGCAAATCGCTACTTACAGCATGTACCGCACCGGGCCCCACGTCGGTCAGGCGAAAGTGGTATCTGGTTATTAGCCGCTAAACTGGCGAGTGGTGCGGCCTGTCGCCCGGCGGCGCTGCGCTTGCACGGGCCTACGGACTGGCGGGTGGTGCGGGCCTTGCCCGGCGGCGCTGCGCTTGCGCGGGCCTACTCATTCACGTAGGCCGGGTAAGGCGCAGCCGCCACCCGGCAGAAGATCGTAATATGTTAAATTACGTAAAACACTCTATAGTCGTAGTGTTTCATTAAAAAAGGATGAGCTGATGCGATTTAACGGACTGACCAAAGGTTTCTTCATACTGATACTGCTGATGGTCTCATGGGCGTTTTTTGATGTGCTGTCGCCCTACTTCTCGGCCATTCTGTGGGCTGCTATCCTGGCGGTGATTTTCTACCCGGTCAAAAACACCCTGCGTATCAAACTGGGGGATCGCAACGGGCTGGCGGCGCTGCTGAGCGTGCTGCTTATCTGCCTCATCGTCTTTATTCCGCTGATGGTGATCTTTTCCTCATTAGCCTTTGAACTCAATATTGTTTACACGCGCCTGCAGCAGAACGACACCCAATTTTCCGGGGTGTTCGCTGGTCTCTTCTCTCACCTGCCAGACTGGCTGCGCGCGCTGATGATCGAGCATGATCTCGACACTGCCGCGCAGATCCAGCAAAAGCTCTCTGAAGCGGCGTTACGCGGCGGGCAATATCTTGCCGGCAGCGCCTTCCTGATTGGTAAAGGCACCTTTGGCTTCGCCATCAGCTTTGGCGTGATGGTCTATCTGCTCTTTTTCCTGTTGAAAGATGGCCCGTGGCTGGTGCGCCAGATCCTCGACAGCCTGCCGCTGTCGAATTTCGCCAAACACCATCTGTTTGCCAAATTTGCCGGGGTTGCCCGAGCGACGGTAAAAGGCACGGCCGTGGTGGCCCTGGTCCAGGGTGTGCTGGGCGGTATCGCCTTCTGGATAGTCGGTATTAATGGCAGTATCTTGTGGGGGGCGCTGATTGCGTTCCTGTCGCTGATCCCGGCGGTCGGCTCGGCCATCGTCTGGGTACCGGCAGCTATTTTCCTCTTCGCCACCCATCAGCTATGGCAGGGCCTGTTTATCGTCGGCTTCTTTGTGCTGGTGGTGGGGCTGGTGGATAACCTGCTGCGCCCGCTGCTGGTGGGAAAAGACACCAAAATGCCCGATTATCTTATCCTCATCACTACCCTCGGCGGGATGGAGATTTACGGCATCAACGGTTTTGTGATTGGTCCGTTAATCGCCGCCCTGTTTATCGCCTGCTGGAACCTGCTTTCGGGTCGCGATCATGCCGGTAATGCCGAAGAGATTGACGATGCGATTATCGAGGAAGGGAAAAATTCGCCTGATTTATGAAGAAGGAATAAGACGTGCGTATCGCCACTATCACTAACTGGGCATACGGTGCCACGGTTTGTCTGACTATCGCTTCCGGCGTGGCTATGTTGATGGCCTCCAGCGCCGAAAGCGTTGAGCGGCAGGCCGTTGAACAGCGCTACGTCTTCGATCAGCTCACCGAAGAGGTGGAAGTTGACGCCTGGGCGCTCTCCGACCTGGCGCGGTTGTACGTCATTAAACAGGATCCCGCGGTGGCAGAGGAGTACCGCCAGAAAGCGGAAACGATGGTCAGAATTGAGCATCGCCTGCAAAAGCTGAAAGATGCGGGTGCCAGTGATGAAGAGCTGGCGCTGCTGCACGAAGGTTTGCAGATGGCCGATGCGCTGCAGGATGAGCAACAGAGTGCTATCGCCAGCGTCGGGCGCGGGCAGCAGCCTCAGGCCATTGAACTGCTTTATAACGAGCGTTACGAGAGCGAGCTGGAGCAGGTCCAGAATCAGCTCGATCATTTTCGTCAGATGCTGGACCGCCGCACCAATGTGGCAATTGAGGATGCCACGGCAAAATCCCGCGCGCTGCGTACCCTCTCCGAGGTGATGGTCGGCCTGACCGCACTAATGTTTTTGTTTGTGCTCGGTTTTATCCTCAAACGCCGGGTGCTGCGCCCGGTGGTGCGCCTGAGTGATGTGGTCAACCGACTGGCGTCTCAGGATTATGGGGTCGAAGCCCCGGATTACCGGCAGATCGACGAGATTGGCGATATGGCCCAGGCGATCCGTATCTTTCGTGAAAACGGTCTGGTACGGCAGCGGCTGGAAAAAGAGCGTGATGCCGACTGGGCGATCCGCGAGCTGCTGGCGCGAATGACGCAGCGGCTGCAAGGGTGCGAGTCCGTCGAGGATGTCCTGAACGTGGCGCAACTGTTCGCGCCCGGCATAGCGCCGGGCATTCCCGGACAGCTCTGGCTTCTCGAAAGGGAGCCGTGGCAGATGCACTGTGCCGCCGAATGGCTCGACCCGCAGGGTGAGTCCGATCCCTTCCATCCGGACCAGTGCTGGGCCGTGCGCCGCGGGCAGAGTCATCCGCCAGTAACCGGCGAGCCGGATATTACCTGTTACCACCTCCCCGACGCCTGTGCCAGCCATGCGCTCTGCGTTCCCCTGATTGCCCAGGGCGAAACCATCGGCCTGCTCTCGTTCCAGAACGTGACCCCGGCGATGGCTCCATCCCGCGCCTATCTGGAGCTGATGGCCGAGGCGCTCGGTCTGGCGCTGGCCAACCAGCGCCTGCGTGATGCCCTGCTGGAGAAAGCGTTGTTCGACCCGCTGACTGGCTTGCGTAACCGCCACCATCTGGAAGATGCTCTGCGCACCCAGATAAACCAGGCGATGCACAGCGGTACGCCATTAAGCTGCCTGATGATCGATATCGATTACTTTAAAGCCATCAACGACAGACTGGGCCACGACGCGGGAGACCTGGTGATTAAAAGCGTGGCGACCATTGTCCAGCGTGCAGTAAGCGACAAAGGCATGGCGTTCCGCTATGGCGGCGAGGAGTTTCTGGCCCTGCTGCCGGGCGCGGATGAAGAGACGGCGTTTACCTGCGCCAGTGAAATTCATACCGCTGTGCATAACCTGACGCTGCGTTATGAGCTCTCGGAGATCGGCCCGGTTGATGTATCGATCGGTATTGCCAGCTATCCGCAGCACGCTCAGGGCGATAACCTGCTGCGTGCCGCCGACGTGGCGCTCTACCGGGCGAAAGAGCTGGGGCGTTCAAGGATCGTCAGCTTTGGGATGCTGGAGGGGGGTTAACGGTTTGCTCAAAGTAAAAGATGCAGATAAATTATTGCTTGCCCTCTGACACTGAGAACGTTTTTCTGCCTTCACGCTAAATATTATCTTCCCGTTGCCGATAATGCCCCTTAATACCCTTAAGCCAAATTCAATGCCGCATTCGTGTGCGCAACGACAAGGAAGAGTGCAATGCCTAGTAAATCAATCAAGGCGATGATTCAGGAAATTAATAATAACGAAGCCGATGGTGGCGGGCTTTGGTTGCCAAATATTCAGCGACAGTTTGTCTGGAATACCGATCAAATAGCCCGCCTGTTCGACTCTGTCATGCGGCAATATCCCCTCTCTTCCCTGCTGTTCTGGAAAACCCGCGAAGAAATTAAGCACCGTAAATTTATAGAGAATTTCAACGACGGCAAGGTCGATTTAAAAGATCACTATCATCACGGCAAAACGAAGTCGAAATGGCTGGTTCTGGACGGCCAGCAGCGCTTACAAAGTTTTTATCTGGCGTTGAAAGGTAGCATTGACGGTAAAGTACTCCATTTCAATGTGCTGAGTGGTACATCGACAAGCAATGAAGAAATTCGCTATCAGTTTGAGTTTCAGGATGCCGCCACAAGCTCCTGGCCATGGATGGTCATGTCAGACATTGTCTACACCAAAAAATTACCCGAACAGATTCTCAGCCAGCGCATTGAAGAAGAAAAGCTGGAACTAAGCGCGAAAGAGCGAGAACAGGCGACAATCAATATTAGTCGTGCAGGTAAAGAGTTTAGTAATGAAGGTAAGTTGCTTTATCACGTGATTGACAGCAGCGAAGACGACAGCGAACTTGATTTTGACGATGTGGTTGAGGTCTTTATTCGGGCGAACTCAGGCGGTACAAGGTTAAGCAAATCAGATCTAATGTTTACGCTGCTCTCCACCGAGTGGTCTGACGCTGACGTTATCTTTGAAGACTTTCTGGAGAAGATTAATGATAACGGCCGCTTCAACTTCTCCCGCGATTTTCTGATTAAACTTAGCACCACGCTGCTGGGCTTTGGTGCCAAATATGATGTGGATAAACTGCGTGATGATAATGTGCGTAACCAGATCAGTGAAAACTGGCCAGCTATCGCCAAAGCGCTTATGTTTGTGAAAGATGAGATTGTCAGTAAAACCTATATTCGATCCGGCAAAGCACTCACCTCTTATAATGCACTGATTCCCTTAGTATATCTGCAATATCACTTCCCGGGGAAATTAGCGAGATCGCAAGCATTAAAGCAGTATCTGGTGCCTGCTCTGCTGAATGGCGTTTTTTCTGGTCAGCCAGATGGCATTATAGATAAGCTGGTAAAAGTGATCGACGACCAGGAGAGCTTCGATCTGAAAAAGATCCGTGCGGCGATCGTTTCGGCCAATCGTAGCCTGCATTTAACCGAAGAGCGCCTCTTCGGTTGGTGCGGCTACGGTAGCGGGCACATCCACCTGCTGTTTAACTTGTGGTATGGCGGAGAATACAAATCTTCAGGCTTTCAGCATGAACCGCAGATTGACCACATTTTTGCCCGTAGCCTGCTAAAAGAAGAGAAGATTTTAAATGAAGAAACTGGCCGTATGGTACGTGTCTACGAAAACTGGGAAATCGACCAGTTGGCGAACTGTATGCTGTTACCTGCCCATCAGAATGGCGCAGGCGACAAAGGAGCCCAGTCCCTCGATACATGGCTAAAAGATCAATCCCCGGAATTTTTGGATCTGCACTGTATCCCCCGCAGCCCCAGGACCTTATGGAAGCTGGAAAATTACCGGCGCTTTATTGAGAAACGCAAACAGTTGATCCAGGAACGTATCGCCGAAATGGGATTACTGGAGGACGAAGAGTAAGCAGTGTGGAAGGCGGTGGCATAATGCCGCCGCCATTTCAGTTTAAGGGGAAACAGGCATTCGAATGTCTAAGCGTATCAAGAACAGTGATTTAAATTCAGGAAGCAACGTTAGATCTGATTTTGTTCACGCCAACGCTTAACCATATCGGCAGTGACTTCTTTTTCGTAGCAAATCGGTGAATACCCTCCTGCTTTGCTCCACGCACTGCGTCTGCCGCATGCACTTCCATTTCTCGCCTGATTAAAAGGACAGGCACATACCCCAGGATACGAAGCGATTGATTCAGCAATAATCTTTTTTTTAACCGAAGTATCAGAGATCGCATTACCTTTTGCTAATGCATTACCCGCCATAAAAAAAGCACATGCAGTAAACATCATTATTAGTAATTTTTTATTTTTCATATTATTCAAGTTGCGATTATGTATTTAGCTAAAATAATTCACGCATATTTCAAAGAGTTTGATATAAAACAAGGTTATGTATAAATAAAATGAATTTATTGCAAATAAGATATTCTCATCACAAATTAAATTTACCTGCGCTCAAACATAGTTTGACGGTTATTCGCCGAGCCTGTTGCCGCTACTGCAAAATGATAACAAAAGAAAAATCCTGTACGCCTCTACCGACTCTCAGACGCTTATTGAACAGCTCTCCGCGGAGCTTGCAGCGATACCGGCAGCAGTGGAAAAGCCACTTTGGCCCCTATATCGGGCGCGACGAGGCCATCTGTTTTGCCAAACGGTTAACCGGCTAGCCCGGTTACACTCCCGGCAGGATCGCGTATCATCGCCCTTCGGATTGATGACTGATACTGCCTCCCATGAACCTCAATGTCCTCTGTTATCTCCTTTTGGCCCTGGTCGCTGCGGGCAGCGCCTTGTCCCCTCACCCTTTTGCGATGTGGTTTCTGCTCGCCAGCGCGCTGACGTTTATGATCTACGGCGCCGACAAAATCGCGGCCCGCAAAGCCTGGCGCCGGGTTCCGGAGTCGACCTTGCTGATCTGCGGGGTAGTCGGAGGGTGGCCGGGAGCGATCTTTGGCCAGCAGCTGTTTCGCCATAAAACCCAAAAGCAGCCTTTCAAAACCTGGTTTATGTTAAGCGTGATCCTCAACCTCGTGGTGCTGGTCCTGGCGGCATGGCGACTCCACTATTATTGAGAGGACGATGAATGCTAACGGCCTGAGATCATGGCGGAGTGCCTTGGTGAAAGAGGTGTACGCGAAGAGGGACATACTGCATCGGTGAAAGCGCGATTTTCATCGCATTATGCCAGGCTTTATGTTCATCAAAGAAAAGGGATCGCTCATTTGAAAAATGCGAAATACGACATGCCCCAACGTGATAACGGGTTCGTTGGCCTCGGGGACTATGCTGCTATCGGCGAAGGACGCTCGGTAGCGCTCATCGCCCCGGATGGCTCGATCGACTGGTGGGGCGCGCCCAATCTCGATTCCCCGCCTCTCTTCGACCGGTTACTGGATCCCAACATCGGTGGTTTTTTCAGCCTGACACCTGCGGATGAATACACCGTCTCGCGCGCCTATCGCGATGACAGCAACATTCTGGAAACTCGCTATAAGACGAAAGGCGGCACGGTTCTGTTAACCGAATCCATTAACAGTACTCTGGCGGGCCGCCTGCCCTGGAGTGAGCTGGCGCGCCGTCTGGAAGGCCTGCGCGGCACCGTGACGTTCAGGCTTCATCTGCGGTTCGGAACGATGATCGAAACCCGCTCGCCCTGGCGCTCCGATACCTTTAAGGGCAGCGTTTATCATATTGGCGACCTGATGGCGATGCTGCACACCAGTGAAAACGTGGTCATTACCCATGCCGATGATGAAGAGATCGAGGCGGAAATCGTCCTGAAGAAAGGGAGCCGGGAGGTGGTCGCCCTGCTGGTGACCCTGAATGAGCCGCTGGCGGTGCCGGACATCCAGGCGATTGATAATCGCATTGAGACCAGCCACACTGCCTGGCAGGACTGGGTGAAGGGGCTGAAGTATGATGGCCTGTATAAAGATCACGTTATCCGCTCCGCGCTGGCGCTGAAGTTCCTCTGGTACTCCCCCACCGGCGCGCTGGCGGCGGCGGCCACCACCTCCCTGCCGGAGGGGCCTGGTGGGAGCAAAAACTATGATTACCGTTTTGCCTGGGTGCGCGATGCCTGCCTGATCATCAAAGCCTTTACCTATCTTGGCACCCTTGAAGAGTGTAAGGCGGCCTTCTCCTGGCTGTCGAAAACCATCATCAAACACGGCCCGGAGATGCGGGCCTGCTACACCCTCGACGGCGAGCTGGTGCCGGAAGAGAAGTACGCGGAGCTCCAGGGCTACCGGGATTCGCAGCCGGTACGCCTGGGCAATAACGCCCGCACCCAGCGTCAGCTGAGCATGTATGGCGATATGCTGGGGGTGGCAAAACTGTTCGTCGAGGCGGGCCATATTCTGGATACGGGCACGTCGCGCTTTTTAGGGCATCTTGCCAATCAGTGCGCCGATCGCTGGCGCATGAAGGATTCGGGGATCTGGGAACTGCCGGAAGAGCGGCACTATACCCACTCAAAAATGTCCTGCTGGCTGGCGCTGGACTGCGCCGTGGTACTGGCGGAGGGCAGCCATATCGAACCCACATGGAAAGCGCGCTGGGCGCGGGAGCGGGACAGGATCCGCGACTGGATTGAAGAGCACTGCTGGTCCGAAACCCATCAGTCTTACTGCTTTTACAGCGGCGATGGTGGACTGCTTGATGCGTCACTCACCCTGGTGTCACGCTACGGTGTGAAGGTCAACCCGAAGCGCATGAAGCTCACCTATGAGGCGATCTATCGCGAACTGGGCCATAACAGCGCAATGATCTACCGCTACAGTGGCGTTGAACAGGAGGAGAGCACCTTTATCGCCTGCGCCTTCTGGCTGGCTGAAGCCTGGGCCTCCATGGGTGAACCGGCGCTGGCGGAAGCGAACATGGATGAAATTCTCAATACCCTGTGCCATCGCGGCAATGTCGAAACCTTTAATGAGATGTTCGATACCCGCACCGGCGAATGGGTTGGCAACATGCCCCAGGGGTTAAGCCATCTGGCGCTGATCTGCGCGGCGCAGGCCATCAGCGATCACCGCAAGGATAAATAGCGAGAGCGGAAGTGGTACGCCAGCGCCCTGGATAACAGTCTGTCATCATGCTTGTCTGTTCAAAAACAGACAAGCATGAAATGCCGTCACCAGGTGAGCACGCTTTTCAGTTAATTTTTGTTTTTCTTTTCCAGCGCTTCCCACAGCCCCATCAGGTAAGTGACACCCAATGCACGATCGTACAGACCGTAGCCCGGGCGGCCCTCTTCACCCCAGATAAAGCGGCCATGATCCGGGCGGATATAGCCATCGAAACCGTTATCATGCAGAGCCTGCATAACGCGATACATATCCAGTGAACCATACCGGGAAGGATGAGCAGACTCGTAGAAGTCTTTATCCTTAATTAACTTAATATTACGCACATGAGCAAAATGGAGACGCTTACGGCGGGTGAATTCGGCCAGAATTTCGTACACGTCATTGTCCGGATCTTCAGCAATAGAGCCGGTACACAGCGTTATCCCATTAGAGGGGGAGTCAACCGCATCGCAAATCATTGCCAGATCGGTGTAATTTTTCACCACTCGCGGCAGTCCGAAAATAGAGTACGGAGGATCATCGGGATGGATCGCCATTTTCACGCCAACTTCTTCACAAACAGGAATAATTTCACGCAGAAAGTAAAACAGGTTTTCACGCAGCTTGTCGTCATCCACGCCGTTATAGCGAGCAAATAATTCCTGCACTTTTGCCAGACGCTCCGGTTCCCATCCTGGCAACGCGAAACCATTCGAATTATCCAGAACCTCCTTCACCACCTCCTCCAGGGTCTTATCTATCCCCTGTTTTTCGAATGCCATGGTCAGGGAGCCATCCGGAAGGCGGTAGTTCATGTCTGTTTTCATCCAGTCAAAGACCGGCATGAAGTTATAACAGATAACCTTTACGCCAAAACCCGCCAGATTACGGATGGTTTGTTTGTAGTTCTCAATGTAACGGTCGCGCTCGGGGGTGCCGATTTTGATGTCATCGTGGATGTTGACACTTTCGATCACCTCCATCGTTAACCCTGCGGCATGAGCCTGCTCTACCAGAGCCTTAATTTTTTCCACCGGCCAGATCTCTCCGGGCGCAACGTCATACAATGCCCCCACGACACCCTCAACCCCGGGCACCTGTCGAATATACTCAAGGGGAATTTTATCCTCCTGAGGCCCAAACCAGCGCATTGTCATCTGCATTTTGCTTCCACCTTTGTCGTTACGTTTTCGCGTTCTGAATAAGTACCATACTAGTATGAAAAAGCATATTCAGTAATTTTTATGAGATCAAGCCTCGCCGGAAAAATAACGTCTCTTTTACCCTGCAACGCGGTGGAAGCCTGCCTCCCCGTTAGAAGAAATAACCCTTGCAGGAAAGGTTGTTATTTTGTGAAAGATTTTAATAAGAAAAGCATTATGTAATATATATTCTGCTATTTACATTCAGAAATGCACAAATAAACACAACCCTCTCCAAAAAGAACAAATAAATAACATTTGATGACTATGATATGAGTCACACTTTTTTNTTTATACTTGTATGGTAGTAGACTTGTAATCCGTGAGAGGTTTAATGTTTATGGCATAAAACATGCGCCGTTGGCCTGCTTCGGCCAAAAAGGGCGGTGTTTAGGTTATAAAAAACTGCGCTCACGGAGACTTTATGTCACTGATTAATAATATCTTTATGATCAACAACATCACAGGGCAGAAGCTATATTCTGAACTGGCAAAATCGCTACCCATTATTGATTATCATTGTCATCTTGATGCAAAAGCGATATGGGAAAATAAACCCTTTACCGATATGACTCAGCTATGGCTGGAGGGCGATCATTACAAATGGCGTGCCATGCGCGCGAATGGGATCCCTGAACGGAAAATTACCGGTAATGCCAGTGCGGAAGAAAAATTCGAAGCCTGGGCGCAAACCGTTGAAGCCAGTTTTGGCAATCCGCTTTACCACTGGACCCATCTCGAACTGAAGCACTATTTTAATATCGACGACACCCTCAACAGCAAAAACTGGCATGAAATTATGCGCCGCTGTAATGAACAGTTACGTGGCAGTGATTTTTTACCCCAGGCATTAATTCGCCGCTCTAACGTTGAAGCGCTGTGCACTACCGATGGCCCGCTTGACGATCTGCACTACCATCAGCAACTGGCAGCGCAGAGCGATTTTGCCACTCTCGTCCTGCCCACCTTCCGCCCGGATGAACTGTTCGATACGGACCCGGATCGCTTCCTGACCTTTGTCGAACGGCTGGCGCAGAAAACAGACATATCGATCGCGTCACTCGAACACTTCCTGGCTGCACTGGCGTCACGCATTGATTTCTTCCACTCCGTGGGCTGCCGAATTTCCGATCACGGGCCGCTGGCAGTGCACTATTGCTGTCTCGATGAAACCGCGCAAGCCGCGCTGTTCCAACGCCGACTGGCGGGTGAAACGCTGACGGAAAATGAACGCCAGGCGTGGGATAGCCTCATTTTTGTCGCGCTTGCCAGAATGTACAAACAGCGCGGCTGGGCGATGCAGATTCACTTCGGTGCGATCCGTAACAACAACATGCCGATGTTCCGCAAAGTCGGCATTAACAGCGGTTTTGATTCAATTGGCGATCAGCCCCATCTCGCCGGGAGCCTGAACGCCCTGCTCAATGCCATGGCTGAAAACGACGGTCTGCCAAAAACGATCCTCTATAACCTTAACGCCAGCTACAACGACGTGGTCGCCTCCACCCTCGCCAATTTCCAGAGCGGTGAAGAGGGCGTGAAGTCCCCGCTGCAATTTGGTTCCGGCTGGTGGTTTAACGATACGCGCCGCGGCATGGTTAGCCAGCTTAACACCCTGGCCGATCAGGGTTTACTGGCCAATTTTATCGGCATGCTCACCGACTCCCGCAGCTTCGTCTCCTATACCCGTCACGATTACTTCCGCCGGATCCTCTGCGATCTGATTGGCGGCTGGGTAGAGAGAGGGGAAGTCCCGAAAGATGAAGCGATCCTTGCTTCCATGATTCGCGGCATCTGTGTTGAAAACGCACGCCGCTATTTTTGTTTTGCTCAAGCCTGAGGCAGGAATAACCTATGTCGCTTAAGAAGAGAAAAGTCACTATTCCTGTCAGTATCGGCTATGGTCTGACAGATATCATGGGTGGCGGGGCTTTTACCGTTATTGGTGCCTGGCTGCTTTTCTTCTATACCACCTTTGTCGGTCTGTCGCCGATTGAAGCAGCCTCTATCGTCGCTATCGCCCGTATTGTCGACGCGATCGTCAGCCTGTTTATGGGCAGTTTTACAGATCATTTTTATAAAAATTACCTGGGCAAAAAATTTGGTCGCCGGCGGTTCTTTCTGCTGATCGGTGCGCCGCTGATGCTGGTTTATATTCTGCTCTGGCTGAACGGGATGAATTTCTGGTTCTATCTCGCCGTCTATCTGGCCTTTGAAATCATTGCTGCAATGGTGCTGATCCCATGGGAAACGCTGCCGTCGGAAATGACCAAAGACTTTAACGACCGTACCAAACTTTCCACCTGCCGTATGTTCCTGTCAGCCTCCGGAACGTTCCTCGCGACCTTTATTCCAGGCCTGCTGATTGGCTGGCTGGGCGATCACAATGCCGATGCTTATCTGATCAACGGCGTGGTGTTTGCCGTGCTGTTCACCGTCTGCGTGTTTATCTCCTGGAAAGTTACATGGGAACGAGAGTTAACCCCAGAAATGCTGGCAGAAATGAAAAAAGCGCCACAGGCAAAAACAGCCGCTGAGCAACTCGCCGCCGTAGGCAATCTGTTTAAGGAGTACGCTTCAACGCTGAAGGTTCGCGCGTTCCGTAAACACCTCGCCATCTATCTTTTCTCCTTTACCGCCAAGGATGTTTACAACACGGTTTTCGTCTTCTTCTGCGTCTACTGTCTGAGCGTTTCCTCCTCGCTGGCGGGCTCCCTGCTCTCTATGAGCATCGTCGGGTTGCCGGTTACGCTGGCGGCAGGCGTGGCAATCATCAAATATGGCCCGTCACGTCTTTATGTCTTTGCTTACTCTGTCATGCTGCTCTGTCTCGGCGGGTTCTTCCTGGTCTATCAGTTCCCGACAGACCACAAAGTGATGCTGCTGGTGATCCTCGCCGGGGTTTATCAGGTGGGCCGCTGCGTGCTGGAATTTACCCCGTGGAACGTCTTCCCGTTTATTCCGGATATCGACGAAATGATCACGCGTCAGCGTCGTGAAGGGCTGTTTGCGGCGGTAATGACCTTCTCCCGTAAGACTACGGTCGCCATTGCGACCTTTGCGGTGGGTCTGTTCCTGCAGAGCGGCGGCTTCGTGAAAGGGAGCCAGGTTCAGCCACAGGAAGCCATCAACACCATCGCCCTGCTGCTGTTTGTGGGTACCGCCGGTCTGCTGATTATTGCCCTGTGGCAGGCGCTCACCTTCCATCTGAACAAGCGCACGCACAAGATCTTTGTAGATGAAATTGAACGCCTGAAGGCACATGGCCGCAAACAGGATGTCACGCCCGAGGCTCGCCATGTCGTGGAAGACCTCACGGGCTATTCCTATGACGAGCTGTGGAATCCCGTGTCCGCAGAGTATGTGACCTCTGCGACGCCCGGTTCCGCGCTGAACGGCTAACCCCCGTCGGCAGCAGGCTTTGCCCCGCCCGCTGCCGACCCTTTCCTGCCCTGTTTAACCCCCTGCTGGATTTAAGAATAATCCCACCAACATCGCCGTCTATGCTTAACGTTTAAAAAAAGACGACAACGTCGCGCCCTCTTTGACCGTTATTTCCCCTTTGCATACCGGAGGCCTGGCATGAGCAACCAAGGCGAATACCCCGAAGATGGTGAGTTCGGGAAGCACGAACAACACGATTTTAGCCTGTCCCGACGGGACCTTTTAAAAGCCAGCGCCGCCGCGGCGGCGACCGCGGCGGTCTATCCCTGTTCCGCCCTGGCCGAGGGCGAATCCGCCGTCACACCCGCACCGGAGAAAATGCCGGTAACGTTTCGCGTCAATGGCGAGGCGCAGCAGCTGGAGGTGGATACCCGCACCACCCTGCTGGATGCCCTGCGCGAGAACCTGCACCTGACCGGCACCAAAAAAGGCTGCGATCACGGACAGTGCGGCGCCTGCACCGTCATCGTTGACGGGCGCAGGATCAATTCCTGCCTCACCCTGGCCGTGATGCACCAGAACGCCGATATCACTACCATCGAGGGGCTGGGCACTCCTGACAATCTGCACCCTATGCAGGCGGCGTTTGTTAAACACGATAGCTATCAGTGCGGCTACTGTACGCCGGGGCAAATTTGCTCTTCGGTGGCGGTGCTGAAAGAGATTGAAGAGGGCATCCCCAGCCATGTGACCCTCGATCTGGTCTCTCCTCCCGAAATGAATGCCCAGGAGATCCGCGAGCGCATGAGCGGCAACATCTGCCGCTGCGGCGCATACGCCAACATACTCGCTGCCATTGAGGATGTCGCCGGAGGGGAAAAATCATGAAAGCCTTCACCTATGAGCGGGTAAAAACCCCGGCTGAAGCCGCCGCCAGCGCCCAGCGCACACCTGGCGCCAAATTTATCGCGGGCGGCACCAATCTGCTGGATCTGATGAAGCTGGAAATCGAGACCCCTGGGCATCTGATCGACGTAAACGGCCTGGGGCTGGATAAGATTGATGCCACTGACGAGGGGGGGCTGCGCATCGGCGCCCTGGTGCGTAACACCGATCTGGCTGCAGATGAGCGCGTGCGCCGCGACTATGCCGTGCTCTCCAGAGCGCTGCTGGCCGGGGCATCTGGTCAGTTGCGCAACCAGGCCACCACGGCGGGCAATCTTCTGCAGCGCACGCGATGCCCCTACTTTTACGATACGAACCAACCCTGCAATAAACGCCTTCCCGGCAGCGGTTGCGCGGCGCTGGAAGGTTTTAGTCGTCAGCATGCGGTCGTCGGGGGGAGCGAAGCCTGCATTGCCACCCATCCCGGCGATATGCCCGTCGCGATGCGCCTGCTGGACGCGGTGGTAGAAACCATCAATGCAGACGGAAAAACGCGCAACATCCCCCTCGCCGACTTCTATCGTGCGCCGGGAAAAACGCCCCATATTGAGACCGTGCTGACGCCCGGCGAGCTGATTACCGCCGTCACCCTGCCGCCGCCCGTGGGCGGGCAACACATCTACCGTAAGGTTCGCGATCGCGCCTCCTACGCCTTTGCGCTGGTCTCGGTGGCTGCGATTGTCCAGCCCGATGGCACCGGCCGCGTCGCGCTGGGCGGTGTCGCCCATAAACCCTGGCGGATGGCGCAGGCCGATGCGCAACTCCCCCAGGGGGCACAGGCGGTGTATGACGCGCTGTTTGCCGACGCGCATCCGACGGCTGAAAACAGGTTCAAACTCACCCTGGCGAAGCGAACGCTTGCCTCCGTGCTGACAGAAGCGAGGGCTCAGGTATGAAATTTGAGAAACCGGCAGGGGAAAACCCAATCGATCGGTTACAGGTGGTTGGACAGCCCCATGACCGTATCGACGGCCCGCTAAAAACCACCGGCAAGGCGCACTATGCCTACGAATGGCACGACACCGCGCCCAATGCGGCCTATGGCTATGTGGTCGGATCGGCGATTGCCAAAGGCGAGATTGCCGCCATCGACACCCTGGCCGCGAAAAACGCGCCAGGCGTGCTGACGGTCGTCACGGCCAGCAGTGCTGGCGAGCTCGGCAAAGGCGAGAGAAATACGGCCACTCTGCTGGGCGGCCCGAAAATAGAGCACTACCATCAGGCCGTTGCGCTGGTGGTGGCAGAGACGTTCGAGCAGGCCCGGGCCGCGGCGTCGCTGGTGCAGGTCCAGTACCGCCGTGAAAAGGGCGCCTGGTCGCTGGCAGAGGAAAAACCCGCCGTCAACGAGCCCCCGGAGAAGACCCCTGACAAAAACGTCGGCGATGTTGACGCCGCCTTTGCCGCCGCCGAGGTGAAGATAGATGTGACCTATACCACCCCCGATCAGAGCCATATGGCGATGGAGCCGCATGCCTCTATGGCGGTCTGGGACGGCGACAAGGTGACCGTCTGGACTTCCAATCAGATGGTCGCCTGGTGCCGCACCGATCTGGCGGCGACGCTGAAGATCCCCGAGGAGAACGTGCGCATCATCTCCCCCTATATCGGCGGAGGCTTTGGCGGCAAGCTGTTCCTTAGGAGCGATGCGCTGCTGGCCGCGCTGGCGGCCCGCACCCTGAAGCGCCCTGTAAAGGTCATGCTGTCGCGCCCGACAATTCCCAACAACACCACTCACCGCCCGGCGACCATCCAGCATATTCGCATCGGGACCGACAAGGCGGGCAAGATTACCGCCATCGCCCATGACAGCTGGTCCGGCAATCTGCCCGGCGGCACGCCGGAGACGGCGGTGCAGCAGACCGAACTGCTTTATGCGGGCGCCAATCGTCATACCGGCCTGCGGCTGGCAAAACTGGATCTGCCCGAGGGCAACGCCATGCGCGCCCCCGGCGAAGCGCCGGGCATGATGGCGCTTGAGATCGCCATTGATGAGATGGCGGAGAAAGCGGGCATCGATCCTGTCGAATTTCGCATTCTCAATGATACTCAGGTCGATCCGGCCGATCCCAACCGCCCTTTCTCCCGCCGTCAGCTTATCGAGTGCCTGCGTACCGGCGCCGAAGAGTTCGGCTGGAAGCAGCGCAACGCAAAGCCCGGCCAGGTCCGCGACGGACGCTGGCTGGTGGGCTACGGCATGGCGGCCGGTTTTCGCAATAACCTGTTAGAAAAATCGGGTGCCCGGGTACATCTGGACGCGGACGGAAACGTGACGGTGGAAACCGACATGACGGACATCGGCACCGGGAGCTATACCATCATTGCCCAGACGGCGGCAGAGATGCTGGGCGTGCCGCTGGACAAGGTGACGGTGCATCTCGGTGATTCGAACTTCCCGGTATCGGCCGGTTCAGGCGGCCAGTGGGGGGCGAACACCTCCACTTCGGGGGTTTACGCTGCCTGCGTGAAGTTACGCCATACCATTGCCACGAACCTCGGTTTTGATCCGGACCAGGCGCAGTTCAGCGACGGGAAGATCGTTCTTGATACCCGCAGCGCGGACATTCGCGAGGCCGCAGCCAACGGCACGCTGACCGCCGAAGACAATATCGAGTTTGGCGATCTGGATAAACAGTATCAGCAGTCGACCTTTGCCGGTCACTTTATCGAAGTGGCGGTCGATATGGCGACAGGTGAAGTCCGGGTCCGCCGCATGCTGGCGGTCTGTGCCGCAGGCCGGATCCTCAACCCGAAAACCGCCCGCAGCCAGGTAATTGGCGCGATGACCATGGGGCTCGGCGCGGCGCTGATGGAAGAGCTGGCGGTGGATACCCGTCTTGGCTACTTCGTTAATCACGATATGGCGGCGTATGAAGTCCCGGTCCATGCCGATATCCCGGAACAGAAGGTGATTTTCCTCGACGATACCGACCCCATCTCCTCGCCGATGAAGGCCAAAGGGGTGGGTGAACTGGGGCTGTGTGGCGTCGGGGCGGCCATCGCCAATGCGATCTATAACGCCACGGGGGTGCGGGTGCGGGAGTATCCCATCACCCTGGATAAACTGATCGATGCGCTACCCGATGTGGTGTAAGGAGAGAGCATGCTGCAAGGCGCTGCGCTGAGTGAACAGATTATCCCCGAGCAGGCTTTTGCTACCGACGACAGCGTGGCGGTGCTGCGCTTCGCGGCGGAGGCGTTTACGGCAGGCATGGCGGTGGCGCTGGTGACCCTGGTGGAGATCCGCGGCGGCGCAGCAAGGCCGCTGTGGGCGCAGATGGCCGTTCGCGAGGACGGGCTCTATTGCGGCTATGTCTCCGGCGGCTGCGTGGAGGCCGCTGCCGCGTACGATGCACTGGAGACCCTCGCCTGCGGCACGGACCGTCAGGTGAAGTATGGCGAGGGATCGCCGTGGTTCGATATTGTGCTCCCCTGCGGCGGCGGGATCACGCTGAACATCCATAAAGTGCGCACGGTACAGCCGCTGCTGGCGGTGCTGAACAGCCTCGCCCAGCGTAAACCGGTGGGACTGCATTACCTCCCCTCTTCCCAATCATTGCAGTCGGCGCCCTGGACACCCAGGACAGGCTGGAAGGACGATCGCTTCGAGCAGGGCTATCGCCCCTGCCCGCGGCTACTGATCTATGGCGGGTCGGTGGAGGCGCAGGCGACAGCCAATGTGGCGCAGGCGGCGGGATACGAGGTGTATTGCAATCCCCCCACGGTTGAGCTGATGGATGCGGACACGGCGGTGATTTTGCTCTGGCACGATCAGCACAAGGAGCTGCCGGTGTTACAGGCCGCGCTGGGAGCGGCGCCGTTTTATATCGGTGCCCTTGGCAGCCAGCGCACCCACCAGCGGCGGGTGGGCAAACTGCGTGAGCTGGGCTGGAAAGATGCGGATATCGCGCGGATTAAGGCCCCGATTGGCATCTTCCCCCAGGCGCGGGATGCTAACACGCTGGCGCTGTCGGTGGTGGCGGACGTGGCGGCGGTAAGGGCCCACACGCGGTGATCCACCAGGATCTGGCGTCAAATGCTGCTGGTCGTGAGCGGCGAATAAGCATGGCGGGAATGCCAGTGACCACCCGTCATCCTGTCGTATGCGGCGGCATAACCAGGGTACCGGCCTTACTGCTTTCTGGTGCTGGCGCGAACTTGTAACGTTGAGGGTAATTCGATGGCTTTATCTGTCGATTTGCCAGCCAGTAGATCAAGCAACGTTTTCCCTGCGACCGTTCCCGTCTCACTCCATGGGAATTCAACCGCCGTCAGCGCCGGGGAACAGACTGCGGCAAGGGTCCCCCCGCTCAGGCTTGCCAGAGCCAGGGCGTCAGGCACTTTTTGCCCTGCACCGTGGCAGGCCATAATGCAGCCGCAGGCAATTTCATCAGAGGTGCAAATCAGCGCATCCAGCTCTGGCCAGGTAATACGAATATCGCCCAGCAGGTTTAAACCGGTCGTAATACCTGCGGGCAGATGAGAAGTCACCACACGGTGGGGCGAGTGGTTAACGGAGAGCATGGCGCTGTTCCAGCCGCTCAGTACCTGGCGAAACATAATGTTATTGGACGCCGTGCAAAGCAGGCCGATATTCTTATATCCGGCCTGCACAAGCGATGTGACCAGCTTTTTGATGGCAGCAGCATAGTCAACGCCAATACTGACCCAGCTCGCATCGCGATTGATGGCACCAATTTCAACCACCGGCACGCCGGTGTTACTGATCATTTGCGAACAACTGCTGATGTTATCAATGTTGAACTGAACAATCGCCGCCGGGTTATAGGCGAGCATTTGCGCAAAAGCGCGCTCTTCGCTCTGCCCTCCCTGACTGGACTCAATAAACATCATGCTATAGCCCTGAGTCGCGAGCACGGTCTGCAGGGTTTCGGAGACGGCAAGAAAGCCCGGAGAAGAAAATGAGGGCACCACGCCCATCACCAGGCTGGAGTCAGCGGAGGCGAGGCTACGGGCCTGGAGATTGGGCACATAGCCCAGCTCACTCACTGCCGCTTCGATGCGGTTACGGAGTTCAGGATTCACTTTTTCAGGCATACGTAACGCGCGCGACACGGTCATCGTGCTAACGCCGACCAGTTTTGCAACTTCAGCGAGCGTAATTTTACCGGTGTTTTTCCTGCGTTTTTCTCTCGCGCTATCGTCCGCTTCTAACGTCTGCACTGATCTCCTCCTTTCGCCTGACTGGGCAACCATTGTAAATGATGTTTAGCGTTTTTCGCATTGCCCAACTGCAAAGTAATTACAAGTATCGATAATAAAGTTAGCGGTAACAAGGATTTTAACATTATTGCCATGTTAGCGCTAACTTTGCGATACAGATCACGGTAAGCCGCGAAGTCATTCCACTATAGTAAGTTCACTTTCAACGCTATCGGGGTATTTATGATTACAACCTGGCTACCTGTAGAAAATATCCAGATCGTGGATTCAGTCAGCGACTGGAAACAGGCCATTAGGTTATCGGCTCAGCCCTTATTAGCGAAAGAGACGATTACCGAAGAATATGTTGAAGCCATTTTTAAGAGCCATCAGGAGCTGGGTCCTTATTATGTATTAGCTCCCGGCCTGGCGATGCCACATGCTCGCCCGGAGCAAGGGGCGATTAAAAACGGACTGTCGCTTTTACATATTAAACAAGGGGTTTCTTTTAACGCCGACGAGAATGACCCTATTTATGTTGTGATTATGTTGTGTGCACTTTCAGGAGATGAGCATATCAATATGATTACCGCCCTGGCGGAGATTTTTAGCAATGATGAACGACTCTCAGCACTGCTGAAAGCATCAACATTGGAAACAATTCAAACTGTTATCAACGGATAAAGAGGTGAAGATGAAAAAGGTTCTGATTGTTTGCGGTAACGGTTTAGGCAGCAGTTTTATCGTCGAAATGAACGTAAAAAAAATAATTAAAGAGCTGAATAAAGAAGCAGAGGTTTCTCATACCGATCTGACTTCGGCAAAAAGTGAAACTGCCGATATTATTCTTAGCGCTAAGGATATTGCCGAACATCTTTCCAGCCATTCTGCCCAGGTCTTTGGCTTATCTAACCTGCTGGATAACAATAAAATCAAAGAAATTCTTTCCGAAAATCTCTGATTAATTATTTGCGGCCTTACGGAGTTATTCTATGCTGCAGTTTATTATTCATGATGTGTTGGGCACACCAGCAATCCTGGTCGGTCTCTTTTCCCTGATCGGCTTATTATTGCAGAAAAAAGCTTTTTCCGATGTTATTTCCGGAACCCTCAAAACCATTATGGGTTTTGTGATATTAACATCCGGAGCGGCGATTATCGCCACGACATTAACGACCTTTAGCCAGCTGTTTGAGCACTCATTCCATATTCAGGGAGTAGTGCCCAATACGGATGCTATGGCGGCGCTGGCGCAGAAAAACTACGGTACCGCAACGGCAATGATCATGGTCCTGGGGATGTTGTTTAACATTGTCCTGGCCCGTATTACACCGCTGAAGTACATCTTCCTGACGGGACACCACACGCTCTATATGTCGGCGATGCTGGCCGTTATCCTCTCAGTCGGCGGTCTGTCACCCCTGTGGGTGGTGCTGGTGGGAGCGGTGATCCTCGGCATCATGATGGTGGTCTCGCCGGCCATTCTGCAGCCGTTCACACGCAAAATAACTGGTACTGATGACCTGGCACTGGGCCACTTTGGTTCAACTGGCTATCTGCTGTCGGCCCTGGTGGGAAAAGCGATCGGTAAGGGCAGCCCGTCGATTGAAGAGCTGAAGGTACCGAAATCACTGAACTTCCTGCGTGACTCCTCGGTCGCCATCTCGCTGACGATGATGATCCTGTTCGTGATTCTGGTGCTGGTAGCAGGCAAAGAGTTTGTCGAAACCAGTATCAGCGGTGGTCAGAACTTTATCATCTTCGCCATTATCCAGTCGCTGACCTTCGCGGCAGGCGTGTGGATCATCCTGGCGGGCGTGCGCATGATTATTGCCGAAATTGTTCCGGCCTTTAAAGGCATCGCCGACAAACTGGTGAAAGACGCCAAACCGGCTCTCGACTGCCCTACCGTCTTTCCATTCGCTCCAAACGCGGTGATCGTCGGATTCCTGTCAAGCTTTGCCGCCGGTCTGGTGAGTATGTTCCTGTGCCCACTCTTTGGTTTAAGCGTCATCGTTCCTGGCCTGGTGCCGCACTTCTTCTGCGGCGCGACGGCGGGCGTTTACGGCAACATCTGCGGAGGTCGCCGCGGCGCGGTGGTGGGTGCATTTGCTCACGGTCTGCTGATTTCATTTTTGCCGGCAATTTTGCTGCCTCTGATGGGCGACCTTGGCTTTGCATCCACCACCTTTGGCGATGCGGACTTCGGGGTGGTTGGCATCATTCTTGGGCATGTCGTATCACTGTTTAACTAATTGATTCTTTTGGAGGTAAGTATGGCGGCTAAATTTTCGCCCTCGTTAATGTGTATGGATTTAACGCAATTCAGAGAACAAATTACGGCAATGAACGGGCGGGCGGATTTTTATCACGTTGATATTATGGATGGCAGCTATGTGAAAAATATTACGCTATCACCGTTCTTTATCGAAAACCTGAAGAAAATCACCGATGTGCCAATCGATGTGCACCTTATGGTGAACCACCCGGAAGATATTATTCCGATGTGTATTGATGCAGGGGCCGATATTATCAGCTTCCATCCGGAGACGGCGAATAACAAAATATTCCGTCTGCTGAACCAGATTAAAGATGCGGGCCGTCGCTGTGGCGTGGTGTTGAACCCGGCTACCCCGGCTGATGCCATTAAAGAGTACGCGCATCTGCTGGACAAAGTGACCGTCATGTCGGTTGACCCAGGCTACGCCGGGCAGAAATTTATTCCGGAATCACTCAACAAAATCAGAGAATTGATTGCGATGCGTGAAGCGCATGGTTACCACTATCTGACCGAGATTGACGGCTCCTGCAACGAGAAAACCTTTAATGTAATTGCTCAGTCCGGTGTTGACGTCTTTATTGTCGGGACCTCTGGCCTGTTCTCCCTGGCGGATAATGTGAGTGATGCCTGGGATAAAATGGTCGATATTTACCAGCGCGAAGTCGCTGCCTGAAAATTGCAGTGCGCTCAGCCGTATTAAGCCATCGCGCAGGGTAAAGGTCTATTTAACCGGTCTGTCTCTTTATCCGCGCTCCTGATTAGTACGGTTGAGGGCGCTGTACCTTTTAGCGCGTAGTTGCCAAAGCAAGAAGCATTTTGTATCCCCACTTATATCAATGCTTTTTTATTATCGAAGGTGAATTATGGATATTTCGGAAGTTCTTAACGTCAAAAATATCAAGTTAAGCATGAGTGCGAGAAGTAAGGAAGATGCCATTGAAGAATTAACGGATTTACTGGTGCAGGATGGCGCGGTCATTAATAAAGATGAATTTATTCGGGATGTCTGGCTGCGAGAGGAGCAGGGATCAACGGGATTCGAAAATCATATTGCGATCCCGCACGGTAAATCCTCGGCTGTCGCCCATACGGCATTGGCTATTGGGCGTACCCAACACGACATTCCCTGGGAAACGATGGATGGGAGCGATGTCCACTGTATTATTTTATTTGCTGTTCGTCTGGCAGATCAGAATACAACTCACATCCGTTTATTATCACATGTCTCAGGCTCATTAGCCGACGAGGATATTATCGCTAAGTTGCTGGTAGAAACTAATCCTCAGAAGCTCATTGAGCTATTAAATTCAGAAGCTGAAGACCAGACCGTTTAATTCCGGAAATTATTACCTCTGCCATTATCTGATAAGTTTGAACATCTCAAAGCAAATTATGGAGAATACCCATGAATATCGTTGGAATTACAGCCTGTACTGTAGGTATTGCACATACATACATTGCGCAGAAGAAAATTGAAACAGCAGCAAAAAAAGCAGGTCACAATGTCAAAATTGAAACGCAAGGCACTATTGGTATCGAGAACGCCTTAACCGCTGAAGAAATTGCACAGGCCGATATTGTTCTGCTGGCCGCTGATGTAAAGGTATCTGGAGAAGAACGGTTCGCCGGAAAGCGAGTAGTTAAAGTTCCAACAGAAATGGCGGTTAAATCTCCTAATAAGCTTATTGAAAAGCTCAGTGAATTAGTGAATTCATAACTTTTACCTGTGCGTATCCTATAAATTAAAGGGCGTAATTTATGAATATAAAAGAAATATGGAAAGCAGCCAACCCTAAAGGTCATCTGCTTACTGCTATCTCGTTCTTAATT
The DNA here is from genome assembly GCF_965195605.1 of Leclercia sp. M-A074-M. Classification (NCBI taxonomy): domain Bacteria; kingdom Pseudomonadati; phylum Pseudomonadota; class Gammaproteobacteria; order Enterobacterales; family Enterobacteriaceae; genus Leclercia; species Leclercia sp. M-A074-M. The sequence goes on along the minus strand of NZ_CBDAHM010000007.1, from coordinate 43,900 downwards.
CCCATTGTCTGTGGTGCTGGATTTATTATTGCCATCGGCATGGGCCTGGGGGGTACGGTTCAGGACGCGTTAGTGCCGGGCCAGTTTGATCTGTGGCAGGCCTTAGCAACGATGGGCGCAAAGGCCCTTGGACTTTTGCCCGTCGTTATCGCTATCGGGATTTCCGGCTCGATCGCTGGCAAACCCGGTATTGCGCCGGGTTTTATTGTGGGCCTGGCGGCTAATGCTATTGGTGCAGGTTTCATCGGCGGCATGATCGGCGGCTACATTTCCGGCTATATTGCGCTTGCCATCATTAAAAATGTGAAGGTACCTGGCTGGGCTCGTGGCTTAATGCCTACACTGATTGTGCCATTTTTTGCCTCTATCATCAGCGCCCTGATCATGGTCTACATCATCGGTACGCCTATCGGTATTTTTACCGATGCGCTTACCTCTTTCCTGAGAAGTATGGGTACCTCTTCCAATTTAGTCTTAGGGGCTGTGATTGGCGCGTTGTGTATTGTTGATTTCGGCGGGCCGATCAATAAAACCTGCTTCGCATTCGTCTTAACGCTTCAGGCGCAGGGCATAAATGAACCCATTACTGCACTTCAGCTAGTGAATACGGCAACCCCTATCGGCCTGGGGCTGGCATTTTTTATCGCCAAACTTCTGCGCAAAAACATCTATAACAACGAAGAGATCGAGATGTTGAAATCGGCGGTGCCGATGGGAGTGGTGAATATCGTCGAAGGCTCTATACCTATCGTGATGAACGATATCATTCGTGGTATCACCGCTGCGGCAATCGGTGGCGCCTGTGGTGGTGCCGTTACCATGGTATATGGTGCTGACGCAACCGTACCTTTCGGCGGCGTGTTGATGATTCCAACCATGTCACACCCCATGGCGGGTATTATGGCGTTACTGGTGAATATCGTTGTCACGGCTACTGTCTATGCCGTCATCAAAAAGGATGTTCCTCGCGACGTGGTTATAAACCACGATGATGAAGAGGAAGATATTAATCTGGATGACATCAAAATAAGCTAAGCCTGGACGTAAAAACACGCAGGGTAGATTGGCAACATTCTATGTTTCGCTGGGCGGTATCCAGGCTACTGGTGCTGCCCGAACACCTTCTCAGGCTTATGTAAACGGTGCAGGCTAAAAATTATGCAAAGAATATGTTCTGTTGATAATACTTGGGACTTACATTCCTGACTGGTGAATATCAGAGGTAACGCGTTGACTTAGATGGTGCCGATAATAGGAGTCGAACCTACGACCTTCGCAGACTCTAATGAATTATCTACAAAGCCTAGCTAACCGATTGATTAAACTTAGTTAATTAGACTTTTCACCAGCAACAAAAGGTATATATCAACCCTGAAACTGCCCCGACAAAATATCAGGGGTTTACATGACTTACAAGCGTGACAGATATCTGATTCTCGACCATTGCGGGGTTTACATGGTGCGAATCGTTATACCGTCCTACATGAAGCCTTACTTCAACGGTAAGCGCTACTACATGAAATCCACAGCCACCAAAGATATCAGGCAAGCAAGGCTTTTCAGGGATGCTGTAGCGGTAGAGTTCATCAAGCTAAGGGAACAGCTTAAGCCAAAACAAAACGGCTCAAAGGTTGAGCAGATAATCAATGAACTACGTGGTATCAGCAACTTTGCAAAGGAATCACCAGTGAATTACGGGGCTAATATTGAGCGCTGTCCTACACTGATACAAATACGTGACCTTTATTTGCTGAAATATAGCGATAAACGCAAACTAACAACGCTTTCAAAGATAACTAAAGCCGTTGAGTTAATTCTTTCTCACATTAAACAGCGTGATTCACAGCTTCAGGACATTAACAGAACGGTAGTAACCGGATGGCTTGACCAATTGAAAAAAGAGAAAGCAACTCAAACGCTACAAAACTATATAAGCGCACTGGCTCAACTATTCGATTTTGCAAAGAATCGTTATCACGATGCACCTAAAGATAATCCCTTTAGAGGGCACAGGTTAGAGGCCAAAAGTTCACATGATAGTTATGAACCTTTCCTTACTTCTGAGTTAAGCAAAGTCTTTAGGTTACTCAATGAGGAAATGAAACAGGTTACCTTAATTGGCCTTTATTCAGGGATGAGATTGAATGAAATTTGTAGCCTTACCACTGATGATATTGTTACCGAGGAAAACGTAAGGTGTTTACGCATCTCAAAAGGCAAAACAAAGAATGCAGCCCGATTAGTTCCCGTTCATCCTTCAATTAACGGACTTATTGACACGCTGATTCAAAACCATACTGATAAGTTTCTTTTCAGACATGCAGCGTTAACAGACAGGGCTGATGGTAAGCGCTCTACATGGCATACACAGCAATTCACCAGAGCAAAGAGAAAGGCTTTAGGCGAGAAGGAAACGGAGAGGAAAGTCTTTCACTCATTGCGTGGTATGTTCATCACTGAGCTTGACCGCCTCAAAGTGCCTGAAGACCGGATAGCGCTTCTTGTAGGTCATGAGAGGGGGAGTACAGAGTCTTTCAAGACTTACAGTCAAGGGGCTTCACTCAAAGAGCTTGCTCAGTACGTGGAACAGGTCAATTTTGACGGTATAGCTTGACGGCTTGACGTTTTCATTTTTCAAAAGTGCATAAATAGTCGATGAGTGATTGATTATCCTAGTTTTCGCCACAACAAGGCGCATAAAAATACAGTAATTTTCAGTTAAAGGGATGTGGTGTTAATTTGTCACCATCCCTTTAGCACCAATAGCTGGCAAGGTATGTCTGTTAAATCAGATGTACAGAGGGCTTTCAGAAAAAAAACAGTAATCAATTAATTTGTTAAAAATGGTGGAGAGATATAATCCCCACCAGAATGATTATTTTTTCTTTGTGAAATTCTCATCACATTTTGCTAAAAATAGTAGGTTAGATGCTGTCAGGTGTAATGTATAGCTAGCCAGATGCTCTGGTACATTCGTCACCTCATCCCCCTGGCCGTGACCACCCTCTTTATTTCTGATAGTTGGCACACCACTTTCGAGTAAAATCCTCAGTGATGAAAACTGATTTTGCATGTAGTCAGGAACAAGCCCATTTGAAAGGCAACTGGAAATTAGTTTCTTTGCTGTATCAGTACTTCCATATTCCCATGAGCGTTTTTTATGGATGGCCTTCATAAGGCTTTCAAACGACTTCAGGCAATCATTAAGACATTCTTTGAATCTTTGATGCCTGTAGTGCTCGTGTGCAGAGAGGAACTCGTCATTAGCTCCTTCGAATGCTTTAGAACGCCCTAAAATCTGAAGGGTAGGTTTAACCGCATCGGAGTGAATGAATTGAGAGTCAACTCTCACCAATTCTCCTGATTCGAACTGAAACCCAATGCCTGATTCTTTAAATCTGATATTTAGCTCTTCTATCGCAGAGTCGGATTTTTGTTCATGTCCGTGAAAACGCCAGTGATTCTCTCTGACATATCCATCAATTGCTTTGAAACTTAATTCAATCACATCAAGGCATTTTTCAATATCTTTTTCATTCAGAAAGAAATCATATACAGCTTCGAAGTTACTGTTTGGGTATTCCCTTAATTTAAAAACACCATATTCGCGGCATAGCGTGTCATTTATCGCTTTGTAAATGCCACCCGGCTCACTCCCCCTTCCGTAGTCCTCACCAATTGTCTCCTTGACGATATGAATAACCTGCACACGAAAATTGTTAGGTAGGTTCGTGTACTGATACACATCAGGAACCTCTCCTCTCAATCTTTTTTGTCTTTTCGAAAACAAATCAAAAATAGCCAAGTTGTTACCTCTTAGCGCAGTATGGTTAGGTGACGAATGTTTACTTCCGGTCTGATTATATCATAACCCATGCCGTTACTACGCCGCCAACCATGCAAAGCAATCTCATTAGAGTCTACCCCACAGAGATAGATTGAAAGGTTGGCTGAAAGTATCATTTAGAGGTTGATGTTATCCTTATGAGACTGTATCATTGAAATCAATTAAACGAGACTCAGGGAATCACATCATGATTTATGGTTATGCAAGAGTATCAACCAAAGAGCAAAACTTAGACCGTCAGTTAGCTGCTCTTGAGCCTATATGTGATGTGGTTAAAGTTGAGAAGGTTTCCGGTAAAGATTTGAACCGTCCAGAGCTTCAGAAGCTGTTTGAGTTCATCCAGTCTGGTGACACGCTCATTTGCAAAAGTATTGACCGTCTGGCAAGGAACACGAAAGATTTGCTTGAAGTTGTTGATTCACTAATTGGTAAGGGTGTAATTGTTAAGTTTCTGGACAACTCAATGAGCTTTGACAATACACCAGCTTCCCGATTGATTCTAACCATGATGGGTGCTGTAGCAGAGTTTGAGAGGGGCATCATTGCTGCTCGCCGTGATGAAGGTATCGCTATTGCTAAAGACGCAGGAAAGTACAAAGGCAAGCAAGCTAATCAGGCTCTTCATAGTAAGGTAGTAAAGTACCTTGAAGCGGGAACTTATTCACCTGATGAGATAGCAAAGCTATGTGAATGCGGTAGAGCTACAGTGTTCAGAATCAAGAAAGAGTGGAAAGCAGCAGCTTAAACAGTTAGCGCCCTGCATCTTAGCGGGGCTTTTTTATATCTGGCGTTTATCAGGATCCCTGTAACGTATTCTAAGCTGTTTTTATATTAGTCTGTGGGTTAGGGTTGCCATCATTAAATAATCGCTTAGAACGCTGTACAAGCTCAGATATGTTCATTTTTTGCTATTGGTATGGAATAGCTGGAAAGTCCATCACTAAGCAGAGGTATTCAGGCTATTCAAAGTCTTCAAAGGTGCGGTAGATATGCTGAAGGTTTCCTGTGAGGTCGAAATAAAAAGGGGGGGTGAAGATTTTTTAGAAAAAAATATTTCCAGTAAACTCACCCGCCAGCGATTAACGCTTGATGGGAAGGAACCCTTTTCACCGTGATGGATTATCTATGGCTTAACAGATGGGAAGGTCTGAAAAGTTGCAATTCACAATATTGCTGTAGGGTGAGGTGACTCAACAATTTGGGGTTGTTTAGTATTCACTCTTATTGTGAATGTCTGCCATTTGATAAATCTCTTTAGATATGGCTGGACTAGTTGAACTCTCAGGCTATCCCGACTCAACGGGGGCTTAAGCAACGACACCAGATATTCCCACAACTCAAAGAGAACTCATCTCTAACAGTTTGATTATTATATCAAACGCAATGGTTTGATGCAATTGTAACCTGAGATTTTTAGCGGTCTCTGAGGGATTGTTAGGGGCTGTGAAGGGGAAATGTAGATTGAGTATTAACAGCGCTTCAGAATTACATACAGGGATTCTGATAGGCTATCTGAAAAGATTACAAGGCGAAAGCAAGAAGCATGACAACGCGAAGTCATGCGAAAGTTGAAAGGATAATTCCTTGATTGGTGATTCGGGAATTTAACTTTCTGTTAAGTGTTATTGATATTCTTTGTAAGTGAATCAATCAAATTTTCATGGCTTTTTGCGTTAGCCATGTTTATTGAAGTGAAACAAAAAGACTCAATCAGTTAACTTAACAGATAACTCTATTTATATCATATTTTCATCAATTTTTCTTAACAAAAAGTGCTAAATATGCNTTTNCGCCATNNCNCCCACCCCACCAATAATAACCATTCATCAATTTCNGTAATAACAAAATACCACTGGACAAAAACACAGTTCCGTATGATAATAATACAATAATGCTCATTTATCAAAATCGGTCAACAGGGTCTTAGATAGATGAGAATAGCTGGAAGGTCACTTTCTCAGGTTTTATCTTGGGGGTGACCTTTCCTGTTTCAGGAGTATTAATATGAATGAAGAAGTACTTTACTATCGTAGCGGAAAAAACACATCAATTCTACATGCAGTATAAGAGCCTTTCCGAATTAACAGGAATTACACCTCCCTCTGATTACACTCCGCCTCGTATGATGACTAAAACCAGACGGTACGAAATCATTAAGGCTATCTGTCAGAAACTTAAACCCCTTGACAGAATTTAACATTATGTTAACATTTGTGTATTGGATTGATTTCCCGACAAATTAATGGCTTTCCTGTGGCATCCCTTCCTCGGGGACAGGTTAGCCACCCCCCTTACACATTCCAGATGACACTACACGGGTTACGTAAAAAGACGGCCTGTGTGGTGTATTTTTGTATCTGAATTTCACGAGAGCGTTAATAATGACAACCTTGAATAAAGCCGTATCAATTAACCACCCCATCGCAAGTATTAACCATCTGCTACCTTTTGAACAACGTCAGCATATTGAGAAGCTCTATTTCCCAAAGGTTCAACAGGCCACTGACAAGATGTCTAAAGCAGAAATGGAGTATCAGGATGCTGTAGAATCTCGTTCAGTGTTGATTAATCAGAAAGCTGCTGAATATCTGGCTAATCCTTCAGAACGTCACGGATTCATTGTGAAGCAGGTTTATCCAACTAACCAGCAACAAGTGATTCAAAGCATGGCTGAACAAGGTTATATGGTTCACCGTGTAGGAATGGGCTTAATCTATTTCATCTCAACTAAAAAGAATGCCCTGAAAGATGCAACTGATAAGGCAACCGCTGAAGCTGAATCAACCATTGAAAAAATGATTGAACGGCTACGGGTAAAAGCCTCTGAAGCTGTCCACCAGCGAAACAAGATTGTAATTGAAGCCCGGAAAGCCCTTGATTCAATTAAGCCATTCGAAAGCTATTTAAACGTTATTGTAACTGACTCTAAAGAGGTGTCCGAATGAGTATTCCAATGAAAGTTCTATCAAAGCGTGGTAGTTATAATCATCTTACTGACTCAATGGAATTCAAATATTTCAACGGTCAAGCAGAAATCAGTGAATCAACTTATAAGCTACTTGCTTCAGGTAATAAACCAACTGTGAAGCCAGCCAAAGCAGTCACCACGTATAAGGTCAAGCCTAAGCCGCCAACAATTGAACAGCAAAGAGATGCAGCCCTGAAAGAGGCAATCAGGAAAATGACAGGAGGGCTGTAAATGAATCAACTCTTCAATGCTTATGGTCAGAAAGTAAGTTGTAATCTTCTGATGACGCTGCATCCATCGCTTATCACAAAGCTGGAAAAGCTTTCTGAACAGATTGGTCAAGGTGTGGTATCAGAAGACCAGCGTTTAACACTGGCAATCGGTGAGATGCTCAGGAGGTTTGAATGACGCTTTATCCGTGTAATCCTCTGAAGTCTCAAGGGGATGCAATTCCGTTAACTCAAAATCTCGCCCTGAATATTCCTGTCCTAATGCTACAGAAGCTGGACAGAGTAGGTTATGAACTTGCGGGACGTTACAAATTGGGCGGATTATCAGAGCAGCGCTTGAGATTGCTGGCATTGGCTCACCTGATTGAATCGGCATGAGTGATTTCAAGACAATAGCAGCCATTTAGCGCCGTGATGGGACACCATAACAAGCGCCTTATGCGCATCTTTCAGTTAACCGTTCTCTTATCGAGTACCGTTCGTTTATGGCACGGTGAACACCACGAGAGAGCCAGCCCCTTTCCCGGACTGGTTAGGATTCCCATCATTTGCTCGTTTATCCGTGGCGTGTCATCACGACAGGCTGTTACGGGACACCGCGCTAAGTGTGGAACGGTTAAAAGTGTTGGGATTGATTAGAGACGCTGGCAACGTCATAGGCTTCGAGTTGAGCTTGTACCTGTTCGAGCTGTACAACTACAGGCCGTTACAGTTAACATTCCCAATTGCCATATCAACCATAACGGCAGTTATGAGGGATGATTTACCGATTCTTATAGATGAATAAAAGGCAGATTTTTAAGTCTAACTTATTGATTTATAAGGATTTTAATGTGATGGTGCCGATAATAGGAGTCGAACCTACGACCTTCGCATTACGAATGCGCTGCTCTACCAACTGAGCTATATCGGCTTTCAGGAGAGGTACTGCGGTGTAAAAGGGTAAGAAAAAGAGCCCACCTCGTCAACCCCTCCTCTTTTAGTCGTTGATTTTTACACCAACTCGCGCAAAAACCATGCAGAAAAAAGGGCTATTTTCGCCTTTCTTCACATTTTGTGGTTATTTGCCTGCATCGGCGATGCCATCTTACCCCATTTCCCAACAGGATCGGCTATCTTCAGTTTTCATTTTGGCATCAAGCCCCGCCAGAACAGGTCGATAACAATTCTAATCGGAACACAGAAATGCCTGAGAGAGTGGGTACATAATGAATAAATTTTTTGTCACCGATGACATAGCTGGCACGGACCTTGAGCCAAAAAGAACCGCCAGCTTTATCAAACGCGCCCTGCTGCTGATGGTCTCTCTGCTAATGGTGCTGTTTATTATCGCCATCATCGCGCTGCTGACGATTGTGCGAAATATCAATGAAGACAGCGATAAGCACAGCGCCATGCTGCTGCAAAAGGCCATTCATAACCGTGTCGATACCCTCGCGACCCACATTAAAGACTATGCCTGGTGGGGAGAAGCCTACCAGCACCTGCATCCGAAGGTGGATATCGACTGGGCCTATACCCGCCAGAATATGGGCGCGACCCTCTGGCGCGATTTTGAGTACGAAGGGGTCTTCGTGCTGGATGTCAACGGGCAGACCCGTTATAGCGTCATCAACGGCAAGCTGGTGACACGCTCTCTGCAAGCCTGGCTGGGCGACGATCCCATGCCCGACCTGATTCAGAAAATAAGCAAACCGGACGCCGTCCCCGTATCTAACACGGTGGTACTGAAGGGAGGTCATCCGGCACTGGTAGCAGCAGCCAACATCACTACGGGCGATGACTCAAGCATTACAGCTGCCCCCGGCCCAGCCTCGGTGCTGGTGTTTGTGGACGTGCTGGATGAGCGTAAACTCGCCGCGCTGGGTGAAGAGTATGGTATCGCCCAGACTCGCGTGCAGCATACGGGCACCTCAACGCTGGCAGGACGACGCGGGGTAGCCACCCTTCCCGTTGATGGTCAGCAGGTTACGTTCGAATGGAAAAGCGAAAATCCGGGTCGGGAGCTGCTGCGCTATATCCTGCCGCTGCTGATCCTGCTGGCGCTGTGCACCGCTATTCCCGGCGTGATGCTGGGGCGTAACGCGCTGAAAAAGGCGCGCATGTATGATGAAAATACCTGGCTGCTGGCGCAGAACCGTCTGGCGCTCACCGCCAGCGAACGGCGTTTTCGTGACGTTGCCGAGGCGACCACGGACTGGATCTGGGAGACGGACACCGAGCTGCGTTTTACCTGGCTTTCGGAGCGTTTTCCCGGGATCACCGGGCACAGCATATCGGCCTGGATTGGCCGTCCGCTCAGCGAGCTGATGGAGGCCGAAAACCAGTCGCTGGCGGAGTGGATCACCCTTCCCGGCCAGACGGGTCATCGCCGCTTGCTGCACTGCCGTTATCTTTCGGCGATGGGCCACCAGCGCTACTGCCATATTGCGATTAAACCGGTTATCGCGCCGGAGGGGATCACCGGCTACCGTGGCACCGCCACGGATGTCACTCTTGAAGTGGAGGCCCAGGCGCGCGTGGAGTATCTCTCCCGGCACGACGATCTCACCGGGCTGCCCAACCGGGTGCGGATGCGCGAGTTCCTTGAGGGCAAGCTGCGGGCGCAGCCTACGCAGATGCATCCGCTGGCGATGCTCAGCCTCGATCTCGATAAGTTCAAACCGGTCAACGATCTGTTTGGTCACAGTGCCGGCGATAGCGTACTGCATGAAGTTTCGACCAGGCTACGAGACTGTATCCGCGATTACGATCTGGTGGCGCGCCAGGGCGGGGACGAATTTATCCTGATTATCTCCGACATTCATGACAGGAAGTACGTTGATACCCTGTGCGAACGTATCATTGCCGAACTTACGCGCCCCTTCCTGATCAACGGGAATGAGATCGTAATCGGTGCCAGTATCGGCGTGGCTATCGCTCCGCATGATGGGGTCGACGCGAGCGAGCTCCTGCGCTTCTCAGACATCGCCTTGTACAAAGCCAAAAGCACCGGCCGTAACAAGTGGGTATTTTATACGCCTGAAATGGCTGAACAGATGGTGCAGCGTCGCGAGATGGAAGAGAGCCTGCGCGACGGGATTAAAAAAGAGCAGTTCCATCTGGTCTATCAGCCGCGCTATGGTCATGACTCCTCGCGCATTATCGCCGTGGAGGCGCTGGTTCGCTGGGATCACCCTGAGCTCGGCCTGATCATGCCGGATCAGTTTATCTCCCTGGCCGAAGAGACCGGGCTGATCGTTCCGCTGAGCGACTGGGTGCTGAAAACCGCCTGTCGGGACGCGCAGCAGTCGCTGCACGGCCTCTCCGTGTCGGTGAATATCTCTGCCGTCGAGTTCCAGTCCTGGCAGGTCGTGGAGCGCATCAAAGAGGCGCTAGAGATATCGCAGTTAGATCCATCCCGGCTGGAGATTGAAATCACCGAAAACGCCACCCTGTGGAATCCTGAAAACAGTCTCGAAATCATGCTGGCGCTCAAGAAACTGGGCGTGAAGCTGCTGATGGACGACTTCGGCACCGGCTACTCCTCCCTGAGCTACCTGCGCAATTTCCCGTTCGATGGCATCAAGCTGGATAAATCGTTTATCGACGGTATGCCAGAGAGCGACAGCGCCAATACCATCGTCGAAAATATTATCGGCCTGGGTAAAGCGTTCTCGCTGAGTATTACGGCTGAAGGCGTAGAGAACGAAGGACAACTGCAAAAACTGATGATGATGGAGTGCGATGAAACCCAGGGCTATTACATCAGCAGGCCGCTCAGCCTGACAGCGCTAAAACAGCAAATCGCCGTGCTGGACCTGGCGGCGCAGAATCGGGCAGGTCTCAACACCAGAGCGAGCGCGGGCAACCGCTGAGGCTGCCCACGCAGGCAATCAGGCGCGAATGGTATCGTCGCCGAAGCCAATCCATTTGTAGGTGGTGAGCGCTTCAAGACCCATCGGGCCGCGGGCATGTAGCTTCTGGGTGCTGACCGCCACTTCTGCGCCCAGACCAAACTGGCCGCCGTCGGTGAAGCGGGTGGAGGCGTTGACGTAAACCGCAGATGAGTCCACCTCGTTGATAAAGCGACCGGCATTGCTCAGGGTGCGGGTGAGGATCGCATCTGAATGCTGGGTGCCGTGTTCACGAATGTGCGCGATAGCATCGTCGAGATCGGCCACCACCTTCACGTTCAGATCCAGCGACAGAAACTCGTCGTCGTACTGCTCCGCTTTCACCGGCTCAACCTTCGCCGGGCCGTTCTGCAGCTGCGTCAGCGCGTTGGCATCGGCATGCAGAGTCACGCCGCTTTCCGCCATCTGCTTGCTCAGTGCCGGCAGGAAGGTCCCGGCGATGCCCTGGTGTACCAGCAGCGTCTCCACCGTGTTACAGGTGCTTGGGCGCTGGGTTTTGGCGTTGACGATGATCTTCAGGGCCGGTTCGAGCTCGGCAGTGTCATCTACAAAAATATGGCACACGCCGATACCACCGGTGATCACCGGGATCGTCGACTGCTCGCGGCACAGCTTATGTAAGCCTGCGCCACCGCGTGGGATCAGCATGTCGATATATTTGTCCATGCGCAGCATCTCGTTGACCAGGGCACGATCCGGGCTTTCAATCGCCTGTACCGCACCAGCTGGCAGGCCGCACTCTTCCAGCGCCTGCTGGATCACCTTTACCGTGGCGGCGTTGGTGCGCCAGGTCTCTTTTCCACCACGCAGGATGGCGGCATTGCCGGTTTTCAGGCACAGCGAGGCGACATCAACGGTGACGTTCGGGCGGGCTTCGTAGATCACGCCAATCACCCCCAGCGGCACGCGGCGACGTTCGATGCGCAGGCCGCTGTCCAGCAGTCCGCCGTCAATCACCTGCCCTACCGGATCGGCCAGACTGCATACCTGACGCACATCGTCAGCAATGCTTTTCAGACGCGCGGGGTTTAATGCCAGGCGATCGAGCATCGCCTCGCTCAGACCGTTGCGGCGGGCTTCCAGCAGATCCTGCTCGTTAGCGAGCAAAATCTCGTGGGACTGGGCTTCCAGATAGTCAGCGATTTTTTCCAGCACGCGGTTTTTCTCGCGGCTGGAAAGGAGCGCCAGTTTGTACGAGGCGGCTTTGGCAGCGGCGCCCATTTGTTCCAGCATGTCCTGCTCCTTAACGGGTGATCATATCGTCGCGATGGACAGCAACCGGGCCGTACTCATAGCCGAGAATGGCATCGATCTGCTGTGAATGGTGGCCTGCAATGCGGCGCAGCGCATCGCTGTTGTAGCGGGAGACGCCGTGGGCAATGTCGCGCCCTTCCAGATTACAGATACGAATCACTTCACCACGGGAGAAGTTACCTGTCACGTTTTTAATTCCTTTTGGAAGCAATGAACTGCCTCTTTCCAGAATAGCGGCGGTGGCGCCCTCATCCACGGTGAGCTGTCCAGCGGGTGGCGCGCCGAAGATCCAGCGTTTGCGATTTTCCAGCGGGGTCGCTTCGGCATGGAAACGAGTGCCCACCGAGATGCCTTCCATGACATCGCCGATAACCCCCGGACGGCTGCCCGCGGCGATGATGGTGTCGATCCCGGCGCGGCAGGCCACATCGGCGGCCTGCAGTTTGGTCCCCATGCCGCCGGTGCCGAGGCCAGAGACGCTATCGCCCGCGATGGCGCGCAACGCATCGTCGATACCTTTTACATCGGTGATAAGTTCAGCCTGCGGGTTGGTACGCGGATCGGCGGTGAAGAGACCTTGCTGGTCGGTCAGCAGCAGCAGCTTGTCTGCGCCCGCCAGAATGGCGGCCAGCGCCGAAAGGTTATCGTTATCGCCGACTTTGATTTCTGCGGTGGCGACCGCGTCGTTTTCGTTAATGACCGGAACGATGTTGTTATCCAGCAGCGCGCGCAGGGTGTCGCGGGCGTTCAGGAAACGCTCCCGGTCTTCCATATCGGCGCGGGTCAACAGCATCTGTCCGACATGGATGCCATAGATGGAGAACAGCTGTTCCCAGAGCTGAATCAGACGGCTTTGCCCCACCGCCGCCAGCAGCTGCTTGGAGGCAATAGTGGCCGGAAGTTCGGGGTAGCCCAGGTGTTCACGCCCGGCAGCAATCGCCCCGGAGGTGACAATCACAATACGGTGCCCTGCGGCGTGCAACTGCGCGCACTGGCGCACCAGCTCAACAATATGGGCGCGATTAAGGCGGCGCGATCCGCCTGTTAACACACTGGTACCGAGTTTTACCACCAGCGTCTGGCTGTCACTCATAGTTCTCTGCCGTTCAACAATAAGGGAAATGATATTAATCAGACTTTTTATCAGGACTGGGGTCCGTTGCCAACCGCCATAACGCAGAGGCAACCACTTTGTTGCGCGGGATCAGGAAGCGTAGCGGCAGAATTTGACGGTTTTATTACTGAAACAGAAAAATACAATTATTTAAAATTATTCTGAGATTGTCATAAAACGTTCATTACAGAACGTTAAAACCCTTCCTGTTTTTTCACGGAACAAAAGCATGAGCTTACTGTTCAGCGAATATTAGCGCGTATATAAAACCAGGATTGAAAATGAAAAAGAGTACTCTGGCATTAGTGGTAATGGGCGTTGTTGCTTCCGCATCTGTACAGGCAGCCGAAGTGTTTAATAAAAACGGCAATAAACTGGACGTTTACGGAAAAGTGAAAGCGATGCGTTATATCAGCGATGATGATGCCAAAGATGGTGACCAGACTTATGTGCGTTTCGGCTTTAAGGGCGAAACCCAGATTAACGATCAGCTCACCGGTTATGGCCGCTGGGAAGCTGAGTTCTCCGGCAATAAAGCTGAAAGCGACTCTTCACAGAAAACCCGTCTGGCCTTTGCCGGTATTAAGCTGAAGGATTTCGGCTCATTCGATTACGGTCGTAACCTCGGTGCGCTGTATGACGTTGAAGCCTGGACCGATATGTTCCCGGAATTCGGCGGTGACTCTTCTGCGCAGACCGACAACTTCATGACCAAGCGCTCCAGCGGCCTGGCAACTTACCGTAATAGTGACTTCTTCGGCGCCATCGATGGCCTGGATCTGACGCTGCAATATCAGGGTAAAAACGAAGGCCGCGAAGCTAAAAAACAGAACGGCGACGGCTTTGGTACCGCTCTGACCTATGATTTCGGCGGCAGCGACTTCGCCATCAGCGGCGCCTACACCAACTCTGACCGAACCAATGCCCAGAACCTGCTGGCGCGCGGCGAAGGTAAAAAAGCCGAAGCCTGGGGTACCGGCCTGAAATATGACGCCAACAACATTTATCTGGCAACCATGTACACCGAAACGCGTAATATGACGCCAATCTCCGGTGGCTTTGCCAATAAGGCGCAAAACTTCGAAGCCGTTGCGCAATATCAGTTTGACTTTGGTCTGCGTCCATCCCTGGGTTATGTCCAGTCAAAAGGCAAGGATATTGAAGGCATCGGTGATGAAGATATCGTGAAATATATCGACGTCGGCGCGACCTACTATTTCAACAAAAATATGTCCGCGTTTGTTGATTATAAAATCAACCAGATTGATGACAACAATAAACTGGGTGTGAGCAGCGATGACATCGTTGCGCTGGGTATGACCTACCAGTTCTGATTTATGCCGATAAAAAACCCGGCTAAGCGCCGGGTTTTTTTATTGTTTTTTTGATGCCGGGCTTATGCTGTCAGCTTCACCGGTTCATTGGTGAAATCATCAGCAGGCTCGAGTTTCAGATCGAACGTTGCCAGCAGCGTACGGGCTTTTTCGTGGAATTCACGCAAGGTATGCTCAAGGCGCTGGATCACTTCGGGATCCTTAATGGCCATCTCCTGCCAGTGACCCTCTTTATTGAACAGGCCAAACTGATAGTTGTAGGTGAAGCGTGACGCTTCTGCTTCCATTTCCATCCACCATCCCCAGAATTCGCGCTTCTCCGGCGCTGGCTTTACGTTAACGCAAACTGCCAGGCAATCGAAAAAGAAGCGATTCTCTTCGCACTGCTCTTCGCGGATGTAGGGGCCAAGAGCCATAAACTTCTTGATCATCCTACTTTTCGGATGTCCACTCGGTAACGTCATTGCGATCTCCTTTTGTGAAGCCACTGTTTTACCAAACCCAAAAAAATTAGCAATCTCTTAACTCAATCTCTGATGGATCCAGCGCGTGATCTGCTGCAGTGCTTTGTCAAAATTCTCATACACCGGGCTGAACGGCACCTCCAGCAGCTTGCCATCCACAGATGACGAGGTGATTAAGCGGGACTCCTCTTCCGGGCTGAAGGGATCGTTTTTCCAGAAACCAGAGAGCATTGGCGTAGGGCAACGACGCCCCAGCAGCCCCTGCATTTTCAAAGAGTAGCGGTTGAGCTCTACGCGCAGCGCCTCGTCCGAGGCATCGTGCATACCCAGCCGGCTGGCCAGCACATCAAGGTACATTTCCGGCACGCTGCTCTGGCGGGCAGGTTCGCTTAACAGGGCGTGAACCACCGGCCCCAGACAGGCCACCGCCTTCAGACGTGAAGATTCGAGATAAGCCAGACGGACAGCGACATTGGCGCCAAAGCGGAAACCAAACGCCGCTACGCGGGTGTGATCCACCCACGGGTTTTGCTCCAGCGCTCTCAGCGCATGCTGGTGGAGCAAGCTGGAATCCTGGGTCAGTTTCCATTTTGACGAAAAGCCAATAGAGGGCATGTCGAGGGTCAGCATCGCCAGCCCTTTCGGCGCCAGGTAGCGCTCATACAGGCTGTAGTAATCGGTCTGCAGGGAGTCGAGGCCGCCGCACATCATCACCGTCGGGAAGGGGCCGTCGCCCGCGGGCATATGGAGGAAGCCGGTGACCGCCGGGCCGCCGGGGATGGTAAAGCTGATTTCCCGCATCCGGCCAGGCAGGTGCTGGGCCGCCTCCTGGTAGGCGCGGTTTGCCAGCGCCTGGGCCTGCTCTGCCAGCTCGTCGCCTTTCAGGTGCGGGTAAGCCGCAATGCTGTAGAGGTTAGAGGCGTGCAGCCAGTGCTGGCCGCTTAACAGAGGATCCTCCTCCTGACTGGCCTTCTGCTGCCAGATCATCGCCTGTTTTGCCCATTCATAGATCCAGTTGCCGCCGCGATAGCCCACCACCGTGTCGTACAGTTCACCGTCGGTGCGCTCGGCCTGGCTCATGACAATACGCGCCTGCACGTCGAGAATTTCGCGGGGATCGACACCACGCCAGATCCACATCAGGCGGTTAACCATGCGATACCAGTGCGGGATATTTTTGCCATCGAGCGCGGACTGCACTGACGGCTGTGTACTGCCGTTAAAACGACGAACCAGCGTCGACGTTTCCGGGTGCTTGAACTTGGGCTTGAAGAGAATTTCGCTGAGATTCGCCTGGGACATTGCGCGCTGCCTCTATAGATACGTCAGAGAGGGTCATTGTAACGCGCCAGTGGCGAAAAAATAACGCCCGGCATCACCGGGCGTTAAAAAATATGGATTAGCGACCAGAAATAGGTGGGACGAATACAACACCCATATCCCATGGCTGCTCGATCCAGGTATCCTGTGGGATATCAATGACATAATCGTCAACCAGCGGCTTGCCGGCCGGTTTCGCGAAGATAGTGACGAAATGCGCTTTTGGATACATTTCGCGGATAGCCACTGCCGTACCGCCGGTATCAACCAGATCGTCAATCACGATGAAACCTTCACCATCGCCTTCAGCGCGTTTCAGCACTTTCAGCTCACGCTGGTTGTCATGGTCGTAGCTGGAGATGCACACGGTATCGACATGACGAATACCCAGCTCACGTGCCAGCAGTGCCCCTGGTACCAGGCCGCCGCGGCTGACAGCGATGATGCCTTTCCACTGTTCGGATGGCATCAGGCGCGCAGCCAGTTTACGTGCATGAATCTGCAACATGTCCCAGGTGACGATGTATTTTTCGCTCATGTGAATTGTCCCAGCCTGTGTTTATACGGCTTAAAAAGTGTTCGAGGGGGAAAATGGTTGCGCGAGATTATAGAGATCTGAAGCACTAAAAACCAGTGCTAAGCGGTTACAGCGGGAGTTTTTACTTGCTTACCCCTACCAGCCGACAGAGAAAGTGGTATTCTCAAACCCACCTCGCAAGTCTGACTTGTGGTAACTCTAAACCTGCTAACCCCGTGACCTGCAAGATTGTCTGCAGGAGATCGACAAGGAGACTTACTGTGTCTGAACTGTCTCAACTATCGCCACAGCCGCTGTGGGATATTTTTGCCAAAATTTGCTCCATTCCTCACCCGTCCTATCACGAAGAACAGCTTGCCGAACACATCATGGGCTGGGCGAAGGAAAAAGGGCTGCACGCCGAACGCGACCAGGTTGGCAACATTCTGATCCGTAAACCCGCCACCGCAGGCATGGAAAACCGTAAACCGGTTGTGCTGCAGGCGCACCTGGACATGGTGCCACAGAAGAACAACGACACCGTTCACGACTTCACCAAAGATCCGATTCAGCCGTACATCGACGGCGAGTGGGTTAAAGCCCGCGGCACCACCCTGGGTGCGGATAACGGCATCGGTATGGCCTCTGCGCTGGCGGTGCTGGCCGACGATAGCGTTGAGCATGGTCCGCTGGAAGTGCTGCTGACCATGACCGAAGAAGCCGGTATGGATGGCGCGTTTGGTCTGCAACCGAACTGGCTGCAGGCGGATATTCTGATCAATACCGACTCCGAAGAGGAAGGCGAAATCTATATGGGTTGCGCAGGCGGTATCGATTTTATCTCCACGCTGCCACTGACCCGTGAAGCGATCCCGGCAGGGTTCCAGACCTTTAAGCTGACGCTGAAAGGTCTGAAAGGCGGCCACTCCGGCGGTGACATTCACTTAGGGTTAGGCAACGCCAACAAACTGCTGGCCCGTTTCCTGGCCGGTCATGCTGCCGAGCTGGATCTGCGTCTGGTGGATTTCAATGGCGGTACGCTGCGTAACGCTATCCCGCGTGAAGCGTTCGCGACCGTGGCGGTTGCCGCAGACAAAGCCGATGCGCTGAAAAAGCTCTCCTCCGTTTATCTGGATATCCTGAAAAACGAACTGGACGCCAAAGAGAAGAACCTGACCGTGGTTCTGGAAGCGAGCACCAGCGATAAAGCGGCGCTGACTGAACAGTCCCGCGACCGCTTTGTTCAGCTGCTGAACGCCACGCCAAACGGCGTGATCCGCAACTCTGACGTGGCGAAAGGCGTGGTGGAAACCTCTCTGAACGTCGGCGTGGTGACCATGGCTGACGACAGCGCAGAGATCATCTGCCTGATCCGCTCCCTGATCGACAGCGGGAAAGATTACGTGGTGAGCATGCTGGAATCTCTGGGCAAACTCTCTGGCGCGCAGACCGTCGCCAAGGGCAGCTACCCGGGCTGGCAGCCAGATGCGAGCTCGCCGGTGATGGCGCTGGTGCGTGAAACCTATCAGCGTCTGTTCAACAGCACGCCGAACATTCAGGTGATCCACGCTGGTCTGGAGTGCGGTCTGTTCAAAAAACCGTACCCGGATATGGATATGGTGTCTATCGGGCCAACCATTACCGGTCCGCACTCGCCGGATGAGCAGGTTCATATTGAAAGCGTGGGCCATTACTGGACCCTGCTGACGGAACTGCTGAAAGCGATCCCGGCGAAGTAATCAGCCGACTGTTGCCCCGCGGCACTGCGTTTGCCGGGCCTACAAGGTCAACATCGTTTGTCATTTGTAGGCCCGGTAAGCAAAGCGCCACCGGGCAGTAGTTTGTAGGCCCGGTAAGCGTGAGCGCCACCGGGCTTTTTTACAGCCCCAGCACCAGCTGCCGCTCAAGCTGCGGATCCAGCAGCGTGACATGTAATCCCACCAGCCGCACCCCGCGCCCTGCCCGACGCTCTTCCCAGGTTTTCTTCGCGGTGGCGATCAGATCTTCCTTGTTAAGCCGCGGCCAGACGTGCTCCTGCGTAGTTTGCTGAAAGTCGTTGAACTTCAGTTTTACCCCCTGCCGGGCAATCAGCAGATCCGGTTTGACCTTCGCCAGCCGCCGTTCCAGTTCCGGATAAAGCTGTTCGACAATAATGGTTTCACAGGCTGCCCACTCGTGGATATCCTCAGCCAGGGTCCGTTCCACACCGACCGATTTACGCAGCCGCTCGCTGTTAACGTTGCGCTCGTCAATGCCCTGGCTTCGCTCCCAGAGCACCCGGCCAAACTTACCAAAGCGCTTAAGTAACATGCCCAGATCGCTGTTCTGCACATCCTCGCAGGTGCGCAGTCCCATCTTCTCCAACTTTGCCGCAGAGACTTTACCCACGCCGGGGATCTTGCTGAGCGGCAACGTTTTGATAAATGCCGGGACCTCGTCGGGGGTGATCACATACTGACCGTTGGGCTTATTGAGATCCGAGGCAATTTTGGCGAGAAATTTAACCGGGGCGACGCCCGCCGAGGCGGTGAGCTGCAGCTCATTGAAAATCGTCTGGCGGATCTCCTGCGCCATCAGCGTGGCGGAGCCGTGACAGTGCAGGCTGTCGGTGACATCCAGATAGGCTTCATCCAGCGACAGCGGTTCAATCAGGGAGGTGTAGCGGGAAAAGATGTCGCGGATATGGCTGGAGGCTTCTTTGTAGGCATCGAAACGCCCCGGCAGTAAGGTGAGATGCGGGCAGAGTTTTAACGCCATGGCGGTTGGCATGGCGCTGCGCACCCCGAACTTACGCGCCGGATAGTTAGCGGTACTGATCACGCCACGCCGCTCGCGACTGCCGCCAATGGCAATGGGGATATCCCGCAGCGCCGAGTTATCCCGCATCTCCACCGCAGCAAAAAAACAGTCCATATCGACATGGATGATTTTGCGCATCGTCTTCACCACACCTGTAATTACATCCAGTATAACAAAGTACAAAAAATGCGTCAGCAGTTTTACTGTCTCACTTCTGTCATTAAATCGTGGTACAAGATAGAGCAGATAAACGCTTTAAATTCATCAAGTTAATGCATTTAAAATGGAAATTTATTCATGAAAAAGATGATTATCGCTTCACTGCTGATCGCCTCAAACGCCTGGGCTGACCCGCAAATTATTGCTCACCGCGGCGGAACCGCCGATGCGCCGGAGAATACGCTGCCTGCCATTGCCCTGGCGCTGGAAAATCATGCTCAGGCTATCTGGATAACCGTGCAGCTCAGCCGTGACGGCGTTCCCGTTCTGTATCGTCCCAGCGATTTGAGTGCGTTAACCCCCGCTCAGGGAAAAGTGTCCCAGTACACCCAGGCAGAGCTGGCGACATTTAACGCAGGTGCGAAATGGAAAGAGAGCGTTACCGGCGCCACTATTCCAACGCTGAAAGCCGTGCTTGAACGCTGGCCTGAGACCCGCTTCTATATTGATATCAAATCCCCGGATGCTGATGCAGTCGGGATGGGCAAGCAGCTGCTGACCGTGCTGAAAGAGACCAACAGCCTGAACCGCGTGCGCGTGTACTCTACCGAAGATCGCTATCTGGATGCGCTGCCCGCAGAAATACCGCGTTTTGTCACCCGCAGTGAAACGCGTACCCGGCTGGCAAATATCTCGCTGAACCACGTGTGCCAGGCACCAGCAAAGACAATGGACGCATACTGGTACGGGCTGGAGCTGAACCGCAAGGTCGAGGTGGTGGAGAAGTTTACCCTGGGCGAGGGGATCTCTCCGGCAACCCTGACATGGGACAAAGAGGCGATGGACTGTTTCCGCTCGCAGGGTAATGGTCACATTATCCTGCTGGGGGTAAATTCCGCGGAGGATTACCAGAAAGCAAAAGCGCTGGGGGCCGATGGGGTGATGGTCGATTCCCCAGCCCAGGCGCGGGAGTGGCTTAAGTAAAAAAACAGGCCGCTTGATGCGGCCTGTTTATTTCAGAGGATCCGGTTTTGCTGGCGCTGCGCCTCACGCGCCATACGCTTTTTACGCGCATCGCACGGCTCAGGGCAATCGCAAACTTTCTCCATCCCCAGGGAAGAGATGCCACCACAGCTGCCCTGAATGCTTTTGCGCTTAATCAGCCAGCCGAGGGACATGCCGAAGATCACCAGCACAAAAACGGCAAAGGTCAGCACGAAGGTCATCATCATCAGCCTCCAAAATCATCCAGCATGATGTTCTCATCTTCCACGCCCAGATCCTGCAGCATTTTAATGACTGCGGCGTTCATCATCGGCGGACCACACATATAGAACTCACAGTCTTCCGGCGCGGCATGGTGCTTCAGATAGTTTTCATACAGGACGTTATGAATAAAGCCGGTATAGCCGGTCCAGTTGTCTTCCGGCTGCGGATCGGAAAGCGCAATGTGGAAGGTAAAGTTCGGGTTGTCCCGCGCAAGCTGTTCAAACTCATCCTGATAGAACATTTCGCGCAGCGAACGGGCACCATACCAGAAGCTGATTTTACGCTTACTGCCGAGGCGCTTAAGCTGGTCAAAAATGTGCGAGCGCATCGGCGCCATGCCGGCGCCCCCGCCGATAAAGACCATTTCGGCGTCGGTATCTTTAGCAAAGAACTCACCAAATGGACCGGAGATAGTAACTTTATCTCCCGCTTTCAGCGACCAGATATAAGAAGACATGATCCCCGGCGGTGCGTCCGGCACGTTTGGTGGCGGCGTGGCAATACGCACGTTGAGCATGATAATGCCCTTCTCTTCCGGGTAGTTAGCCATTGAATAGGCGCGCAGCGTCGGCTCTTTTACCTCAGAGACAAAACGGAACAGGTTGAATTTATCCCAGTCACCGCGGTACTTCTCAGGCACATCAAAATCTTTATACGCGACAGTATGTTCCGGGCATTCAATTTGAATGTATCCGCCCGCACGGAACGGCACGTCTTCCCCGTCGGGAACCCGCAGCTTCAGCTCTTTAATGAAGGTGGCTTTGTTATCGTTGGAGATAACTTCACACTGCCACTTCTTAATGCCGAAGATCTCCTCCGGCAGTTCGATCTTCATGTTCTGGCGAACCGCCACCTGGCAAGCCAGACGACAGCCCTCTTTCGCCTCGCGCTTGCTGATGTGCGACAGCTCCGTTGGCAGAATATCGCCGCCACCCTCTTTGACGGTCACGCGGCATTGTCCGCACGAGCCACCGCCACCGCAGGCAGAGGAGATAAAAATGCCATTGCCAGAGAGGGTGTTCAGCAGCTTGTCGCCCGCAGGCGTCAGGATCTGCTTATCTGCCTCATCGTTTATCTCAATGATCACATCGCCGGAATTGACCAGCTTTGAGCGCGCCACCAGAATCAGCCCCGAGAGCACCAGCACGATCAGCGTGAACATCACTACGCCAAGAATAATTTCCATAGATTTTGCCCTTACAGCTGCACACCGGAGAAGGACATAAAGCCCAGCGCCATCAGACCAGTGGTGATAAAGGTGATCCCTAAGCCGCGCAGACCGGCCGGCACGTTGGCATACTTCATTTTTTCACGCAGACCCGCCAACGCCACGATAGCCAGCATCCAGCCAATACCAGAGCCGAAACCGTACACTATCGACTCGGTAAAGTTGTAATCACGCTGAACCATAAACGATACGCCACCGAAGATGGCGCAGTTCACCGCAATCAGCGGCAGGAAGATGCCCAGCGCCGTATACAGTGACGGGAAGTATTTATCGAGGATCATCTCGAGGATCTGAACCAGTGCCGCAATCACCCCAATGAAGGTGATAAAGTTGAGGAAGCTCAGGTCAATCCCCTCAACCAGCGCGCTGTCGCGTAGCACCAGGTTAAATACCAGGTTGTTGATCGGGACCGACAGCCCCAGCACCACCGTGACGGCAATGCCCAGCCCGAAGGCGGTCGATACCTTTTTGGAGACCGCGAGGAAAGTACACATCCCGAGGAAAAACGCGAGCGCCATGTTTTCGACAAACACCGCGCGCACAAACAAGCTAATGTAATGAGCCATTGTCGGTTACTCCTTTTCCTGCTGTTCAGGGCGCCAGGTTCTCACCGCCCAGATCAACAAACCGATAATGAAGAACGCGCTGGGCGCCAGCAGGAACAAGCCGTTTGGCAGATACCAGCCACCGTTTTGTACGGTTTCAAGGACAGGAATACCAAACAGTTTGCCGCTGCCAAGAAGCTCGCGCAGGAAACCGACCGTCAGCAGGATCACGCCATAGCCAAGACCGTTGCCGATACCGTCCATAAAGCTGGCCAGCGGCGGCATTTTCATCGCATAGGCTTCTGCACGTCCCATCACGATGCAGTTGGTGATGATCAGGCCAACAAAGACCGACAGCTGTTTTGAGATTTCGTAGGCAAATGCCCGCAGCAGCTGATCCACCACAATGACCAGCGAGGCGATGATCGCCATCTGCACGATAATGCGCACGCTGTTCGGGATGTGGTGGCGGATCATTGAGATAAACAAGCTGGAAAACGCCGTCACCAGCGTTACCGCCAGGGTCATCACCACGGCGGTCTCCAGTTTTGTGGTGACCGCCAGCGCCGAACAGACGCCCAGTACCTGCAGGGTAATCGGGTTGTTGGCGATGAGCGGCCCAATAAGCACCCGTTTAACTTCTTTCAGTTCGCCCACATCAGCCATTGTTCAGCTCTCCTTCACGTACCTTTTTGAGAAAAGGACCAAAACCCATCTCGCCCATCCAGAAATCAAAGCTATGCTGCACACCGTTTGAGGTCAGCGTGGCGCCCGACAGGCCATCGATGGCGTACTCATCACCCGGACGCGCCCCGCCTTTCACCACTTTAAGCGCCGGCTGGCCGTTATCATCCAGCACTTTTTTGCCGACAAACTGCGCCCGCCAGGCTGGGTTTTCGACTTCGCCGCCCAGCCCCGGGGTTTCGCCCTGATCGTAGTAAGTGATGCCCTTGACGGTGCGTCCATCGGTGTTGAGCGCCACGAAGGCATACATCATCGACCACAGACCATTGCCATAGACCGGCAGAACCAGCTCCTGGACACGGTTTTGTTCATCGCGTACCAGATAAATCTCCGCCGTATTGCTGCGGCGTTTGATGCCTGCCGGATCCTGACTGGCCTCCAGTACCGTGCTGCGCTGCGGATCTTTCAGCGCCTGGGCCTGATTGTAAGTGGATGGATCGGTCTCCAGCAGCTCGCCAGTATTGAGATCCACCAGACGTGGCGTGATGCGTGAAGCAAAGGTCTGCGCCACATCCTCAGCCCTCATTTCGCCGTTCATCAGCCCGGCGACGGCCAGGATGTTACGTTGTTTATCCAGGGCGCGTTGCTCCTGCTGACGGGATTTAAGACCCACCGCAGATCCTGCTACCACAATGGAGCAGACCAGGCAAAGCACCACCACCACCATCAGCGTCTTGCCGATAGTGTCATTATTTCTAATCTCAGCCACGCGCCTTCCTCCGTTTGATGTTGGCACGCACCACCAGGTAATCGAACAGCGGCGCAAACAGGTTGGCGAACAGGATCGCCAGCATCATCCCTTCCGGATAGGCCGGGTTCACCACGCGGATAAGGACGCACATCGCACCAATAAGCGCCCCGTAATACCATTTTCCTTTATTGGTAAAGGATGCTGAAACCGGATCTGTCGCCATAAACATCATGCCGAAGGCGAACCCGCCCAGCACCAGATGCCAGTACCACGGCATGGCGAACATCGGATTCGTCGCCGAACCGATCAGGTTAAACAGCGTCGCGGTGAGGATCATGCCGAGCATGACGCCTGCCACAATGCGCCAGGAGGCGACACGGCCAAAGAGAATGATGGCTCCGCCAATCAGGATCATCAGCGTGGAAACTTCGCCGACTGACCCAGGAATGGTACCGATAAAGGCATCGAACCAGCTAACCGGCTGTCCGGTGGCGTTGTTGACCAGCGCCTCACCGCCGCGAGCGGCCCACTGGGAGAGTGGCGTTGCGCCGGAAAACCCGTCGGCGGCGGTCCAGACCAGATCGCCGGAGATTTGCGCCGGATAAGCAAAGAACAGGAACGCGCGCCCGGCGAGGGCCGGGTTAAGGAAGTTACGTCCGGTACCGCCGAAGATCTCCTTCGCCATCACCACACCAAAGGTGATCCCCAGCGCCGCCTGCCACAGTGGCAACGTCGGTGGCACAATCAGGGCAAACAGAATGGAGGTGACAAAGAAGCCTTCGTTGATTTCATGCTTACGCACGATGGCAAACAGCACTTCCCAGAAGCCGCCGACCAGAAAGACCGTCATGTAAATGGGCAGGAAGTAGACCGCCCCCAGCGTCATCATGCTGATCCAGCCGGCATCAGGCGCAAAGCTCACGCCCAGCGTCTGCGCCAGCCGGTAGTGCCAGTCGCCAGCGATAACCTGCTGAAGTTGCTGCGCATCGTACAGATGGTTAAGCGCGGGGATGGTTTGCAGACCGACGTTGTACATGCCCCAGAACATCGCCGGGAACACAGCGAACCAGACGAGGATCATCATACGTTTGAGATCGATGGCGTCGCGCACGTGCGCGGCCCCTTTCGTCACCTGCCCTTGCGTATACAGGAGCGTCGCGGTCGCTTCAAAAAGCGGGTAGTACTTTTCCAGCTTGCCGCCGTGAGTAAAATGCGGCTCCAGTTTTTCAATGAGATGTTTCAGGCCCATCAGTTATCCTTCCTGCTCAATGCGGGTTAACACCTCGCGCAACACCGGTCCGTATTCATATTTGCCGGGGCAAACGTAGGTGCAGAGCGCCAGATCTTCTTCATCCAGCTCCAGACAGCCCAGCGCCTGAGCACCGTCAGTATCACCCGCCAGCAGATCGCGCAGCAGCACGGTCGGCAGGATGTCGAGCGGCATCACCCGTTCGTAGTTGCCGATAGGCACCATCGCCCGCTCGCCGCCGTTGGTATCGGTGGAGAAGTTGAACAGCTTGTTGCGCAGGAAATGGCCCAGCGTCGTACGGGTGATAGAGAACTTCTCTTTGCCCGGCATCACCCAGCCAAAGAGCTCTTTCTCACGCCCTTCCTTCACCACGCTGACCTGCAAATGGAAGCGCCCGAGGTACGCCTGCACCCCGACGGCATGTCTGCCGCTCAGTACAGAACCCGAAATATGACGGTTTTCACCTTCCAGGGTTTCGTCCACCAGCAGCTCGTTGATGTCTGCGCCAAGGCAGGTGCGTACCAGGCGCGGATGGCGCATCTGCGGGCCGCCCAGGGCGATAACCCGCTCGGTGCAAAGCTGGCCGGTAGTGAACAGCTTGCCGATAGCGATAACGTCCTGATAGTTCAGATGCCAGACCTGTTTGGTCAGGCTCACCGCCTCCAGGAAATGGATGTGCGTACCCACAAGCCCTGCCGGATGCGGCCCGGCGAAGGTATTAAAGGTGACTTGCCCCTGCGGGTGTCCGCCCAGTTTGCCGCCGCTTGCCTGGCAGACATGCACTTTGCCCTCCGTCAGACGCGTGAGCAGGGTTAGCCCGGCATCAAATGCCTGACGCTGCGCCAGAATGAGCGGCTGCGGGTCGGCGCAGAGCGGGTTGGTGTCCATGGCGGTGACAAAAATGGCTGCCGGGACGGTGCCGGGCACCGGGGTTTTGCTGAAGGGGCGGGTACGAAATGCCGTCCACAGTCCCGACTCCAGCAGTTGGGATTGCACAGCCTCACGGGTAAGGGTGGCGAGCGCCGTCGCATCGTGACGGGTAAACTCGCGCTCACCCTCACCTTCGATGCGGATCACCACCGACTGTAGTACCCGGCGTTCGCCACGATGAATAGCGACTACCGTCCCGCTGGCGGGTGCGGTAAAGAAGACCCCAGGATTTTTTTTATCCTCGAATAGCGGCTGCCCCTTGATGACGCTGTCGCCTTCCTGTACCAGCATCGTGGGGCGCATGCCCACGTAATCGTCCCCCAGAAGCGCAACATGGCGAGGCATCGGACAGGGCGAAATCTGCTGATCGGGAATGCCAGAAATCGGCAAATCAAGTCCTTTTCTGATTCTAATCATAGTGTTAGTTGTTATCCATGAAAAATCGTTCCGGCCAGATAGCCGGACGAGTCAGAAGTCGTTTCACAGGAGAAGAAAGGCGGTGAACGCTCACTCATGTTACATGCAGGATCGTGGCTGACCCTGAGAAAAGCATCCTTTCTTCACCTTCGGTCGTAAGACGCGGGGAGTGTACCATTTCTGCCAATCAGGCGGCAGCGATAACGCAGCGGCGGGTGCTAAAATGCGACCGATTACGCAAAGTTCTCAATGCCAGCACGGCCAATCCAGGTTATAAGGAGAACTATTTTGTAAACCGACGCGCTGACGCTTGCGAAAAAATGCAGTGGTGCTAATGTGAGCGCTCCTAATGCAGATTAATCTGATTTCGGGTCTCTTTTGCCGTCCTGGCAAGTTGGTTAGGTTTTATCAAGGAACATGTAGTATGCGTAAAATCGCATTGTTCATTGCGATGCTTCTTATTCCGTGCGTTTCGTTTGCCGGGCTGCTCAGCAGCAACAGCTCAACAACGCCGATTAGCAAAGAATACAAACAGCAGTTGATGGGCTCTCCGGTCTATATCCAGATCTATAAGGAAGAGCGCACGTTAGACCTGTTCGTGAAGATGGGTGAGACGTATCAGCTGCTCGACAGCTATAAAATCTGCAACTACTCCGGTGGCCTTGGCCCGAAACAGCGTCAGGGCGATTTCAAAAGCCCGGAGGGGTTCTACAGCGTTCAGCGTAACCAGCTAAAACCTGACAGTCGCTTCTATAAAGCGATCAACATTGGTTTCCCCAATGCCTTTGACCGTGCGCACGGCTATGACGGTAAATATCTGATGATTCATGGTGCCTGTGTGTCAGTGGGTTGCTACGCCATGACCGACAGCGGTATTGATGAGATCTTCCAGTTTGTAACTGGCGCGTTGGTCTTTGGCCAGTCTGCGGTGCAGGTCAGCATCTATCCGTTCCGCATGACCGATGCCAATATGCAGCGTCACAAGAGCTCATACTACGCCGATTTCTGGAAACAGCTGAAGCCGGGTTATGACTACTTCCAGCAGACGCACAAGCCGCCGACCGTTTCGGTGGTGGATGGACGTTATGTGGTCAGCAAGCCGCTGAGCCACGAAGTCGTCCAGCCACAGCTGGCGTCAAACTACGCGCTCCCCCAGACAAAATAAGATCCACTCGCCTGGCATGATTCTTTGCCAGGCTTCATTGCCCGTCAGCGGCTGAGTGGCGATCACCGTGACCACATCGTTGGGTGTGGTTTCGGTCTGAAAATCGATTTCCACATCCTGATCCAGCAGTTTTGCCACGCCGAACGGCGCCCGCCGGGTGATCCAGAACAGGTTCGTCGAGCAGAACGCCATCACATACCGCCCGTCCGACAGCAGCATATTAAAGACCCCTTTCTCCCGCAGCTCCGTCGCCAGCGAGGCCACGTATTTAAAGACCGCGGTCATGTTGCCCGGCGTGCGCGGATAGCGCTCGGTCAGCTTATGCAGCAGCCAGCAAAAGGCCTTTTCGCTGTCGGTTTCACCAACCGGGCGAAAATTACCGGTCTCCAGCGACTTATAGCCCGTAAGTTGCCCGTTATGCGCGTAGGTCCAGTTACGGCCCCACAGCTCACGGGTAAACGGATGGGTATTTTCCAGCGCCACTTCACCGCGGTTGGCCTGGCGAATATGCGCCACCACCGAGCAGGATTTAATCGGATAGTCCTGCACCAGTTTGGCAATGGGGGAGTTGAAGCTGGGTTGTGGGTCCTTGAACGTGCGACAGCCTTTTCCTTCGTAGAAGGTGATACCCCAGCCGTCTTTATGCGGCCCGGTTCCTCCACCGCGCTGCACCAGTCCGGTGAAACTAAAGCAGATATCGGTTGGCACATTGGCGCTCATCCCGAGCAGTTCGCACATATCTCACCTCCACAACAGCGGGGGGCGCTCACCCCCCAGCGAAGTCTTACTTAACCATCTCTTTTTCAATCAGCTGGATCAGGATGTGGATCACTTTGATATGAATTTCCTGAATACGGTCAGCGTAACCGAAGTGAGGCACACGAATTTCGATATCTGCGGTGCCTGCCATTTTGCCGCCATCTTTGCCGGTGAGGGTGATAACTTTCATCCCCTTCTCACGAGCCGCTTCAATGGCTTTGATGACGTTGCCGGAGTTGCCGGAGGTGGAGATCCCCAGCAGGACATCCCCTTCACGCCCTACCGCTTCAACATAGCGGGAGAAGACATAATCGTAACCAAAGTCGTTGCTCACGCAGGAGATGTGGCTGACGTCAGAGATCGCGATCGCCGGGTAGCCCGGACGGTTTTCACGATAACGCCCCGTCAGCTCTTCGGCAAAGTGCATGGCATCACAATGTGAACCACCATTGCCGCAGGAGAGCACTTTACCGCCCGCTTTAAAGCTGTCGGCCAGCAGGACCGCCGCGCGCTGAATAGCGTGGATATTGGCTTCATCTTTCAGAAAGTTGGCCAGCGTTTCCGCCGCTTCGTTCAGTTCGTTACGAATAAGATCCTGGTACATGAGGATAATCCTTCAGTATTGATGAAATAACAGAGCAAGTTTACCGGATAGCGGTAAAAGCGAGAAGCTAAAGCCATGGGAATCGTCGGGCGTTTTGCGTTTTTGTGCCGGGTAAAACCTGAACAATGTGAACCAGGTTGTAATTATTTTGTGAATGCATTGCTAAAAGAAATAACATCCACTACAACCATATCATCACAAGTGGTCAGACCTCCTACAAGACAGGGAGCAATTCTTTATGATGATTTTAAGTATTCTGTTAACCGTTGTTCTGCTCGGGGTGTTGTTCTATCACCGGGTCAGCTTAATGCTGAGCAGTCTTATCTTACTGGCCTGGACCGCTGCCCTTGGCGTGACCGGCATCTGGAACATCTGGGTGCTGGTTCCGCTGGCAATTATCCTGGTGCCGTTCAACGTGCGCTCGATGCGTAAATCCCTGATTTCTGCCCCGGTCTTCCGTGGTTTCCGTAAGGTGATGCCGCCGATGTCGCGTACCGAAAAAGAGGCGATCGACGCGGGCACCACCTGGTGGGAAGGCGAGCTGTTCCAGGGCAACCCTGACTGGAAAAAGCTGCATAACTATCCGCAGCCGCGCCTGACTGCTGAAGAGCAGGCGTTTATTGACGGTCCGGTTGAAGAAGCCTGCCGGATGGCGAACGACTTCCAGATCACCCATGAGATGGCCGATCTGCCGCCGGAGCTGTGGGCATTTTTAAAAGAGCATCGCTTCTTCGCGATGATCATCAAGAAAGAGTACGGCGGGCTGGAGTTCTCTGCGTATGCCCAGGCTCGGGTGCTGCAAAAACTGTCCGGCGTCTCCGGGATCCTGGCGATCACCGTCGGTGTACCTAACTCATTAGGCCCAGGCGAACTGCTGCAACATTACGGTACTGAAGAGCAAAAAAATCACTACCTGCCGCGCCTGGCCCGTGGTCTGGAAATCCCTTGCTTCGCACTCACCAGCCCGGAAGCGGGTTCCGATGCGGGCGCTATCCCCGATACGGGTGTGGTCTGCATGGGCGATTGGCAGGGTGAGCAAGTTCTGGGTATGCGTCTGACCTGGAACAAACGCTACATTACGCTGGCACCTATCGCCACCGTGCTCGGTCTGGCCTTTAAACTCTCCGACCCGGACAAGCTGTTAGGCGGCGAAGAGGATCTGGGTATCACCTGCGCGCTGATCCCGACCACCACACCTGGCGTGGAGATTGGTCGTCGCCACTTCCCGCTGAACGTACCGTTCCAGAACGGTCCGACCCGCGGTCAGGATATCTTTGTGCCGATCGATTACATCATCGGCGGCCCGAAAATGGCCGGTCAGGGCTGGCGTATGCTGGTTGAGTGTCTGTCTGTTGGCCGTGGTATTACCCTGCCGTCGAACTCAACCGGCGGTCTGAAATCGGTGGCAATGGGGATTGGCGCTTACGCCCACATCCGCCGTCAGTTCAAAATCTCTATCGGTAAGATGGAAGGGATTGAGGAGCCGCTGGCCCGTATCGCAGGTAACGCCTATGTGATGGATGCCGCCGCTTCCTTAATTACCTATGGCATCATGCTGGGTGAAAAACCGGCCGTGCTGTCCGCCATCGTGAAGTACCACTGTACCCACCGTGCCCAGCAGTCGATCATTGATGCGATGGATATTGCCGGCGGTAAAGGCATTATGCTGGGTGAAGGTAACTTCCTGGCACGTGGCTATCAGGGCGCACCGATTGCCATCACCGTTGAAGGGGCGAATATTCTGACCCGCAGCATGATGATCTTCGGTCAGGGGGCAATCCGCTGCCATCCATACGTGCTGGAAGAGATGGCCGCCGCGCAGAACAACGACGTGGATGCCTTCGATAAACTGCTGTTTAAACATATCGGCCATGTCGGTAGCAATAAAATGCGCAGCCTGTGGCTGGGCCTGACCCGCGGCCTGACCAGCGCCACGCCAACCGGCGACGCGACCCGTCGTTACTACCAGCATCTGAACCGTCTGAGTGCCAACCTTGCGCTGCTCTCTGACGTGTCAATGGCGGTGCTGGGCGGTAGCCTGAAACGCCGGGAACGCATCTCCGCCCGACTGGGTGATGTGCTGAGCCAGATCTTCCTCGCCTCGGCGGTACTGAAACGCTATGACGATGAAGGCCGTCATGAAGCGGACCTGCCGCTGGTCCACTGGGGCGTGCAGGATGCGCTGTATCAGGCGGAACAAGCCATCGACGATCTGCTGGCCAACTTCCCGAACCGCTTTGTGGCAGGCGCCCTGCGCGTGGTGATCTTCCCGACCGGTCGTCACTATCTGGCCCCGTCCGATAAGCTGGATCATAAAGTGGCGAAGATCCTGCAGGTACCGAGCGCAACCCGCTCCCGTATTGGCCGCGGTCAGTATCTGACCCCAAGCGAGCATAACCCGGTCGGTCTGCTGGAAGAGGCGCTGCTGGATGTGATGGCGGCCGACCCGATTCACCAGAAGATCTGCAAGCAACTGGGTAAAAACCTGCCCTTCACCCGCCTGAACGAGCTGGCTAAAGAGGCGCTGGCGGGCGGCATCATCACCAAAGATGAAGCGGACCTGCTGATTAAAGCCGAAGAGAGCCGTCTGCGCAGTATTAACGTTGATGATTTTGACGCTGAAGAGCTGGCGACACAGCCGGTAAAGCTGAAAGAGATCGTGCGTAAACCTGAAGCTGCGTAAGCCATTTCAGCCCGCCAAAACCCCGCCTCGTGCGGGGTTTTTTATTGCCACCCGTTTCTCTGTTTGTCGTGCTACAGTGTCAAAATGGGGTTATTCGAGGAGTCTTAACTGTGCCTGGTCTGAAGATTACGCTTTTGCAACAACCGCTGGTGTGGATGGATGGTCCGGCCAACCTGCGCCATTTTGATCGTCAGCTGGAAGGGATCGCCGGACGGGATATTATTATCCTGCCCGAGATGTTCACCACTGGCTTCGCCATGGAGGCGGCTAAGCAGTCCCTGCCGCAGGACGAGCTGGTTGCCTGGATGCAGGCCAGAGCGCAACAAACCCAGGCGTTAATCGCTGGCAGCGCAGCGTTGCAGACCGAACGCGGACCGGTGAACCGTTTTCTGCTGGTGGAGCCCGAGGGCAAGGTGCACTTCTACGATAAGCGCCATCTGTTCCGCATGGCGGACGAGCACCAGCACTATGAAGCGGGTAACGAGCGGGTTGTCTTTGAGTGGCGCGGCTGGCGCATTCTGCCGTTGGTCTGTTACGACCTGCGTTTCCCGGTGTGGTCCCGTAACCGCGATGATTACGACCTGGCGATCTACGTCGCCAATTGGCCGGCGCCCCGCTCTCTCCACTGGCAGGCGCTGCTGACGGCACGTGCGATTGAGAACCAGGCCTATATCGCTGGCTGCAACCGGGTCGGTACTGACGGCAACGGGCATCACTACCGGGGCGACAGCCGGGTGATCAACCCGCAGGGTGAGATTATTGCCACCGCTGAGCCGCATCATGCAACCCGGATTGATGCCGAGCTGTCGCTGACCGCGCTGAGGGAGTACCGGGAGAAGTTTCCTGCCTGGCAGGATGCGGATCCGTTTAGTATTGACTGAAGGGTAAAGCCGCACTGTCCCTGTCCCCTCACCTCATCGGCATAAAGGGACAGGAGCGGTGCGGCTCTGCTGTTTGTTACTTCATCTAATGAAAGGCGTCAGTCTTTTTCTTACAGCATGCGTTGCAGGATTTCGCGCTGTCCCTTGAAGGTATATTTGATTACCGCCGCGACATGCCCAAGCAGAATCAGGCCCAGTAAAATGCAGCTAACGCGATGCACTTTAAAGAAGAATTCATTAACTTCAATCGTGTTAATCGGATGAGTAATCGGCAGCAGCCCAAACAGGCTGTAATCTTTGTGCAGCATCAGGAAGCCGCTGGCCAGCACCAACATAATGGTCAGATAAAACAGCTCATGGATAAAAACCACCATCTGCTTTTTCCGCCCCGCCACCGTTGCCGGATAAGGCACTGAAGGACGAAAGAAGCGCCAGACAAAACGCACCAGCATGATTGGCGTTGCAATGGTGCCAAGCGACATATTCAACACAGAAAAAAAGGTAAACCAACGGGTCCCTTCCAGCGCGTGAAGAATGTAGCCCATGCACATGGCGTAGATAATGACGGCTGCAACCACCCAGTGTAAAAGGCGAGAAAAGCGATCGTAACGTGTGGGAATAACGGAAGAAGTTTGCATATCCTTGTCCTCTAAAACGTAATAACCTGGCGTCCTTTGAAGCCATGCGTCCAGAAATCATTCGCCCTGCCCTGCTTTAATCCTGCGCCGGGTTTAACAATGAAATTCTTCTCCGCAAAATAGGATATTGCCCTGCCCCTTAATAGAAGAACGCAGACCATTTTTAACCTCTTCTTTTTTCCCGTTAACCGGTTGGGCGACTGGAGCGTTGTTGAATTTATTATTTATGCAGGCCGGAAAAAGATAAGGAGGAGTCTATCGTTGCGAATACGCTGAATGAGGATAACGGAACCTGGGCATTTTCAGGCTCAACGGCATAAGCCAGACGGAAGATGTTGCTGGGGAAAGTTGCACAAAAACAGAGATCGAAAAAAGGCCCATGTTATTGCTAACATGGGCCTGAATGTGGCGGAACGGACGGGACTCGAACCCGCGACCCCCTGCGTGACAGGCAGGTAT
The DNA here is from genome assembly GCF_965195605.1 of Leclercia sp. M-A074-M. NCBI lineage: Bacteria > Pseudomonadati > Pseudomonadota > Gammaproteobacteria > Enterobacterales > Enterobacteriaceae > Leclercia > Leclercia sp. M-A074-M. The sequence goes on along the minus strand of NZ_CBDAHM010000007.1, from coordinate 9,736 downwards.
TCTAACCGACTGAACTACCGCTCCGCTGTGTTCCCTTGGGAACGAGGCAGATATTACGGTTTACCCTCGATCCCGTCAATGCTTTTTCTCTGCTTTTGAATCGTTTGCTGCAAAAACGATCCAAACGGTTATTTTACCAGCATTTCAGCGGCTTTTAGCCTCGCCAGAGGCAGCTTCCGCCCTTCTTCTGCACCAGATCCAGACGGGATTCATGCGCCATTAACTCTTCATCACTCGCAAGTATAACGCGCAGCGCGCTGGACTTACGAATAATGCGCTGAATTTCGCTCTCGCCGGACTCTTGCTGCGCCTCGTTATCGGCATTAAACGCCAGGGCGGTCTGGCCACCCGTCATGATCAGATAAACATCCGCCAGGATCTGGGCATCGAGCAGTGCCCCGTGTAGCGTTCGTTTGCTGTTATCTATCTCATAGCGCGAGCACAACGCGTCAAGGCTGTTCCGCTTGCCGGGGAACATCTTCCTTGCCATCGCCAGGCTATCAGTGACCTTGCAGAAGGCGTCTGTTTTCGGCAGGCCGCGGTTGAGCTTGCTGAATTCGTAATCCATAAAGCCGATATCGAACGAGGCGTTATGAATGACAAGCTCGGCGCCTTTAATGTAGTCGATGAATTCATCGGCAACGTCGGCAAAGGTAGGTTTATCGAGCAGAAACTCATCTGCAATACCGTGAACGCCAAAGGCTTCCGGGTCCACCAGCCGGTCTGGCTTCAGGTAAACGTGAAAGTTATTGCCGGTAAGACGGCGGTTAACCACCTCTACCGCACCGATCTCGATGATCTTATGCCCTTCATAGTGAGCACCGATCTGGTTCATACCCGTCGTTTCGGTATCGAGAACGATGATCCTGTCGGCGTTATGTGTGTCTGCAATACTCATTCTGTCAGCCTGTTCTTATTAACGATGACATTGTAATCAACCTGACCTGGCGTTCAAAGGCTAATTCACGCGGACTTTATTTTGCCGTGCCGAGGAAGACCATTTATGTCAGACTTACCGTTTTTATTACAGGATGTCTGCCAGGATGCGTAAACAGGTAGAGATTTACACCGATGGCTCGTGCCTCGGCAATCCGGGCCCAGGGGGTTACGGCGCCATTTTGCGGTATCGACAGCACGAAAAAACTTTCAATGAAGGCTTTCGCCTGACCACCAACAACCGCATGGAGTTGATGGCCGCGATTGTGGCTCTTGAGGCACTGAAAGAGCATTGCGATATTGTGCTGAGTACCGACAGCCAGTATGTACGCCAGGGGATCACCCAGTGGATCCACAACTGGAAAAAACGCGGCTGGAAAACCGCGGACAAAAAACCGGTGAAGAATGTCGATCTCTGGCAACGCCTGGATGCGGCGCTCAGCCAGCATAAAATCCAGTGGGAATGGGTGAAAGGCCACGCCGGACATCCCGAAAACGAACGCTGCGACGAACTGGCGCGCGCTGCTGCGCTCAATCCGCAGCATGACGATGTGGGGTATAAACCGGAAGCCTGATCAGGGCTTCCGGTACTGCCGCGTGGCACCTACAGCGGGGCGCAATTGGGTCTTGGCTTTGCCTGATTTCATCGGATTGAGCGTCAGGGGGATGGTTCTCTTGCGCGCCACAATTAGCTGCATACAGCCCAGCGCCGGAAAATGGGTGCTGAGTAACTTCCCGCCCTGCCGCGTCCAGGGTATCACCTGAAAACCGCTCTGGTGCATCACCTCAAAATTGAGCAGCGAGAGCCAGTCCAGCTGGCGCATCAGCGTGAACATGCGGCTGTTATAGGGTGGCGTGCGACGCAGCACCGGCACCAGCTTTCTCAGCCCCATCAGACTCATCGGGTTAAAGCCGCTAATCACCAGCCAGCCATCATCAATCAAAACCCGATCGGCTTCCCGCAGCAGACGGTGCGGGTCATCGCACCAGGGCAGCAAATGTGCCAACAGGCACGCATCAACGGACTTCTCGGCAAAAGGGAGCTGCAGCGGATTGGCCTTCACCTGAACGGGTTCCCCGCCCAGCGAAACATTGACCTGATGCGAGATGGCGCAGCTTTCAGAGTTGATTTCCGCGCTCAGATTGCCAATCTTAAGCAGGTGAAAACCATACATTTTCGCAAACCAGGGCTTAAGCTGTAACTCGAGCGCTTCACGATAGTATTCACCCCAGGGCAACTCCGCCCAGTGTTTCGGTGCGGTAACAATCTGAGGTATCCTTGCCGGTTTCATCAAAACACCCGCCACGCTATGAGAGGTAATGTATGAATCTTAACAGTATTTCTGCTTTTCAGGACAATTACATCTGGGTTTTAAGCAATGATGAGGGTCGTTGCGTGATTGTCGATCCTGGCGAGGCGGAGCCGGTGTTAAACGCCATCGAGCAAAACCAGTGGCAGCCGGAAGCCATTCTGCTCACGCATCATCACCATGACCATGTGGGCGGCGTGGCGGCACTCTGCGCAAAATTTCCGCATCTTGTGGTATACGGTCCTGCTGAGACACAAGATAAGGGGGCTACGCGCGTAGTAAAAGATGGCGAAAAGATCCTCATTCTTACGTTGGAATTTTCTGTAATTGCAACACCGGGTCACACTTCTGGACATATTTCGTACTTTAGCTTCCCTTATCTTTTCTGTGGGGACACAATGTTCTCTGGTGGCTGCGGACGACTCTTCGAAGGCACTCCAGCCCAGATGTACCAGTCCTTCCAGAAAATTAACGCTCTCCCCGACGATACCCTTATTTGTTGCGCACATGAATACACTTTAGCGAATATGAAGTTTGCGATGCACGTTCTGCCTGAGGATAGTGCGATTCAGGATTATTACCGCAAAGTGAATGAGTTACGTGCAAAAAACCAAAAAACACTGCCCGTAATTCTGAAAAATGAACGTAAAATTAATTTATTTCTTAGAACAAATGACATTGATTTAGTTAATAAAATTAAAGAAGAAACAAATATGTTACAACCTGAGGATTGTTTCGCGTGGTTAAGGGCAAAGAAAGATGACTTCTGACAATTGCATGTTGCCTTTTTAACTATTCGTCGTTATCATCGCTCGTCTTTTAAGCAACTATTGACACACACATGAAGGCAAAAGCGATATTACTCGCCTCTGTCCTGCTTGTGGGTTGCCAGTCGTCACAGAACACTGGCAACGTACAACAGCACGCACAGAGCCTTTCTGCAGCTGGTCAAGGGGAAGCAGGGAAGTTCACAAGTCAATCGCGATGGGCAGACGATGGGACGTCCTTCGCACAGGATCAAGACTTGTGGGTCTCTATTGGTGACGAGCTAAAGATGGGAATTCCGGAAAACAGCCGGATTCGCGAACAGAAACAGAAGTATTTAAGCAATAAGAGCTATCTCCACGATGTAACTTTACGGGCAGAGCCGTATATGTACTGGATAGCAGGGCAAGTTAAGAAACGTAACATGCCCATGGAACTGGTACTACTACCCATAGTGGAGAGCGCTTTTGACCCACACGCAACGTCTGGCGCCAAGGCCGCAGGTCTTTGGCAGATCATACCGAGCACAGGGCGCAATTATGGTTTAAAACAGACCCGCAACTACGATGCGCGTCGTGATGTGGTCGCCTCGACGACTGCCGCTCTCGATATGATGCAACGTCTGAACAAGATGTTCGACGGTGACTGGCTGCTGACTGTCGCTGCGTACAACAGCGGTGAGGGTCGTGTACTGAAGGCAATGAAAGCGAATAAAGCACGGGGTAAACCTACCGACTTTTGGTCGCTTCCACTGCCACGGGAAACCAAATTATACGTACCTAAAATGCTGGCTTTGAGTGAAATCTTCAAAAACAGCAAACAGTACGGCGTGCAGCTGCCAACCTCCGACGAAAGTCGTGCGCTGGCGAAAGTGCGTATCAACAACCCTGTTGAACTGAAACAGGTTGCGGATATGGCAGGTATCTCGGTGACCAAACTGAAAGCCTTCAACGCAGGTGTGAAGGGCTCTACGTTAGGTACCAGCGGACCAAAATACGTTCTGGTGCCGCAGAAACACGCTGAACAGTTACGGGTATCGTTAGCGTCGGGTGAGATTGCAGCGGTTCAGTCTACGCTGATTGCGGATAACACACCGTTAAATAGCCGTAGCTATCGGGTACGTACAGGCGATACGCTTTCAGGCATTGCTTCACGTCTTGGCGTGAGCACGAAAGATCTGCAGCAGTGGAACAAGCTGCGTGGCTCTACCCTGAAAGTGGGTCAGAACCTGACGATTGGCGCGGGTAACAGCGCGCAGCGTCTCGCCAATAATAGCGATAGCATTACCTATCGCGTACAAAAAGGCGATTCGCTTTCCAGTATTGCCAAGCGTCACGGCGTAAACATCAAAGATGTGATGCGCTGGAACAGCGATACGGATAATCTGCAGCCTGGCGACCGGATAACGTTGTTTGTAAAAAACAACGCCACACCGGATTCCTGATTTCAGAGACCTGATGTAAAAAGGCACCGATTCCCCTCGGTGCCTTTTTTGTTTATCCCGCCTTTTGGGCTTCAGCCAGGAGGGTATCGCTGGTAAAGGAGCCCTCTTCCTGCAGCTCAAAGTAGGCTTTGACCTCGGCCGAGGCACTCTCCTGGTACAACCGGATCGCCTGACTCAATGCCTCTGGGGTGCGCATACGCGCAATCCACGAAGAAAACTCCAGCCTTAATCTGTCAGTCTGCAGCGATTGTGCAATCAGCCCGGCATCGGTGAACATGGACAACCACTCGCCGCTGGAGTAGTTCCGGACATGCGAGGTATCCCGCAACGCTTCCACCGTCTGTAACCAGATATCACGTACCGGATGACCCGGCGACATGATATCCATGATGATAACCAGCCCACCCGGCTTCAGCACCCGCTTAACTTCGCGCAACGCCTGGCCGACGTCATGCCAGTGGTGCGCCGAGTAGCGGCTGATCACAATATCAAACATTTCATCGTCAAAGGGTAATGATTCTGCATAGCCCTGACGGGTGGCAATATTATTCAGCCCCTTCTCGCTGGCTGCGGCGGCAACCACCTCCAGCATCTGGCTGGATAAGTCATATGCCGTCACCTGAGCCACCTGCTGCGCTGCTACAAAGCTGGCATGACCTGCCCCGCAGCCTAAATCAAGGATGCTGGCTTTCGGAAAATCAGCCAGACGTTCAGCCAGACGCTGCAAATCGCGCCCGGATGCGTGAACCGCGCTGGTGAGGTAGGCCTTAGCCTGAGAGCCAAACTGTTTTTCTACGTTGTCATGATGGGACTGTGTTGTCATTTTGCTGTCCTTCGGTTGATGAAAAATAAAGGGCAGCACCCGTACAGGCCTGCCCCACGGCAGACCTGACGCACCTCTATCTCTCAGGTTTGCCGGGACTGAATTCAACGAGTAGCGGATTGTGATCGGATGCGCGAGTGACCAGCACAGAGGCTTCACTCACGTTCAGACCACGATAGAAGACAAAATCGAGCGGACGACCAAAGGCCTTGCGCCGCTGGTCATCGGTAAAACGTACTTCGCGCAGCGACATCTCACGCGCAAAGCGATAAAGCGCATTCATTCGCGGACGGCTCCAGGCATTGAAATCGCCAGCCATAACCACCGGGCCGCTGTGATGGGCAATCTGATCGCCGATAGGCAGCAGCTGCTTGCTGTAGACATCCACGCCAAGGCTGAAGTTAACCGCGTGGATATTGACCACCATCAGCAGCCGGGTATCCGGCAGCGGATACACGGTGACCAGGGCGGATTTCGCCAGGCGCAGAAGCGGTTCGCGCTCGCGCAGTGGGCAGCAATAGACGGGATGAGCGGCAGAGAGCGTCATCACCCCTGACGGATGCTGGGGTAAGACAAATGCCGGCACCTGGTCAGCAGCGAGATAGTTAGTGGTCGCAAACCTGACCAGTTCAGGTGTGGTTTGCGCCTCCTGCAGCAGCACCAGATGAGCATCTTTACCAAAATTCTGCAGGACGGATAACCATTCGGCGCGTTGCTGTTTAAAGATATTCCATACCAGCACCCGAATTTTTTCGTCGCTGCTTAAAGGCGCACCCGCAGGCAATGCCTGGCCAATGCTCGCAAACGACCCCGGAGGTAAAATTCGCTCCGCTGGCTGTCCGGCAACATAACGCATGGCATAGGTATTTTTTCGCACGGTGTGAAACGACCCCTATCAACTTGAACCCGTCCAGAAACAGGAGCGGGTTCTAATGTTATAGGGTTTTCAGCTCACACTTTCAACGCTATTACTAAGAAACTACTGAGTTACTCAGATTCCGCTGAGCTGTTTTGTCGGTAAGTACTTACATAAAGTTATCCGAGAGTAACGCGCGCGGGCTTATCCAGACGACCACTCAGGCCAATCAACAGAAACGCCACGAGAACAATGACCGCCCCAATCCACGGCGTTTGCGACAGACCAAAATGCTCGACCGTCTGCCCACCAATAATGGAACCCAGGGCGATACCGACATTAAACGCGGCGATATTAAGACCGGAAGCAACATCCACGGCGTTGGGTGTATAGTGTTCGGCTTTCTGCACGACATAGACCTGTAAACCCGGTACGTTACCGAAGGCGAAGATCCCCATTACCAGTACCGTACCCAGCGCGGCATACTGTATGGAAGCGGTGAACTGGAAGACCAGTAAAAGCACTACCAGGGCAGCAAAGATAATTTTCAGCGCCGGGACTGCGCCATGCTTATCGGCCAGCTTTCCGCCCCAGATATTGCCGATCGCCACCGAAACGCCATAGCCCAGCAGGATCCAGCTTACTGCGCTCGGTGAGAACCCTGCCAGATCCTGCATCATTGGCGCCAGGAAGGTAAATGCGGTAAACACACCGCCATAGCCCAGCGCCGTAATGGCATAGATCATCAGCAGACGAGGATGAGTCAGCACTTTCAGCTGATCGCGCAGCGTCGCTGCCGCGCGTCCCGGAATAGTGGACGGGATCAGCACCAGACTGCTAATCAGCGCAATCACGCCCAGCAGAGAGACCGCGAGGAAGGTTTCACGCCAGCCAAAATGTTGCCCAATAAAGGTGCCCAGCGGTACACCTGTCACCAGGGCTACGGTTAAACCGCCAAACATAATGGCAATAGCAGAGGCCGCTTTCTCTTTCGGCACCAGGCTCGTCGCAATTGTCGAGCCGATGGAGAAGAAGACACCATGAGCCAGCCCCGTCAGGAGGCGGGCAATGACCAGGGTTGTATAATCAGGTGCCTGCCAGGCAAGGATGTTGCCTGCGGTAAACAGCACCATCAACGCCATCAGCAGCTGTTTACGCAGCAGACGGCCTGTGAGTGCGGTCAGTACCGGTGCGCCGATAGCCACACCGAGGGCATAGATAGAGACCAGTAAACCCGCCGAAGGCAGCGAGATGGCAAGTTGGTCAGCAATGGTAGGAACCAGACCTACAATAACAAATTCAGTCGTGCCGATTGCAAAGGCACTGATCGTCAGGGCAAGTAGCGCCAGAGGCATAAATAACTCCGTCTCATCAGGATTAAGATGACACGGAGTATGCGCCAGTGTTTAAATAACAAAAATGCTCAAAGTATCAATACAATTTTGCGGATAAAGCAACAATGAAAGCAACGTCTGAGGAGCTGGCGATATTTGTCGCCGTCGTTGAGAGCGGCAGTTTTAGCCGTGCCGCAGAACAGCTGGGACAGGCTAATTCAGCCGTCAGCCGCTCGGTGAAAAAGCTGGAGATGAAGCTGGGCGTCAGCCTGCTTAACCGGACGACCCGGCAACTGAGCCTGACCGAAGAAGGCGAACGCTATTTTCGCCGCGTGCAGTCTATTCTGCAGGAGATGGCCGCCGCAGAAACAGAGATCATGGAGACGCGCAGCACGCCACGCGGGCTTCTGCGTATCGATGCGGCGACGCCCGTGGTGCTGCATTTCCTGATGCCTTTAATTAAACCTTTCCGCGAACGTTATCCGGAAATGACGCTCTCTCTGGTTTCTTCAGAAACGTTTATCAACCTGATTGAGCGCAAGGTGGATGTGGCGATCCGCGCGGGGACGCTGACCGATTCCAGCCTGCGGGCACGCCCTCTGTTCACCAGTTATCGCAAAATCATCGCCTCCCCGGCCTATATTGCCCGCTTCGGCAAGCCTGAGACGATAGAGGAACTGAAGCAGCATCTCTGCCTGGGCTTTACGGAGCCGGTATCCCTTAATACATGGCCTCTCGCCTGCCATGATGGCCAGCTGCATGAAGTGGTTTGCGGTTTATCATCCAACAGCGGCGAGACGCTCAAACAGTTATGCCTTGAAGGAAATGGGATTGCCTGCCTGTCGGATTATATGATTGATAAAGAGATTGCGCGGGGGGAGTTAGTCGAGCTGATGGCAGACAAGCGCCTGCCGGTAGAGATGCCCTTCAGTGCGGTTTATTACAGTGACAGAGCGGTAAGCACCCGCATCCGGGCCTTTATTGATTTTCTGAGCGAGCATGTAAAACAGCTCCCGAAGGAGCTGTGAGAGGGTTCAGGGTACAGAGGGCGGGCTAGATTAGTCCCACTTCGGCGCCAGACCTTCCGGGCTAACCAGACGATCGTTGCAGTCGAGCGCCGCGATCGCTTTTTTATCATCCAGATCCAGCTTCAGATCCTGTGCCAGCAGATTGCTCGCCAGGTTTTCACGCTTGGTTGAAGACGGGATCACTGCATAACCTTCGCCCATCGCCCATGCCAGGATAACCTGTGCTGCGGTGGCATTATGCCTGGTAGCAATGCGCAGAATGGTTTCGTCTTTCAGAGCCTTACCGTAAGCCAGCGTCATGTAAGAAGTGATATGGATGCCATGCTGCTTCGCCCACTCCACCACCTGCCGGTTTTGCAGATAAGGGGATAGTTCGATCTGATTGGTGGCGATATTTTCTGCGCCAACTGCGGCAACTGCCCTTTCCATCAACGGGATAGTGAAGTTGGAGATACCAATTTCGCGCGTCAGTCCCTGCGTTTTAGCTTCCAGCAAAGCCTGCATGAATTCTTCAACGGACACCGCATCGTTCGGCGATGGCCAGTGAATCAGGGTCAGATCCACATAATCGGTGCGCAGCTTTTTCAGGCTCTCTTTCAGGCTTGGGATTAATTTCTCTTTGCTGAGGTTCTCAATCCAGATCTTGGTGGTAATAAAAAGTTCGTTACGCGGTACGCCGCTCTCTGCGATCGCCTGACCCACAGCGGCTTCGTTGTCGTAGATTTGGGCGGTATCAATCGTGCGATAACCCAGTTCGAGGGCAGTTTTAACGGATGCGATAACAACGTCGTCTTTCAGGCGGAAAGTGCCAAGACCGAATGCAGGGATAGACATGAAATTCCTCTTTTCTTCATCATGTTTGTTAATAAAGAGGATTATCTCTGGCGGGGATATGTGAAAAAAGATCGTATTAAGCAGAGGATTTTTGCGTTTACAGCAATAATCAAACAGCAGGCAAGAAAAAAGCCCTGAGTGTGAGCTCAGGGCTTCTTAATAAGTGGCGGAACGGACGGGACTCGAACCCGCGACCCCCTGCGTGACAGGCAGGTATTCTAACCGACTGAACTACCGCTCCACCGTATTTTTTGTAATTACCAGATATGGTTCTGGTTTATTACGTAATTTGATGCCTGGCAGTTCCCTACTCTCGCATGGGGAGACCCCACACTACCATCGGCGCTACGGCGTTTCACTTCTGAGTTCGGCATGGGGTCAGGTGGGACCACCGCGCTACAGCCGC